>CAIYZC010000568.1 GCA_903930565.1 uncultured Pedosphaera sp.
CCCGTGTTGAATTGGTTCTCGCGGTGTTGCACGCCGCCGGCCACGTCGGTGCCCGGACTGAGGTCGGGCATGGCCTCGATCAGATTCGCCAGGTAATTGAGCGCCTTTTCCTTGCTGGTCTCGGGCAGTTCGACAAAGCGGCCCTCCTGCAGGGCGGTGAGGAGAGTTTTCATGGTCAGTCGGCGCCGAATTTCTTAAAGAACCAATCCTTCACGCAGTGGCAGAGGAGCCCGTAAGCCACCATGAAGGCGACCATCCACCACCAAAACGCCGGCGGCAGGGCGACGAAACCCAAGTCCGCGGCAAAGGGGCTGTAGGGCAGCCAGGCCCCGATCGCAATCACCAACACGGTTCCGAGCAGGAGCGGCAGGCTGGGGGAGCTCTGCAGGAAGGGGATTTTGCGCGTGCGGATGATATGCACGATGAGCGACTGGGTGATCAGGGATTCGACAAACCAGCCGGTGTGGAAAATCTTCTCCGCGTGGTCACCTTCCGTCTGGTGCAGGTTGGCCGCGAAAACATACCACATCAGCGCGAAGGTGGCGTAGTCGAAAATGGAACTGATCGGGCCCACATAGGTCATGAAACGTTTGACGTTGTCGATGTTCCACTTGCGGGGCTGTTGGAGGTATTCCTCGTCCACCTTGTCCGTGGGGATCGCCAACTGGGAGAAATCGTAGAGGAGGTTGTTGACCAAAAGTTGCCGGGAGAGCATCGGCTCGAAGGGCAGCAGCAGGTTGCCGCCCACGAGGCTGAACACGTTGCCAAAGTTCGAGCTGGCCCCCATGCGGATGTATTTGATGATGTTGCCGAACACCTTCCGGCCTTCGAGGATGCCTTCCTCCAGCACCAGCAGGCTCTTTTCCAGCAGCACGATGTCGGCGGCCTCCTTGGCCACATCCACCGCGGTGTCCACCGAGATGCCCACATCGGAGATTTTCAGCGCGAGCGCGTCGTTGATGCCGTCGCCCATGTAACCCACGACATGCCCGCGCTTTTGAAGGGCGTGGATGATGTCGGATTTTTGGGACGGGGAGAGGCGGGCGAAGACGTTGGCGGATTCGGCGAGATCCGCCAGTTGGTCCTCGGTGAGATTGCGCAGTTGATCGCCGGTCACGACCCGTTCCACTTTCAGCCCAACATCCCGGCACACTTTGCGCGTGACCAGGGCGTTGTCGCCGGTGAGGATCTTGGTGGTGACCCCCATGCGGGCCAGGGATTCGAGGGCCTGCGCGGCGGACTCCTTGGGCGGATCGAAGAAGGCGATGTAACCGAGCAGAATCAGGTTGGTTTCATCCGCCACGGAGAACACCTGCTTGTCGCGCGGATACTCCCGGTAGGCGATGGCCACCACGCGGTAGCCGTCGCTGCTCAGGGCCTCGTATTCCTCCATCAAATCGTTCTTGATGACATCAATGAGCGGGTTGATTTCCTCATCGACCTGGTAGCGGTCGCAGACGCGGTAGATTTCCTCCACGGCGCCCTTGCAGATGAGCACATGGTCGCCTTCGTAATCGATCACCACCGACATGCGCTTGCGGGAGAAGTCGAAGGGGATTTCATCGACCTTCTTGCAGCTCCGTTCCACGTCGAGGTCCGTCTTCGACAGGATGGAGCGGTCCAGCAGGTTGCGCAACCCGGTCTGGTAATAGCTGTTCATGTAGGCGTAACGCAGCACGTCCTCGCTGGTGCGGTTGGTCACGTCCACATGCTTTTCGAGCACGATGCGGTCCTGGGTCAGGGTGCCCGTCTTGTCGGTGCAGAGAATGTCGATGGCGCCGAAGTTTTGAATTGAGTTCAGCTTTTTGACGATGACCTTTTTGCGGGACATGGCCATGGCGCCCTTGGAGAGGTTCACCGTGACGATCATCGGCAGCATTTCGGGCGTGAGCCCCACGGCCGCGGCGAGGCTGAACTTGATGGCTTCCAACAGGTCGTGGGTCTTGAAGTAACGGATTAGGAAAACCACACTGACCATCACCACCATGAAACGGATCATCAGCCAGGTGAAGCTGGAGATGCCCTTGTCGAAGCTCGTCTGGGTGGTCTGGCCGGCCAATTTTTCGGAAATGGAGCCGAAGTAGGTGCGGTTGCCGGTGTTGATCACCACCGCGCGGGCGCTGCCGCTGATCACATTGCTGCCCTGAAAGCAGGCGTTGTGCAGCTCGATGATGCCCTTGTCCGCCAAATCGCAGGGGGTGGCGTTCTTTTCCACGGGCATGGATTCGCCGGTGAGCGCCGATTGACCAATGAAAAAGTCCTTGGTGAACAGCAGGCGCAAATCCGCCGGAATGATCGCCCCGGCTTGGAGGAGGACGAGATCGCCCGGCACGATTTCATGCATGGGGATTTCGTGCTCTTTGCCGTCCCGAATCACCACGCAGTTGGTTTGCACCATGGCCTGGAGTTTCTGGACGGCCCGGCCGGAACGGCGCTCTTGAAAATACGCCAGCACCACGCTGAGGAAGATCATCGCCCCCACCACTACCGCCGAGCCGACGTCATTCGTCCAGAGGGAGACCACGGCGATGACCAGCAATTGGATGACGAGCGGGTTTTTGAACCGGAGCAGGATTTCCCAGAAGAAACCGGTTTTCTCGCCGATCTTCAGCTCATTGGGGCCGAATTCCCGGCGGGAATCCGCCACCTGGTCCTCGGTCAGGCCGTTGGGGCTCAACTTGAACCGTTTGGGGGCTTCCTCCACCGACAAGGCGCAGAAATCCACCAAGCGCTGCTCGTTCGCCGTGATTTTGCGCGCCCCCGCTTTGGCCTCCCGCACGATCAGGTTCGGAGAAATCTTGGCAAAAATCGACTTGAGCATGGGAGGGTTTAGTTGGCCGGGGCGGGCCGGAAGCGGGCGGCGGCGCCCCGCGAGTTGGTCGATTTCAGCACCATTTGATCGCTGCTCCAGTCGAATTCTGGTCGTTTATCGGTCGCGGAATCCCGCCTTCCCCGCCAGAGGAAGTCGAAGGATTCCAATAGCCCGTATCCTACTCCTCCGTCGGTTTGCGGGCGAGGCTTTTTTCTCCGCCTGTCCAAATAAAAACCCCTGCGGCAGTGGGTTGAAAGCGGCGCGTCACCCAATCGTAACCCGAGTCCGAAACGCGCCGCGGACGGGTCCCGAAAAGCCGAACGGCCCGCCGGATGGCGGGCCGTCGGTGACAGTTGTTGTTCCGCCGGGGCGGTTATTTAGCCGGGGGCGGGAGCAGGACCGGAGCCCCCGGGGCGGTCGGGGCGCCGGGGTCCGCGGGCTTGGTCTCATCCTTCTTTTCCTCGAAGAGGTCCTTGCGGTTCTTCAGGACGGGATCGACGCTCCAGGAGGGCACGAGGTAGATCCATTGCTCAAAGTTCTTCGCCTCCTTGAGTTTGTCTTCCAAGGTCTTTTGCCGGTCCTTGAAGGCTTTGTCCGCCTTGTCCTTGTCCTCCGGCTTTTCGTCCTTGCCGGGGGTGCGTTCCTTGGGGAAGTTGGCCACGACGGCCACCGTGAGGGCGTAATCTTCGCCGACCTTTTTGCCAACCGTGACGGTGTACGCGAAGTCGTCGAAGGTTTCCACCGCAACGGTCGTGGGTTGGTCCAGGCCGTAATCCGCGGGCTTCGCGGAGGACAGGGCCACGTCGTTCAAGGACGGCGAGGCGAACGGGGCGGTGACCCCGGAAACTTTGGTCGCGTCGAGCTTCTCCTCGGCCTTGGCGTCCGCCAATTTCCAGTCGCCAGTTTCAGTGTCACGGACGAGCTTCCAAGAATTGGTGGCGGCGGCATAGGTGACGCTGATGGCCTTGGGGCGTTCGATCTTGAAGAAGTCCTTCTTGATCCAGTTTTCCGGTTTGGCCTCGATGCTGAGCAGGGCGTCGCTGACCAGCAGCGCGTGCTTGGTGTCGGTGCCCGCGAGCAGGTAGCGGCCGTCCGGGAAACCCTCATCGCCGAATTGGGACATTTGCGCCGACTTGCGCACGTGCTTTTTGCCCAGCGTGAGGCTCTTGAGGGTTTTGTCGTCCTTGTCCTTGAGCTCCACCAGGATGCCGGAGTTCGTCGCGGGACCGGGCGGCGTCAATTCGAGGCGGGCGAGTTCGCTCGCGGCAACTTCGTCCGACTGCACGACCTTGAGCTCGGCGGCCTTGAGGAGGAAGTCGCCGATCTGCGTGAAGTTGGCGGCGTAGTCGCTGCGTTCCCGCACGCGCCAGCGGTCGTCCTTCTTGACGAGGTTCAATTCATTGGTGCCGTGCTTGATGACGAGGTGCGCGACATCATTGATGGGGAATTTGTCGCCAAGCAGTTTTTGGCCGGCGCCTTGTTCGCCGGTGTTCGCGGCGATGTCTTGGTTCTTGCGGAGCAGGAGGCCGGCCCCGCCCAGGACCACCAACAGGACTAGGAGGATGAGGAATTGTTTGCGATTCATTTGGCTGACGTGCGTTTCCGTTTGATTCCAGCGAGGGCCAAGCCTGAGAGCGCCACCAGCGCGGGCATGGCGATGATGTTGCCCCACTTGATCGAGTTTTCAAGGGAGTCAATGTCATGGGCGAGCTTCTTGCGCTCGGCTTTCAACTGCACCTGAACATCGGCCTTCTTCTTCTTGAATTTCTCCACTTCGGCCGCCTGTTCCGGCGAAAGAATAAACCGTTGCTGGCCCTGCTCCTTGGTGCGTTGCAGCTCCGCGAGCTTTTGCTGGGCCTCCTGGAGCGAATCCTCCAGTTCCTTGATCTTGCTCTGGTAACGTTCCGCCGCCTCGGTCTGCATCTTCTTGATGGTTGTGAAGGGGCGGTTGAGCGTGGTGCGGCTGCGGACGCCGATCAGATTGGCGTCGCCCGTGAGCTGGTCCACCAGGTTTTGGGCCAGGTTGAGATTCGCGTTCATCGGCTGGGCGATCATGCCGAAGGGCGTGTTCATTTGCCGGATGGTGAATTGATCCGCCAGCAGGTCGGAGTCGCCGAACAGCACCACGGCGGTGTCGCTCTTGCTCTCCTTCAGGAAGTCCGGATCCTCGGCCGGCTTGGCGCCGTCCTTCTTATCGTCCTTGGGCGCCGCGCCGGGTTTGCCGTCGGGGAACGCGGTTTTGAACTTGCCGGTGAGCCGCAGGGCCAGGGTGTATTCCGCGCCGGACTTCTTGAAGTCCTTGAGGATGCTTTCCCCGGACATGGTGGCCATCATGCCATCCACCAGTTGCGAATCCTTGGTCGTCTTGAGCAGGATCGTTTGCTTCAGTCCCGCCACCGGTGTGCCACTGAACGTGCCGCCGAAGGGAATCCACACGTTGTCGATCTGGCTGGAGGCGATGTCGTCTTTGTTGATGCCTTCGGCGGTGATGGACAGGAAAGCGGGCGCGTCGGAAGGCTGGTTGTTCCGGCCCATGATGCGCATCTTGTAATTCATGTCCGCGGCCACTTTGCCGGAGTCGAAGGTAAGGCCCCAGGCCTTGACCAGTTTCTCCAAGTTGGAGCCGCCGCCGGGCATTTGGCCCATCATTGGGTTCTTGCCGCTGCTGTCCACCAGGGAGGTGGCGTCGAGGAAGGCGACCACTTTGCCGCCGCGCATGATGAATTGGTCAATCGCGTATTGGGCGGCGTCGGTGATTTCCTTGGGATGGACCACCACGAGCAGTTTGACATCGGCGTCAATCTTCTCGGCGGTCATCTCAATCTGCCGGACGGTGTAATCCGCCTTGAGTTCCTTGACGAAGGTCCAGGGTTCGGAACCCTGCTGCTGGCCCATGCGCATCATCATGGGGTTCATGGGCTGGCCAAACATGGGCAGCGGGGTCATGATGCCGACGACCGGCTTTTCGGGCGTGACCACGCGGGTGATGGCGCGGGCGAGTTCATATTCCAAGAGGCGTTCGCGATTCGGATCCAAGAACGCGAGGGTCTCTTTCGCGTCCAAGCGACTTATCGCAATGCCGAGATAGAACTTCTCCCCGGAGGGGAGCATTTGGCCTTCGACCCCGTCCAGATTGGCGGAGTCCTCGGCGTCGGAGTCCGGCTTGGGGTCGAATTGCTCGAGCACCACTTTGCCGCCGGCGGCCTGTTTAAACTCCGCCAACAGGTCTTCGACGTGTTGGGCGTAGGTTTTCAGGAACACGGTGTTGGCCGTGCCGCTGTCACTGCGCGAGTAGTAGTAGCGCACCTTCACCGGCGCGGGCAGCTTTTGCAGGATGGCGCGCGTGCCGTCGGAGAGGGTGAAGGCATGTTCACGGGTCAGGTCCACCCGTTGCTTGAGGGCGGCGGTCACCGCGTTGAAAGCGATCAAAATGACCACCATCGCGGCCACGCCGCCCACGGAATAAAGGAGCGTTTCGAGAGAATTTTTCTTCATCGCAAAGATTAAGCTGGGGGTTCTTGGCCTAGCCCGCCCGGTGGCTGCGGATGATCACGCCGGTCGTGAACAACGAGAACACCATGACGGAGAGGAAAAAGATCAAATCCCGGGAGTCCAGGATGCCTTTTTGGAAGCCGTCGAAATGGGTCATGACGCTGAACGCGGCGATGGTTTCGACGAGCCAGGGTTTGAAGCCGAGGACTTGATACAGGAAGTTCGTCACCGGCGGGAAGCCCACCAGGATGAGCAGGAAGCAGAGCACCACGGAGACGATGAAGCTGATGACCTGGTTGCGGGTCATGGCCGAGGTCATGCAGCTCACCGCCAGGTAACTGCCCGCCAAGAGCCAACTGCCGACATAGCTGCCGAAGATGACCCCGTTATCGGGGCTGCCCAGGTAATTCACCGTCACCAAGATGGGAAAGGTGAGGGCGAGGGCGATGCCCAGGAAGAGCCAGGAAGCGACAAACTTGCCGACGATGGCCTGCCAGGGGGTGATGGGCATGGTCAGCAGCAATTCCATGGTGCCCGAGCGGCGTTCTTCCGACCACAGGCGCATGCCGACGGCGGGAACCAAGAACAGGTAGAGCCACGGGTGCCAGATGAAGAAGGCCGTAAGCGTGGCCTCGCCGCGCTCGAAAAACCCGCCCAGCATGAAGGTGAAAAAGCCCGTCAGCAGGAGGAAGATGACGATGACCACATAGGCCACCGGGGAGGAGAAATACGCGAGCAACTCGCGCTTGGCTATTGTCTTGATGTTATTCATTTCGCGGCTCCCTTCACGGTGTCCGGCATGGTGATGCTGCGGAAGACTTCATCCAAGCGTCCCTCCTCGGTGTGCAATTCCTCAACGCGCCAATTGCGCACCGCGTCGGCGACGGACTGGGTGAGCACCCCGTTCATCCCGCCGGTTTTCGGCAGCACGCGCAGGGTCACGCTGGTGGCCTCTTCCTTGAGGATCACCGCTCCGGCGGCGGCGGCCAGGTCGCCCAGGCGGGCTTTGGCCTCGCCGGCCGACACTCCCGTAACCCGGACCACGACGGCGCCGGCCGTCTTGGATTGGTTGCGCAACTGCTCCGGCGTGCCATTGGCCACAATGCGGCCGCGGTCGATGATGATCGCCCGGGAGCACACGGCATCCACTTCTTCCAGAATGTGAGTGGAGAAAATAATCGCCTTCTTCTCGCCCATGCGGCGGATCAGCGTCCGGACCTCGTGCTTTTGGTTCGGGTCCAAACCGTCGGTCGGTTCATCCAGGATCAACACATCGGGATCGTGGATGATGGATTGGGCGAAACAGGTCCGGTGCCGGTAACCCTTGGAGAGGGTGTCCACCGATTGGTGCATCACATTCTCCAGGAAACAGGTTTCCAGGGCCTTGTTGACCGCCCGTTTCTTGGCGTCCCCGGCGAGGCCGCGGATTTCGGCGGCGAAGCTGAGGAAGCCGAACACCGTCATGTCCGGGTAAGCGGGCGCGTTTTCGGGCAGGTAGCCGATGAGCCGCTTGGCCGGGATGGGGTTGTCCAGCATGTTGAACCCGCCCACGGAGATGGTCCCGTCGGTGGGGGGGATGAACCCGGTGATCATCCGCATGGAGGTGGATTTGCCGGCGCCATTGGGCCCGAGGAAGCCGAGCACTTCGCCCCGTTCCACGGAGAACGAAATGCCGTCCACCGCCCGTTTGGTACCGAAATTTTTCGCTAGGTTTTGGACCTTAATCATTGCTCAAACACTTATTGTTGTCGGATTGCCGGCTGGAAATAACGTCAACCGGCCCGGCTGTAAAGAGTTATTTGGGTCATGTCGCCCGGTGGCGGCGCACCCGCGCCGCCGGTCACTTTTAAACCGGGCGAGAATATTGACAGCCGGCACCAAAAACGTTCAATTATTTTTTGGCCGGCCGGCGATTTTTTTTTCGTCAACCGAATCAGGCCGCGGCGGCGACCAATTCGCGCACCCGGGCGACAATGTCCTCCACCTTCACAGCGGTCAGGGTGCCGCCGCGCGGTTTGAGTTCCACTTCGCCCTTGGCCAGCGATTTTTCGCCGATCCCGACCCGGATGGGGAAGCCCACCAGCTCGGAATCTTTGAATTTGACGCCCGGCCGCTCGTCGCGATCGTCGAGGATCACGTCGATCCCCGCCGCTTCCAATTCGGCGTGCAGCTTTTCCGCCAGCACCATGACCGGGCCGCCCGGGGTGATGGAGAGGGGTGTGAGGCACACGGCGTACGGGGCGACGCTGACCGGCCAGATGATGCCATCCTTGTCGTGGCTTTGCTCAATGATGGCCTGGAGGGTGCGGGTGATGCCGATGCCGTAGCAACCCATGACGGCGGGCTGTTGTTTGCCGGTTTCGTCCAGAAAGAGGGCTTCCAGCTTCTCGCTGTACTTCGTGCCGAGCTTGAAGATGTGGCCGACCTCGATGGCGCGCTGGATTTTGAGCGGTTGGCCGCACTTTGCGCAGGCTTCCCCGGCACGAACAGTGCGCACGTCGATCCACTGGGTGACTTGCACATCCCGGGCCACGGAAATGTTGCAATAATGCACCCCGTCCTCATTGGCTCCGGTGGTCATGGCGGTGGCGTTGGCCAGTGTGGGATCGGCGTAGACGGGCAGATTCTTGACCCCCACGGCGCCGAGGCTGCCGGGATGCGCGCCCAAGGCGGGGAAGATTTCCTCCGGGGTGGCGGGGCGAACTTGGGCGGTGCCCAAGGCGGCCACGAGTTTGGCCTCGTTCAATTGGTCGTCCCCGCGCAGGAGGACGAGGATCAACTTGCCGTCGGCCAGGTAAACCAAGGATTTGAGCTGACGTTCGGCCGGCACGAAGTGGGGGGCGCCCGCGAGGGCGTCAATGGTCACCACGCCGGGCGTGGGGAATTTTTCGAGCGCCGCGTCGTCGGGCGCCGTGTGGGTGGCCGTCAGGGGGCCGGCGCTCCCGGCCTTTTCAATATTGGCGGCGTAGCGGCAACCGTCGCAGTACACCACGTCATTTTCGCCGGTTTCGGCGGGGACCATGAATTCATGCGAGAATTTCCCGCCGATCACGCCGGTGTCGGCCTCCACGGGGAAGGCCTTGATGCCGCAGCGGGCGAAGATGCGGGTGTACGCGTCATGCATCTTTTGGTAGCTCACCTGGGCCTTTTCGTCCGTGGTGTCGAAGCTGTACGCATCCTTCATGATGAACTCCTTGGCGCGCATCAGGCCGAAGCGGGGGCGGATTTCATCCCGGAACTTGGTTTGGATTTGGTAGAAGTTCCGGGGCAATTGGCGGTAGGAGCTGATTTCGCCGGCGACCAGGGTGGTGATGACCTCTTCGTGGGTGGGGCCGAGCAGCCATTCCTTGCGGGCGCGGTCGCGCAGTTTGAAGAGCACTTCACTGGCGGTCGTGTAGCGGCCGCTCTTTTCCCAAATCTCGGGCGGTTGCAGGGCGGGCATGAGCACTTCCAGCGCGCCCGCGCGGTTCATTTCCTCGCGCACGATCTTTTCCACCTTGCGCAGGACGCGCACTCCCATGGGCAGGAAGGTGTACAGGCCGCCGGTCAATTTGCGGATCAAGCCCGCGCGCAGGAGCAGTTTGTGCGACGCGATTTCCGCTTCCGCCGGCGATTCCTTCAAAGTTGGTATGAACGTATGGGTCCAAAGCATCCGGCGATTTTGCCGTCCCAGCCCCGAATTGTCGAGTGCGGAAGCTCTTGCAATGAACCGGCGGGGAAGGGGGGGTGGTGGGCAGCAGGGCAGGGAGACCGGATTGCGGGACCGCCGCCGTTATCCCAAATAAATGGTGGTTGAAGCCCGAAAGGCGCCTTTCCAAAAGCGCCGCGGTGCGCTGGGAACGCACGGAGGATCCGGGCAACCCGGAGGGTTGGAGGAAATTAGCCCGGCGTACCACGCCGGGTACCACGCCGTTTTATCCAGGCCGCCCCGGATGGGGCGGGGGAAGGCCAACGAAAGTCCATTTAGTGACGGCGACCTGTTCGTGCCTCGGGAGCCTTGCGGCGGTTCCCCCGCCCCTGCCGGGGCGGTCGGACCTAACCCCAAGGAAACTGGTGGTCGTACCACCGGCTTATTTCCATAAACCCTCCTGGTTAACGACTTGGCCGATGAGCCATGCGCAACCTGAAGACCAAATTGCTTCACCCGGTGGAATCCCGCGCGAAGCGGTCCAAGCGGGAGGTGCGCGCAGTCAAGGCGGGGTGGTTGGGGAAAATACCACTTGTCAGCCGGGGCGGGGCGCGGGAAGCTGGCTGAACAATCAATATGAAGATGATTTCCAAGTTGACCCGGAGCGGTGGTTGGCTGCTGGTGTGGGGACTGGCGGTGCCGATGGGGTGGGGGGGGAATCCGCCCGCCAAGAGCTCCGCGGCGGCCAATTTGGAGTTGGCGCGCCAGCTCAACCAGGCGTTTGTGCAGGTCGCCGAACAGGTCTCGCCCTCGGTGGTGATCATCCGGGTGGTGCAGAAGGCCAATCCCCGCCGGAATCCCTTCGGCGGTCCGGGCCAGGAGGGCGAAGGGGATCCGCTCGACGGCCTTTCGCCGGAACTCCGTGATCACCTGCGGCAATTGATTCCCCAGGGTTCGTTGCCGCCTTCCCGGGGGCAGGGATCGGGGATCATCGTCCGCGAAAACGGCTACATCCTGACCAATGCGCACGTGGTCGAAGATGCGGACAAAATTGAGGTGAGCCTGTTGGACGGCCGGGTTTTCAAAGCGGAGGTGCGGGGCAGCGACCCGTCTTCGGATATCGCCGTGATCAAGATCGCGGCCAAGGGGTTGCCGGTCGCCAAGCTGGCCGATTCCTCCAAGACCCGGGTGGGTGAGTTCGCCATCGCCATCGGCGCGCCCTTCGCCTTGGACTACAGTGTGACTTTCGGGCACGTCAGCGCCAAGGACCGCTCCGGGGTGATGGATCCCGGCGAAAACACGCAGATGATGGACCAGGCGTTCATCCAAACCGACGCCAACATCAACCCCGGCAACAGTGGCGGCCCGCTCGTCAATATCGAGGGGGAAGTCATCGGCGTGAACGCCTTGATCCGCGGTTTGCACACGGGCATCGGTTTCGCGGTCCCCATCAATTTGGCGCGCGAAGTCGCGGAGAAGATCATCGCCGAGGGAAAATTCACCCGGGCTTGGTTGGGGGTGGAGATTCTCGCGCTGGGCGATTATCCCGAGCTCAAGGAAATGGTGCCCGAGGTGAAAGCCGGGGTGGTGGTCCGCCGCATCCGTCCCGAAGGGCCGGCGGTTGGGTCCCAATTGCGGCCGGGGGACATCATCACGGCCGTGGCCGGGCAACCGGTGGCGACCGTCCAACGGCTGCGCGACGAAGTGCGCCCCAAACCGATCGGCAAAGATTTGGTGCTGGATGTTTACCGGCAAGAAAAGAGCGGGGGCAAGCGGATCAAGGTGACCGTCAAGCCCGGCGAATTCAAAGACCCCACTGCGGAGCCCGTCCTGACCGACAGCCATCCCGCCGGGGAAGGCGCGGAGCACGAATTCGGCCTCCAAATCAAAGCTCTCACCGCCACCTTGGCGGGCCAATTGGGGGTCGAAGCCAACGCCGGCGTGGTGGTCGCCGGCGTGGACCGTAACAGCCTGGCGGCCGAGAGCGGCGTCAAGCCGGGGGACGTCATCACCGGCATCAATCATCAGGAAGTGGCCACACCGAAGCAATTTCACGAAGTCGCCAAGCGGGCCAATCTGAAGAAGGGCGTTTTTCTCGAGTTCATCAGCGAAGGCGCCGCGCGTTTCGAGATCTTGAAGACCGAGGAGAAGTGAGGCGGCGGTGGCGGCGGACCGGCTGATTTGACATCGCCCCAGCCGGGGGGTATCGTGCGGGCATACTCCTTCGCATGAAGTCTTTGCCTCGCCTTTTTTGCTGCTGCCTCGCCGCCGGATTATTTTGGTCGGCCCTGGTGCCGTCGGCGCGGGGGGACGCCATGCTCCAATTGTTCAACGTGAACTGGAGCAAGCTGGCCCAAAAAATGCCGGAAATCGCCGAGGCGGGCTACACCAGCTTGTGGCTCCCGCCACCGGCCAAGGCGGGGAGCGTCTTTTCCGTGGGGTACGATCTGTTTGATCCGTTTGATCTGGGGGACCAAAACCAAAGGGGCACGGTGCCGACCCTGTACGGGACCAAGGCACAATTGCTCCAGGCCATCACGGTGGCCCATCGCTTCGGCATTCGGGTCTACCTGGACAACATTTCGAACCACCGGGGCTTCGATATTCCGGGCTACAACGCCGCCAGCCCGACCAACACCTATCCGGGATTATTGCCTCAGGATTTCCATCTGCAAACCATCGCGGGGGGATTTTACCGGAACTGGCCGAGCATCGCCAATTTCAACAACCAGTGGGAGGTGCAGAACCAGCCGCTTTCGGGGCTCTTGGATTTGGCGAACGAACCGGGGACGGTGAATGGCAATTTCGGCGCAACGCTGGGCAGCACCATTCCCAAGCTGTCGTTCATCCGGCAGCCGGCGCATCCGGAGTATTACATGGTGCGGGGCGGGCCGGCCTTGGGCGGACCGTGGACGCCGTTTGGCGGATCGAACGGGGTGCCGGTGAGCGAGGATGTGGGGGCCTACCTGGTTCGTGCCGCGATGTGGACGCTGAATGAGACCAAGTGCGACGGGTTCCGCTTGGACGCGGTGAAGCATGTTCCCAGCGGGTTCTTCGGGGACGCAACCAGCACGTTCAATGGTTACACCGGGGGGATTCAGGCGATGTTCGATTGGGTGCACGGTTACGGCAACAACGTGACGGGCAACGGCTATGTCGAGCCAGACGACAGTCGGAACAGTTGCTTCGACACGGAAACCCCGCGCAATGACGCGCTGATTTTTGGCGAGCACCTGGGGGAACCGCCGACCTTCGGCGAGTACCTGGCGCGGGGGATGCGGCTCCTGAACTCGCCGTATCACAACCAGTTGAACAGCATTTTGGGGAATCCGAGCGCGACGTTGTCGGGCCTGGACCAGCGGGATTATCTCCCCTCCGCGGACGCCTACAGCGGGGCGCAAAGCGTGCTGTTCGCCCAGAGCGCGGACGACGATAGTTGCACGCGCCGGGAATTGCAGTTGGCGTATTTCTTCATGCGGGAAGGCGTGCCGGAGATTTATTCCGATGGCTACAACCAAAGCCCCGCGGCGGCCGGGCAGACGCCGTTCCCCCGGCATGCGAATGCCCCGTACCTCGGCGAGTTTGGCGACCCCAAGATGCCCGACCTGGCGTACTTGCATCAACAGTTGGCGCGCGGGGGCACCCGGTCGCGGTGGAGCGACGCGGATATTGTGGCCTTTGAGCGCTATGATTATCGCGAAGGATCCGGTGCCGCGCCGCAGGACCAGACGGTGGCGTTGTTTGCGATGAACGACAATTATGGCGCGCCGGGTGACATCAGTTTTGACGATGGCGTGCCGCAGACGACGGAGGGCACCTATTACGCCTGCTTTCCGGTCGACAACTCGCGCGGGGTGGGTTTGGTGGTGGGTTTCCCGCCGGGAACTTTGTTGGTGCAATTGGCGGCGTCCCCGGGCGCGGACCGGGCGTGCGCCCAATTGCTCGTGCGCGGCGCGACGTCGAGTCTCGCCGCGGCGCAGGCCTCCCTGAACGATCCCAACCCGGCCAATCGTTTGGTGTATGTGGGCGGCCAGACCCTGGCGCCCGGGGGCGGGGCGATTGAATTCAAAGTGCCCAGCGGCGGGTACGTCATGTACGGCCTCCAGTGGCCCGAGCCGAGCCGCGCGAGCCTGCAGGATGCCATCACCTTGCGCCAGGCCGGGGTGGTCGCGCCCCGCATCCAGGTTTTCCGCCAGGACGGCGCGAACGGGGACGCGGGCTTCAACCCCCTGTACCCGTTCAAAATGCGCGGCAGCATCGATCAAAATGGCAAGGTGGTGACCGGGGCGAACGTGTCCAATCTGACCTACACCATCGACATCCCCGTGGTGACGAACGCGGCTTTCGACATTCTGGTGCGGAACGACGCCTCCAGCGCGAACACCCTGGTGAAGCTCGACGGCGGGGTGGATCTCAACCAACAAATGGGGCTGGGACCTACCGGCACGGACGGCCGCGACAACCGGCCCGGCTACGCCACCGATGTGTTTCTCGGGTATGAGCAAACCCTGTTTCAATTCCGGAATGGGCCGGAGAAGTTTGCGGCCCGGAACATTGCCGGCAACAATATCGTCTCCACCGGCGCGGAGACTTATGCGTACACGGTCGGCGGGGCTGCGTCGGTCACCCCGGGGGCGGGCAATGGCGCCGGGATCACCAATCAAACCGCCAATTGGGTTTACCATGATCCCGCGGGTACGGTGACCGCGCTCGGGGGCGGCCCGGCGATCCAACGGTTCCCCGGAAATCCCGCGGCCGGGCAGCCGGTGGACGTCTGGATCAAAGTGGGCTACCAGTTCCAGATCAACACCGGTTGGCTGTACTACACCACGGACGGCAGCCAGCCGCTCGGGAGTTTCGGGGTCGGACGCGGCACGACGCAGGTCGTGCCCGCGAATTGGATCAACCACGATGCGGCCATCACCAATATCGATTGGTGGAAGGCCACGCTGCCGGCGGGGGCGCAGACGGCGGGCGCGGTGGTCCGTTACCAAATCGGCTTGTATGCGGCCGGGATCGGGACGATTTCCGACGCCGAGGCTTCGGGATCCAAACGCTATGGCCTGACGCAGACCGCGGTTACGAACTTCAACCCGGTGACCGCCAAAGTGTGGCTGCACAACGATCTGAATCCCGCGAACACCACGTACGGGCTGGCGGAGGGCCTGCATATCGTGCGGGCGCGCACTTTCCTCCCGCGCACGGGCAAGTCCAGCGTGTACAACACCTACGCGCAGACGTTTTATTATGACGCCCAACCGCCGAGCGGCGTGGTGGCCTATCCCGCGGCGGACGGCGCGCTGCTGACCAACGGCACCTACACCGTCGTGGTGCGGGCGGACGCGGCGACGACCGAAGTGGACTTCAACATCGCGGACGGCAATTCCGGGAATGACGACGGCGCGACCGGCCAGGCTAATGGCAACGGGCTGACCAACGGGTTGCCGGCCTATGTGCCCGCGACCTTGGTGGCGCCGGACCCGGGATTGGACGCGCAGTATCCGGGCCTGCCGCAGGAGTTCCGGTTCACCTACAACGCCATCCCCAGCCAGGGGACCGCGACGATCAATTTGCAGTTGAAGAAGCTGACCAGCGCGGTGGTGCCGGGCCGGGTGACCGCCTTGGCGCGCATGGTGGCCACGACGGCGCCCGCGCAGGTGGTGCAGTTCAACGCGCCCAAGACCAACGGGCAGGTGCTGACCTTGGCGGCAAACCAATCTTTTACGATCCAAGCCTGTTTCACCGCGGCGTTGACGGCCACCAATATCAATGCCTTCTCCGTGTATGTGAACGGGGTGTTCCAACCGCGCGTCGTGGGCGGGGTGACGCAATACCAAATCATCGGCGCGAGCCCTTGCGGCGCGGGTTTTCACACACTCTATTGCCCCGTGGCCGCCTGGCCTGCGGGCACGAATGTGGTGGTGGTGAGTTACACCAACAACCCGACGATCACCGCCACCCTGAGCGTGGTGGTGCAGCGGCCGCTCAGTTTGACCTTGGATTCCGACGGGGATGGCGTGCCGGATTGGGCGGAATTGCTGGCGGGCACGAATCCGAATGATCCCACCTCCTACTTCCACATCACGAACTTGGACGACGGCGGTCGGTTGGTGGTGTGGTCCAGCGTGGCGGGGAAGAATTACCAGGTGCTGGCCACCACGGATTTGAACCAGCCGTTCACGGCCCTCAGCCCGGTGGTCGCGGGCACCGGCCCCACGACGTTTTATTTCGACTCCTCCGTGGGGACAAACAAGTATTACCGGATACTGTTGGTGCCGTGAGTCCAAGCCCCTTAGTTTCATAGAAGCACGCGCGATCTGTGCTCCGTAGCCGCACGCTAAAGGGGATGTCGCAAAGGCGCAAACCCCGGTAAAAGGAACCGAACGGTTTGCCGTGGACCTGCTTGTGCATAGGCTTCGGGGCGGGCTCAAAAGAGGCATCCAAAGAACAAGATTGTTTTGGCATGGTCCTACCTTGGTTGCCTCGTGTCGGTTTGACCCTAAACACCTCTCATTCCAATCCCACTTTGGCCTTGCTCCGCGTAAGAAACTCGGCCTCCTCCCCCGTCTGGCCCTATTGGCTCCCTGGCCTGACCTCCGTAGCTGGCCGATGCGGAGGAAAATAAGGTAAAAACCTCGGGCTGAGGTGGACCTTTGATTCAAAATCTGGCGCTTGTCCCGAAATTCCCCGCTCTAAAGCTTCGTGCGTCGGCGGACTCCACTATGGAGCTACTTGCTAGAAAACTACTAAATTTAGGGTAGCCGTAGGCGTTTGAAGCCGAAAGGAAGGAAAGACAAATCTTGACTCAATTTATGGACAATTAATTTCAGCCCAGTCCCAGCCATTTTTCCACCAACTCCATTGCGAATATGAACCTGCGTTGGAAGACATTCCCAGTTCGGCCGTTACCGTGGCGATCCAATTAGTCTCCTCCCAGGTAAAGCCGGCTCCATGCATGTAAACGCCGACCGCAAAATTGGATGCGTCAGAGTAGTTGCTATAAAAAGCATTTCCATTCCGTTGGTAATCAAAAACGCCATAATGCCAAATTGAAGAATAAGCAACAAATGGATTGGCCCCATAGGAATTACCGGTTGCGTGAATAAGGCCCCAATCTGCCTGAGAAGGAGCCAAAAAGCTTCTTCCATCGGGAGCAACATATTTAACAGCATCCTTTGGAATCGCATGATCTATTGTGATGCCATTGCCAATTTGCATGCCAGGCAATGGGCCGTTCGGAACGGCCTGACTTTTCCATGCGTTCATTTGATCTAGCAAGCCATCCAAACCGGTTGTGTCTGTTTCCCGCGATGGCCTTGAATTAGAATAACTGTAAAGATTTAAGCCACCCGATTGACCTATTGGATCGTTTTGAATGTACTTGCCAAGCGAAGAATCATAATCCCGCATCATGTTGTAATTCAGGCCGGATTCGACGTCATAATACTGACCTGGAAAGCGGAGGTTTTGGGTCACGACGGCGTTGGGGGCCAGGGCGCGATAATACCGGGTGTGGTGGGTGGCGACGGCCAGGTCGGTGAAGGTGAACGGGGCGGCGGCGATGAAAACGGATTGCCATGGACCATTCAGATTGGTGGCGGTTTGGAGCGTGTAAGTGAGATTCGTGGCGCCGGTGACCGTGATCTGAAACTGTTTGCCGGGATTGAGGCGGTACGAGGCAAAGGATGGCGAGATGGCCGGGTAGGCAATGGATTGGGTTTCACCGAACGGCAGCTGTTGCCGGTCCCAGACCACCGTCTGGTCCGCGGTGGTCATCTTCTGCGGCGTGTTGAGGTGGTCGGGATGGATGTAATGGATGGCGCCGCTGCTTTCGATTTGCGCGAGCGGCATGTCGCCCAGCCAGACATATTCGCGGACCAACGCTCCGCTGCTGGCGGATTCGGCAATGAGGTGGCGCGCTTGGTCATAATGATAATGTGTCGTTGTGGTACCGACAGTCTTGATCAACCGTTCGCCCAAGGCATTGTAATTGTAGGTGGCCGCGGTCCCGGCGCCGCTGGAAAGGACATTATAGCGGTTGCGATTCCCATAGTGGAAGACGAGGTTTGTGGGGCCGCCGCGATTGTCGGTGGTGAGGTTGCCGGCGGCGGTGTAACCCAGAGTGCGCGGGAGACCGCTTCCGGCGACGGATTGCAGCAGATTTGCGGTTGCGGCGTAGGTGTAGGTCTGCGTCAGGCCACCGGCCGTTGCCGATAACCGGTTGCCATCGGAATCATACGTGTAGCGAATACTGCCATAAAGGCCCCCCGCCCCGGTGAGGCGGTAATCGGGGTCGTAAGCGAAGGTCTGGTTTTGCGCCGCATCCAGATTATTCGTGATGGCGATGATGTTATTGACTAAATTGTAGGCGAGGGTGAGATTTTGAACCACGTGGTCGGCGCAGAACGTGGCGATTCCCCGGAGCCGATAATCCAGATCGAAAAGGTTCGTTCGATAAAGGCCGTTGCCGTAGGTCAAACTGGAAAGCGGTCCGAAGGGCAGGTAGGTGACATTCGTGGCCAGCATGACGGGGGTGCCGAATCCACCTGGCTGGAGCGAAACGGAGCTGATGCGGCCCAGGCTGTCACGCGTATAGGCAATGAAATCGCCGGACGGATAAGTGATGCCAGTGACACGGTCGGCAAGGTCGTAACGATAGGCGGTCGTGTAAACATGGCCGCCAATGAGGCGGGTGGTGCTGATCACGTCGCCGCGTTCGTTATATTTTAGAGTGGTTCCGCCGGTCTCGTCCGTGTACCCGGTCAGGCGTCCAATGCCGAAATTGCCCCCGTTGGTTGCATCGTAGGTGTAGGTGATGTTCTCACCCGGTGATGCAGGGAAAGATTCGGAAATGACCCGGTTGAGCGCGTCAAAAATGCGCAGTGTAAAAACTCCGCGCGCATCGGTCTCGGAGATGCGGTTGCCCGCCTTATCGAGCGTGTACACCGTCGTGCCTTTGTCCGGGCTAGTTTCCTGGATCACGCGCCGAAAGCCGTCGTACACGTAACTCGTGATCAACGAGCGGGGATCGGTGACGGAAGTTAAATTGTCCTGCGGGTCAAAACCAAAAACCGTCGAGTTCGTCAATGGGTCCATGGCGGTGAGCAAACGATTGAGGGCATCAAAAGCACGCGTCGTGGTGTTGGTCTGGCCATCGGTTATGGAAACCCCGTTTCCGTTCGCATCGTAACCAAAGCCGTTGGTTTGGCCGGAAGCGCCGATCAGTTGCCGCAAACGGCTCAGGGGGTCGAACACCGCCGCCTGCGATTTAAAAATCGCCGCGCTTGCACTTCGCGTGGTCTCTTGCCGGGTGTTGCCGGCGGGATCGAGGGTATAAACGATGCTTTCGCCCAAAAGGTTGCTCACCGAGGACAGGCGGTGGGCCGCATCATGCTGGTAAAATAGCACCGAGCCATCCGGCCGGGTAATGGAGGTCAGGAGTCCCGCCGCATCGTAACCAAAGGTGGTGGTGGAGTTGCCGGAGGCGGCGTGCACGGTGCGGGTTTGTAGCCGGTCACGGGCGTCATAGGTGAAAGTGGTCGCAACGTTGTTGGGATCGATTATCGTTAGAGGCAGGCCGCTTCCCGTATAGTTCGGGATGTGCATGACGTGGCCCAAAGGATCCGTGATGCTGCTCACATTGTTGCTCGCGTCATAGGTAAAGGTCGTGGTTGAAAGCAAATCCGTCCGGGGCCCGGTCGTGGTAAGTACATGACCAATAGCGTCGTAGGTATTTGTCCATGTCCGGGTTTCTCCGGCGGTCGCGTAGGGCATGGTTCCGGTGCTCCGGTCGGTTTCCATCCGGGTGACCGGGTTCCCGCTGGCGTCATACGTCAAGTTCACGACATTGCGGGGAGCGGTGACCTGCAGCGGAAGATGCAGGGTCGGGTGGTACGCATTGGTTGTGGTGCGGGCTTGCGGTGAGCCCACGGCTTCATTGTTGGTGAGGGTTTGGCCGTGAACATCATTGCCGGCCGTGCGCAGGTTGGTGTTCCAGTCCGTGTTACTGGCGACGTACCCATTGGCGTCATAAATGAATAAATTCGTCGCGGCCGGCACTTGTCCGGACCCCAGCCGATTGATTTCGGTCACTTTCGGAACTCCTTGCAGGATTGCGAACTTGTACACCATCACCAAGCCGAGCGCATTCGTGACGTTCCGGCTGCCGTCGTTGTCATTGTAGCCAATCGAAACCAAGTCGGCGCCGCCGGCGTGCTGGCTGGAGGTCGCGCGCCCAACTGAATCATAGGTCCAGGAAGCGAAGCGATTTCCGTCCTCATCCATAATGCCGGTCATGGCGAACGGAAAGTTGGTGTTCTCGTAAAGATAAGTTTGGCCGGTGGGCGGAGCTTTGGAGTAGGAAACGGAGGCAAGTCGGTCCGTCACGCCGGGGTTCACGCCGCTGGAATTGTAGGCATATGTTAGGGTGAGCCCGTTGGGGGTGGTTACGGTTTGCAGCAGATTGCCCGCGTAGCTAAAGCTCAGACTGCGTCCAAACGAATCCACGACCCCACGCAAATGATTGTTGGCATCGTACTGCATGGTTTGCGTGTAGCCATTGCGAGCTTGCACCGTATTCAGCAAGCCGGCTGTGGTGTAGGTTTCCACCGTGTCATCATAGTTGGTCAGCAGCCACAGGGAGCCCGACTGCACGAGCCGAATATCCACATCGCTGTCGCTGGTCCAGTTCGTGCCGGTCGCGTTAAAGATCAACTGCTGACCATCGGGGCGTTGGACGGTGATGTTGGACGAGATGTTCAGGTAGCCATCAAAGGTCGAAGACCAATTGCGCCCCAATGCCTGCGCGTGGGTGTTCGTGCCGGCGAGGCTGTTATAATAGCGCGTGAAACCCAGCGGGTTGGCACCGACCGTTGAATAGTCGGTCACCTGCTCATACTTGTTGCCGATGCCCATACTGATGGGATTACCGATATAACTCATGCTTCGGGTATCGGTCACGGTGCGGGAATCACCTTTGCAACCACACTGAGGTCCGCCAAGGGCTTTCGCAATTGTAGGTCCGTGCAAGATTACTAGGGAGCCGCCGCCAGTGGTGCCAGTGATTACACCATTGAGGTTGGTGCCTGTTAACGTGGTTGTGGCGTGTTGGCCCGCGCAGCCCCCATTATTAATTGTAGAGACAATGGTGATATTTAATGTGTTGCCGGATACTGTTCCGGATACGACTAGAGAAGCGCTCGGGTAATCATACGTTGAACAATCAGATGTGTTGTAACACAGGATGCCCGATTGAGAGCCGCTTCCCGTAACAGAGTTGTCGATTACCGAGAACATAAAGTCGTAGGCGCCGCCCAAGCTAAGCGTGCTCCCGTTGCAGGAAAAAATAAAGTCTTGGTGGCTCCACGTACCCGACCATTTGCCGTTCCAATTGATCGCTTGCGCATGAGCATTTCTTCCGGAAAAGCAATTGCCTAGAAATACAAAAGCGAATAAGCACCTTGCCAATAGTGAGGTGTTGAAGAACATCCGACGCGAATGTTCAGTATTAGAAAGCAAAGCTCGAAGCATAAGGCAGTTCAAAGGATAGTGGCGTTTGCTTACGGATTTTGGGCCATTACCCTGTAGTAGGCCGAGGCGGTAGCATCTGCATCAGGATCGATGAACGTCACGGTACCGCCGGAGCCTTGAAATTCCTCAATGGGGGTCCAATTGAGGAGGTCGTTGGAGGTTTCGATGGTATAATTGACGCCGGCGACAGTGAGGAAGGTGAATTGGAAGGCGCCGTTGGGATTCCATGAAGGGGCCGTGAGGAGAAGTCCCGGCTTTACGATGGCGACAAAGCTGTTGGTGGCGGTTAAAACGGGATTGAGCGTGTCG
The DNA here is from genome assembly GCA_903930565.1 of uncultured Pedosphaera sp. Taxonomy (GTDB): domain Bacteria; phylum Verrucomicrobiota; class Verrucomicrobiia; order Limisphaerales; family Pedosphaeraceae; genus CAIXFN01. The sequence continues at coordinate 21,771 of CAIYZC010000568.1, forward strand.
AAGGGATCATTAGCCAACACCACCGTGGTAATGGTGTTGGTGCTTGGACTTTGGGCGGTGGTGGGCGTCCAGTGCAGTATGCCGCTGCTGCTGATGGTGAGGCCGGGCGGCGGGGAGATCAAGGCGTAGGTCAGCGTGGCATGAATGTTGGGTTCCGCGGCGGTGTTGGTTACCGTGAGCAGGGACAGTTCTGTGACGGTTTGGGCGGAGATGAGTGGCAGCACCGGCGCGACGTTTAGTTCCCTGACAATCACGGTGAAGGCATTGGTCGCGGTCAAGGTGGGATTCAGCGCATCGATGGAATTTGAATTGTGTACCACCGTCGTGATGAGGTTGGTGCCGGGACTTTGGGTTTGGGCGGGCGTCCAGCTAATGATGCCATTGGTGTTGATGGTCATCCCGGCGGGTGGATTGATCAGGGCGTAGCCGATGGTCGTGGAATGTCGGCTGGATTCCGCGGCGGTATTCGTGACCGTGAGCAAAGTGAGCTCGTTGACGGTGAATGTTGACAACGCAGGTAGCCGAGGGGGGAGGTTGGCTTCCGGGACGATGACGGTGAAGCGGTTGGTTGCACTCAGGACCGGGTTTGACAAATCGACGTAGTCGGTGCTGGTCGCCACGGTCGTGATGATGTTGGTGCCGGAACTCTGATTCAGACCGGGGGTCCAAGTGATGAGGCCACTGCTGCTGATATTCATTCCGGCGGGTGCATTCACCAGGGCGTAAGTGATGGCGGCATAGGGGCTGGATTGCGTCACCGCATTTATGACGTTGAGCGGGTGCAAGACCGGTACCACTTGATCGGGAATGATCGGGAATACGGGCGTCAGGTTGGTGGCCATGGCCGGGTTGATTGGCAGCAATTGATAAAACCGGGAGGGAGCGAAACCGGCGGTCTGCATGCCATCGTCAAAGAAGGTAAACACCCCGTTGGTGGTGGCGGTGGCCGGTCCCGAGTAGCGCACGATATTGGTGAACGCGTGCCAACCGGAAGGAGCAATGGATGGGGTCCATTGCACGAGGAATTGCTCATTGGTAGGCGCCAGCCAGGTGAGCCAATAGCCCGGTGAACCGCCAAGGTTGGTCGCGGTAATGCCACCGATGGGAACGGGGCCGAACGTGTTGGTGGGGGCCGCGGTCGGGGAATTGGTTATGGTGAGCGTGGCCGCGAGTCCGGTTCCCAAATAGCTAAAATCACCGTTGTTGCAGCTTACGATGAAGTCCACGGTGTCGCCCTGGGTCAAATTGGTCGTGAAAGTAAACGGGTACTGGGTGGCGTATGGATCCCCGGAAGTGAAGGCTTGAAATGTTGTGTTGGTTCCATTGAGAATCACCGAGACATAATGCGCGTGGGTGACGGTATCCTGAATGCGGAAGAATCCGGTCACCGCGTACAGCGTGGTGTAGGGAGCGGTAAACCTGGTCACAACGGCGTCACCTTCGGGGTCCATGTGCAGGGTATCAGGGTCAAAAACTATATCGCCGTTGCCTCCGCTCAACAGAACAGGGGCTGTGGAGAAATTTTTATCGATAAATATTGAGTTGGGCTCGGGCAATCCTGACCACCAACCCGCATCCTGCGGGTTAAAAATAGCTAATGTGGTCAACAGTTTGAAAGGAGCGCCGAGGCCGGTGGACCAGCCATAACTCCAAACACCGTTGGGGTTGGCATTCGTGCTGAAATCCCTCACTGCATCAAAGTTCGTGAATGCCAGATGGGTGACAATGACCGTGAAACTGTTGGTCGCGCTTAGCCGCGGATTGGGAACGGCCAGGAGGTCGGAGCTGGTGGCGACCGTGGTGATGGTGTTGGTGCTGGGACTTTGCGCCGCCGTGGGGGTCCAAGTGATGATGCCGTTGGTGCTGATGGAGGCTCCCAAGGGCGCGCTCAGCAGGGAATACGTGACCGTGGCGCGAGGGTCGGCTTCCGCGGCGGTGTTGGTTATCGTCAACAGGGTCAGGGCGCTGATCGATTGCGCGGGTACGGTGGGTAGGACGGGCGGGAAATTGGTGGGGGGATTGCCGACCACCAAGCGCGCGACACTGCTGGTCTCGCCGCCATAGGCATTGGTTACCGCCACGGAATACCCGCCGGCGTTTACGAATTGCAGATTGTTCAACACCAGTGTAGGGGCGGCCTGACCGGGCAACGGGTTGGCGTTGAAAAGCCATTGGTAGCCGAAGGGGCCTTCGCCGGAAACGGAGACGCCAAAGGCGGTGCTGCCGCCCAGCACATTGGTTTGGCTTTGCGGCTGGCTGTTGAAGGTGATGTCCGGCCCGCTGGGTTGCGCGGAGATGGCGTACACGTTGGGATTGAAATTGCCGGAACCGTCCTGGGCCACCACCGCCACAAAGTAGGTGAGCGAGCTGAATAGGCCCGTCACGGTGTGGGTTTGGTTGCCGGCGGGCAGAAAGACAAGCGGCGTCAGATTGGTGACGCTTTGAAAAAAGCCGTTGGCCAGATAAATCTGGTAACCCACCACATCCTGCTGCAAAAGCTCATTGTAGCTGGTCCAGTTGATGTCAATCGCGTCGTACGCAGTGCGGGACGTGACGGCGGTGAATCCGCTTCCGATGCCGGTGACCGGCGCGGCGGTGTTGGTGCCGGTGATCAACAGCGAGAATTCGCGCGAACTGATTTGGCTCTCGGGGAGGGCGGGGCCATTTTCGATGGAGAGCGAGAATTCCCGGGACAGCACCTGGGGCGAGAGCGGATAGTCGCCCGCATACGTGACATTGGGGTTGAAATTGCCCGCGGCATCGACCGGCACGACCGCGAAATAGTAATTCTGAAACGGTTGCAGACCGTTGAGGGTAAAGGAGAACGTTTCCCCGCGGACCGCCACATACGCCATCAGGCCGGTGACGTTGGTGAAAGGCTGCGCCGAATAATAAATGGCGTATTGGGCGATGTCGCCGAAGGCCCATTGGTTGTACGCGCTCCAGTTGAGGGCCACGGAACTGCCGGAGGCATTCGGGGTGACGACCAAACCGGAAACGGGCGGAGGGGGGGCGGCTTGATCCACCACCAGGCTGTACTCCCGCGAACTCAATTGCTGGTATTGCGGCTGAGGGGTATCATTGCCGATGGCGAGGGAGAATTCCCGGGAAACCACCTGGGGCGAAATGATGTAAATGCCTTTGGGTACCACGCTGGAGAGGGATTGGCCCAGGGAATCCACCGCAACGATGGCGATTGAATAATCTCGGAAGGCAGGCAGATTGGTGAGCAGAGCGG
>CAIYZC010000569.1 GCA_903930565.1 uncultured Pedosphaera sp.
CCGGCGTTCAAGCCGGGCCGCCGCGCGAAAATGGGATGGTTGTGACAGTGCTCCCGTCGGTCCTTGTCACGGCTGCGCCAGTGGGGGAATCCGGCCGGGAACCGGGGGATAATGGTCAGTGTCGGTCAGTAGGGCAAGGGGAATCTCGCAGTCAATTCCCGCACACGATGCCGCACTTCCGCCACGGTGTCAACCGCTTTAATATCCAGCAGCACTTCGCTGATCATGTCGGCGATGGCCGCCATCTCCCCTTCCTTCATGCCGCGCGTGGTCACCGCGGGCGTGCCCAGCCGGATTCCGCTGGCCTGGAACGGCGAGCGCGTCTCAAAGGGAATCGTGTTCTTGTTCACCGTGATGCCCGCTTCGTCGAGGGCGATCTGGCAGTCTTTCCCGGTGATTCCGCGCGCGCCTACATCGACGAGCATCAGGTGGTTGTCGGTGCCGCCGCTCACGATGCGGAAGTTGTTCCGGCTCATCCCCTCGGCCAGCGCCCGCGCGTTCTTGACGATCTGGCCCTGGTAGGTCTTGAAGGCCGGTTGCAGCGCCTCTTGGAAACACACCGCTTTGGCCGCGATCACGTGCATCAGGGGGCCGCCCTGGATGCCCGGGAACACTTGGGAATCGATTTCCTTGGCGTACTTTTCCCGGCACATGATCAAGCCGCCCCGCGGGCCGCGCAGGGTCTTGTGCGTGGTGGTGGTGACGAAGTCCGCGTGGGCCACCGGGCTGGGGTGGTGGCCGGTAGCCACCAAGCCCGCGATGTGCGCGATATCCGCCAGCATCAGGGCGCCAACCTCCTTGGCGATTTCCCCGAGGCGCGCGAAATCAATCGTGCGCGAGTAGGCGCTGGCGCCCACCGTGATCATCTTCGGCCGGTGCTCGCGCGCCATTGCGGCGAGTTGATCGTAATCGATGCGCTCATCGTCTTTGCGCACGCCATAATGGACGATCTCAAAGAATTTGCCCGAAAAATTGGCCTTGTTCCCGTGCGTGAGATGCCCCCCGTGCGTCAAATCCATCGTCAACAGTTTGTCCCCGGGCTTGAGGAACGCGAAATACACCGCCATGTTCGCCCCGCTGCCGGAGTGCGGTTGCACATTGGCATGGTCGGCGCCGAACAGCTTGCAGGCGCGCGCGATGGCCAGCGACTCCACCGTGTCCACATTCTCGCAACCCCCGTACCAGCGCTTCTTCGGATACCCCTCCGCGTACTTGTTCGTCAGCACCGATCCCTGCGCGGCCATCACCGCGGGGCTGGTGAAGTTCTCGCTGGCGATCAGCTCGATGTTTTCCTGCTGGCGCCGGCGTTCGGCCGCGATGGCTTCGGCGATTTCGGGGTCGGTGGCGCGGAGGTTGAGTTCGGCGGCGGCGGGAATGGCTTCCATTTTCTTGACTCTTCGTTCGTGGCGTCCGCCCTCAAAATGTGCGCTGAGGAAGGCATCCACTATCTTTTTGGCGGTTTCGGGCGGCGTGATCTTGCCGCCCAGGCAAATAACGTTGGCGTTGTTGTGTTGCCGGGCGAGCGTGCCCATTTGCTCAGTGAAGGCTTGGGCCGCCCGGATCCCCGGAAATTTGTTGGCGGAAATGCACACCCCGACCCCCGTCGTGCAGACCAGCAGGCCCAGCTCGGCCTTGCCCGACCGCACGAAATCCGCCACCGCCTGGGCGTAATCCGGATAATCGGTGGACGCCGTGGAGTGCGTCCCCATGTCCCGCGCGCTGATTCCCCGCGCGGCGAGGTGCTCTTTCAGGATTTGTTTCAGCTCAAACCCGCCGTGGTCCGAACCCAGGGCGAAGGTCACCGCCTCCTCCGTGGCCGGCGACTCCACCTCGACCGTGCTGCCCTGGTCGATGAAGCGCAGGATGGTTTGGATCCCCTGCTCAATCTGGTCGCGGCAGCCCATATACACGTCGTAGGAGCCGCCGATGGGGTCGCTGATGTCCTTTTCGAAAATGTCCAGCGTGTCGTCGAATTCCCGCAGCAGAAAGGTCTTCTCCGCCGCCTGGGGGTGGAGCAGAAAAATCGTGTCCACATGGCTGTGCGTCATGCCAAAAATGTAATCGGCCTGCTGCACCAGCTCCGCCGTGAGCTGGCGGCTGCGCTGGCGCGAGATGTCGATCCCCAAGTCCCGCGCCGCCCGGATCGCGTGCGCGCTCGGCGCCTGCCCCGGCATCGCCCCGAGCCCGGCGGAGAGCACCTGCACGTCCCGCCGCCCCTTCATCAGGTGCCGCAGAATGCCTTCGGCCATGGGACTGCGGCAGACGTTGCCGGTGCAAACAAATAGGATGGTTTTCATCGCGCTTTACCGTCGTCAAATTGGGGTGCCTTGGCCAAATCGTCAACCGGGAAATCAGGCCGGTTTCGGCGCGGGCAGCACCGCGATGACCTTCAACAAATCCAGCGCCCGGGCCAGCACCGGGTCCCGCACCACCGGTTTCTCCGGCTCCGGCACCCGCGCCCCCGTCGCCCCGTAGTCCACTTCCCGGCCCGGATTGTTCTTCCGATCCCGGATCAAATCCGCCTCCGAAGCCCGCGTCCGCGCCGCCCGGGCCCCCGTCCCGCCCGTCCCCGCCGCCAACCCGCCCCCGCGCGTCGCTTCCCGGTACGGGTCCTCGTAAAACGCCTTCTCGTCATCCACCGTCACCGCCACGGAAATGTCCGGGTCCAACCCGCCGGCGCCCAGGCTGGTGCCGTTCGCCAGTTTGATCCCGGCCGTCGCGATCCGCAGGCTTTGGCCCGTTTTTAAGGGGAACACCTGGTCCATCGTGGCCTGTCCGGCCGTCGTGGAGCCCAGGATCAAGGCCCGGTTCGCCGTGCGCAAAATCGCCGCCACCGCTTCCGCCCCCGCCGCCGTCTCCTGGTTCACCAGCACCGTCACGGGCAGGGTGATGGCGTTGGTCTTGGCCGTGGAGGATTGGAGTCCGCCGCCCCAGTCCAATTGCGGCGCCGCTTGGTCGAGGAACAAATCCGCCACCGCCAGCGCCGCGGCGTAATCGCGCCCGCCCGCATAGCGCAGGTCCAGCACCACGCCCCGCAGCCGGTTGGTGCCGGTGCCCGCGCGGGTTTGCAAATCCTTGAGCGCCTCCGTCAATCGTTGGTCCAGCCCCGGCCCCACCCGGCCCACGCGCAGATACGCCAGCCCGCCCTCATGCAGGCGCGCCGGGCCGAGCACCGGCGTGGTGGTGGCGGCCGCTTCCCGCGCGCCGGCCCCCGCCGCCCCGACCAGGCTGACTTGATGGTGGAATTGGTCCAGCAGGCCGAACACCGCGGCGCGTTGGAGGTCGGCTTCCGACCGGCCCACGAGATGCGCCCGCAGCAGGTCGTACACCTCTTGAAAGTCCGGCGCCGCGTTGGTGGTTTCCGCCCGCCCGCCCGTCGCGTGCGCGCAGAGTGCCGCCACCCCCCCGACCAGAATCCAACGTCGTAACGAATGCATAAATTTTAATTCCGCCGCCGTCGCGGGGGGATGACCGCCCCGACCTAGACGAGCCCCTTGGCCCCAATGTCGCGACGAATCTGCGCGCCCTCAAATTCGATTTGCTCCACCGCCGCGTAGGCCGCCGCGCGCGCCGCCGCCAGCCCCGCCCCCCACGCCGTCACCCCTAGCACCCGGCCGCCGTTCGTGACCGTATCGGCGCCCTTTCGCGCCGTGCCCGCATGGAATACCTTGGTATGCGGCATTTGCGCCGCGGCGGTCAAGCCCCGGATCACCTTGCCCTTGGTCACCGGCCCCGGATACCCCCCGGAGGCCATCACCACGCACACCGCCGCCGCCTCGCTCCACCGCAATTCCACCTGGTCCAAAGTGCCGTCCACGCTCGCCGCCAGCACCTCCACCAAGTCGTTCTCCAACCGCGGCAGGTAAACCTGCGTCTCCGGATCCCCGAACCGCGCGTTGAATTCCAACACCTTCGGGCCGTTGGCCGTCAACATCACCCCCGGATACAACAAACCCCGGAAATCAATCCCCTCCGCCGCGCACCCCCGCAGCCACGGCGTCAAAATCGCCTCGTGCAAGGCCGCCAACCCCGCCGGCGTGACAAACGGCGTGGGCGAATACGTGCCCATCCCGCCCGTGTTCAGCCCCAAATCCCCGTCCAACGCCCGCTTGTGATCCTGCGCCGTGGGGAACAACTTCGCCGTCCGCCCGTCGCACAGCGCGTGCAGCGAAATCTCCGTCCCCTCCAGCAATTCCTGAATCACGATCCGCGTCCCCGCCGCGCCGAACGCCTGCCCCACCAAAATCTCGTCGATCGCCTCGTCCGCTTCCGCCACCGAGCGGCAGATCAGCACCCCTTTGCCCAGCGCCAGCCCGTCCGCCTTCACCGCGCAGCGCCCGCCCAGGGATGCCGCAAACGCCCGCGCCGGCCCCGGTTCCTGAAAGGTGCCCGCCTCCGCCGTCGGCACCCCGTGCCGGCGCATGAATTCTTGGGCAAACACCTTGGACGACTCAAACTGCGCCGCCCGTTGATTGGGACCCCAGATCCGGAGGCCGTTGGCCTGGAACAAATCCACCACCCCCGCCGCCAGCGGATTGTCCGGCCCCACCACCGTCAAATCCACCTTTTCGCCCTGGGCGAACGCCAGCAGCCCGGGCAGGTCATCCGCGGCGAGCGGCAGACATTCCACCGGCCGGCCGTTGGCCGCCAGCGTTTCCTCCGCGATCCCCGCATTGCCCGGGGCGCACCACAGCCGGGTGGCGTGCGGTGAGCGGGCCAGTTTCCAAACCAGGGCGTGTTCACGGCCCCCCGAGCCGATAACCAACAATTTCATCCAAAAAAATGGGCCAAACCACCCCGCCCGCTCGCCATCCGTCCCACGGACCGCGCGCGCCCGGCCCGCGTTGGCCAACGCGCCCGGCCCGCCATCTTGGCCGCCCCCCGCCCCCCCGTCAAGCCGCCGCCGGCCGCCCGTTGGATGGCTTGCTGAGTGGAATCCCCGCCCAACTCGGCCCGGCGCTCGGAACTGCGCCGGCATCTTGGAGCGCGGTGAAGCCACGCGCGGCACCGCTTTTGAACTCATCCCACCCCCCGAGTTCCGCCAACCTCGCCCGCTTTCGGAGCGCTGCCGGCGCGGCCCAGCCCCCGCCCGACGGCAACGCCCTGGGTGTGGGGCCATGAATTGATCCGAGCCCTGCAACGGCGGCCCAATTGGCGCGGCGAACCGCGCCCCAGCGAAATTCCCCCCACAACTCCAACTTTGTGGGCGACGAGGTAACGAGACGCTGACTTGGCCCCTTCGCCATCACCCCGCGAACGCGGTGCTACCACCAATTCGATCCCCTCCTCCCGCCCTTCATCAC
>CAIYZC010000570.1 GCA_903930565.1 uncultured Pedosphaera sp.
AACGTCAACCAACCAATAGCGAACAAATATGGGCTGCGGCAGCGACAAACCAAACATTATCATTGATGCCGGCTCCAGCTATGTCAAAGCCGGGTTCTCCGGCGAGGAGGGGCCTCGGACCGTCTTCCCCAATCTCGTGGGCCGTCCCAAGGTTCCCGGAATCATGGTCGGGGGCGAGTTGCCTGATTTTTTTGTCGGCCCCCAAGCCGCGGAAAAGCGGGGCGTTCTGATCCTCAATTCCCCCGTCGAACACGGCATCATCGAGGATTGGGACGACTGGAAAAAGGTGATGGAATACACCTTCACCGACGAATTGCGCGTCGTGCCTGAGGAGCACTGCGTCCTGCTCACGGAGCCGCCGTTGAACCCCAAGGCGAATCGGGAGAAAATGACGCAAATCATGTTCGACACCTTCAACGTGCCGGGCCTTTATATTGGCATTTCCTCCGCCCTCACCATGTACGCCGCCGGCAAGTTCACCGGCCTGGTGGTGGAGATCGGCGACTCGGTCGCGCACATCGTGCCGGTTGCCGACGGCTACGCGCTGCCCCACTCCACTTTACGCCTGAATCTCGCGGGGCGGGATTTGACCGATTACCTGGTCAAGCTCCTGTCCGACAAGGGCGTGCGCCTGACCTCCAGCGCCGAACGCGAGTTGGTCCGCGGCCTCAAGGAGCAGTGCTGCTACGTGGCCCTCGACTTTGAAGGGGAATCCAACAAATCCAAACGCGGAGGCACCCAGCCTAGGGCCTGTCAGTTGCCCGACGGCACGAAGATCAACCTGAACGAGGAACGCTTTCGTTGCCCGGAGCTCCTCTTCCAGCCTTCCTTGGCGGGCCGGGATTTCAGCGGCCTCCACGACCACGTCTTTCAGTCCATTCAAAAATGCGATGTGGACGTCCGGAGGGATCTCTATCAAAACATCGTCCTCGCCGGTGGCTCCACGCTCTTCCCCGGGTTGCCCGAGCGGCTCACCAAGGAAGTCCAGAAGCTGGTCCCCAAAAACATTTCCACCAAGGTGAATGTCGTCGCCATTCCCGAGCGCAAAAACTGCGCCTGGATCGGTGGTTCGATCCTCTCCGAGGTCAGCACCTTTGAACCCATGTGGATCACCAAGGAGGAATACCAGGAAGCCGGCCCTTCCATCGTGCACCGCAAGTGCTTTTAACCGACCAAGAGCAGCGGGTGGGCAATTGGACGCTCCCTCCCCGCAGCCGAACTGGCCGCCACACCATACCCCAGGCCACCGGCCGCCGCCGCGCCGTTTCCCACACCCTCTCTTCCCTTCGCGGGAGGAGAGGGCCGGGGGAGGGGAGAGCCTGCTCCTTGGCCGCCTGGTGACGGCTTGAGCGCAAGCGCCGGCCTTCCACCAATCGTTTCAGCTTGTTCGCCAAGCGCCCCCGGGACGCCCTGCGGATTTGGCCAAACCGAGCCCGCCCGACCCGTGCGCCAGCATCTTGGAGTGCGGTGAAAACAACGTGCGGCACCGCTTTTGAACTCACCCCACCGCCCGAACCCCTCGCCACCAAACCCAATCCACCACCGCCCGCGATGGCCCTTTTTCCCAGTCCCAGAGGGACGCTTCGTGCTCGCGCCACAGGTGCGCAATTCCTCAGCCCGGGATAAAATCCCGGGTAATCGTTCCCCAAAAAACCAGCGTCCTGTAGGGACGCGACTCCACGACCACTTTTAACCTTCGACGCCAACCCGACCACCCTCTTCGCCCCAAACCCCACCCAAACCGAGCCCGCCCAACCCGTGCACCAGCATCTTGGAGTGCGGTGAAAACAACGTGCGGCACCGCTTTTGAACTCACCCCACCACCCGAAACCCTCGCCACCAAACCCAACCCACCACCGCCCGCGATGGCCCCTTTTCCCCAGTCCCAGAGG
>CAIYZC010000571.1 GCA_903930565.1 uncultured Pedosphaera sp.
GAATTGCAGCGGCTCGCTGAACCCGCGCGGATCAACGCCACGGTGGCCCAGCTCATTTATGCCGCCCGGACCGAAGCCGGACTGTCGCAGGCGGAATTGGCAGCCAAGCTCGGCACCGGCAATCGGTGCTCTCCCGGCTGGAGGATACCGATTACGACGGCCATTCGTTGACCAAGTTGCAACGCAGCGCCACCGCGTTGGGTCGGCGCCTCGAAATCCGATTCGAGTCCCCTGCCAAAGCGGCGCGCGGGCGGAAGTCGGCCACGGTGATTCTGGAGCCGGCTGTGTGAAGATTGCCCACACGTTCCAAAGGGCTGCTGGCATTTCAGCGGAGTAATGTCGGCCCGCCATCTGGCCGCGGCGGGTCGAGTCGGGTGAGACCGAAGAATGGGAGGCCCTCCCACAGGTTTCCTCGATGGCAACGGCGCCATTTAGCCGTCCGCATTTTGGGTTGACCCCTTTTACGTTCACGCTGAACGCGTTTGGCCAAGCGGAGAGGAAGGATGGGAATGGCACTCGCGGCCTGTCTTCGGTAGCTGGTGCCGCTCTTGCCGCCGTTGTGGAAATTCCTCCAGGGTGTTAGCGAAGGTTATGTTTCGGGCTTCTCCGAACTTATTGAATAATCGGTGCCTCGTACGAGGCTCGAATCTAATTTGGAATTCTTGTGTCAGGGATTAAATTCTTACTAATCAAGAAATCGCGCCCCGCCGTTGTCAGTTTGTGGCTGGGGATACCTCCGATGCTGCGCAAGCGGTGGAGTAGTTCCTTCTTCGCGAGCTGTTCTAACAACTGACTAACTATTAGTGGGTGATGCTCTAGACTTTTAGCAACCTGTGCATCCTGCAATCGAAAATTTCCTGCGTTCACAAATAGTTTTATCACCTCTAACTCGTTATCCGTCAACTCGGTTTGTTGTGCTACCGGCATTGGTAATGGCGAGTGAGAGGTTGTAGTGTGAGTATCTGCGGAGTCTTCTTTGGATGCACTCATCAAAATCTGGATATGATTGCTATATGCAGCCGGCGAGGTCTTTTCCTTAATAGAGAGCGCCTTGGCCAATTCTTCAATCAACTGATGAACTTGCCCGAGTTGATCGCATCGTAGAGCGTTAAAATTGCTCAATGGCCCACGCAGCAAATTCGCACCCGCACCGCCGGCAAGTAGTGGAACGAGATGCTTGCTAGCGCCCCATCTGGCTCCCAGCTCAAACATAACGAATGTTGAAGCGATGCTAGATGGTGTAATAATGGCGACGAAGGCTTGCGATTCGAGGACTTCCTGGCGGAGACTTTCGGTTGTGTGAGCGCCTGCCGGCAAGCGGTATCCGTCTACGCTAGTGCAACGAATTTTATCTGCCGCGAGGTTGAGCGATGCCCGTAGCAGTTCCACCAGAGCTTTGGCGATTTTATCATCCTTGGCGCTGTGACTTATGAAAATAGACAGTGCGTACGCCTTGGTATTGTCCGTGGTTTTTTTCATGGTTGCCTTCGGGACAGTATCGGAATTCAGTTTCTCTAAGAGATCATGACCCCGGTTTGTCAATTGCCGCATTAATATCGAAACGACTTGGCTGTTCCCGTCTGAGATTGTCTCGCCATCAACAAGGCCATCCTGCACCAACAATGCGGAGTTGTATATTATGAGTTCTTCCGAGTAATTCTTCATCTCTGCTGGTGGCGTTCCATCGACAACTTCTCGAAGGATAAGGTGAATCAGGTTGGAATCACGTTTCATGTTTGGTGTAGGTATTGTTGGCTCTTGACGGTCTGTTATCCCGCTGACCCACAAATGGTCTTCTTGTTGCCAACTATGCAGCTGGTTCTCGCCCGTAGTGGTCAGGCGAATTTCATAACCGCTGGGAGAAATGGCAATCCAACCTGCGTCTTTCCAAGACGTTATTATTGATTCAGCAGTCGGATTCCCGAGGCATCCGTCACAGCCCAACTTGCGCAAGCCGTCTTGTATCCGCAGCAGCTCACCGGTTTTTCCAACAAGGAATTTCGGCCATATGTGCAGCGCGGCGTTGCGAATCTTTCGTCTTTGGGAATCAGCCTGCATAAGTAAATTGACTTTGTCTAGCAAGTCACCATGAGGTTTATCACCCAATCGCAATCTGCTCCGCTGCCGCCGCTTTGAGGAGTTGTGCGTCGAAGGTGGCCAGAATCGCTCCGCGGCGAAGTGCCAGTTCCAGGTAGGCGGCGTCGTAAATGGTCAGCGCATGCTTGCGGGCCAGCTCGATAGTCCTCGTCGGTATTTGCTCGGCGGTTTCCTCGTCCTGCTCAAAGGGCAGGGAATTTACCAGGGAGATCGCTTGGACGACTCCGTCCGACGTGATCCTTTTGCGCCGTTCGGCCATCAGGAGGCCGTTCGCCACTTCCAGCCACCAGTGGAGGGGAATCCAGGCTTCCGCGCCCGCTTCCAGCGCCCGCCGTACGGCCCCGGCTCGTTCGTTTGTTTCGTCAGGGAGCAGCCAGCCCAACGCCACGGATGGGTCGATGACATAGGGCTTCAAAATCGTCTTCCTTGGTTGATCAGATCTTTGAGGGACTCGTCTGATTTTGCTTCAGGGAGAGCTTGTCGCAGGGCATCCATTTCCCGGAAGATCCCCGCAATGTGTTCCCGCGAGGGGCGGCCGGCCGGAACTAAACGGGCAACGGGACGGTCGTGCTTGGTAATGGTGATCTCCTCCCCTTGGGCAACCCGCGCTAAGAGTTGGGAAAAGTGCGTTTTGGCGTGAAACGCTCCGACCGACGAATCGGTACGTTGAGCTTGATAAGTGCTTGTGGCCATAAATAAACCAGTTGCAGTCTAGTCTAGCGTTGATCTTTTTGATTGGCAAGGGGGATCTAACGCGGAAACCGCGGCTTCGGCGCGCTCCTTTCTGTCCCCCCTCAACCGCCCGCTGGCTGATTCTCCACCCACCGCGCGAAGAGCCACAGCAAATCGGCGAGGCGGTTGAGGTAGATGATGATTTCCGCGTTTTCCAACTGGCCCGCCTCCTGGAGGGCGCAGAC
>CAIYZC010000572.1 GCA_903930565.1 uncultured Pedosphaera sp.
ACGAGCGCACAACCAAGCCACTCCGGATGAAGCATCCGATCAAATGACGGCGACGAACTGGATCCACAGAGGGTTGGTGGTCTTGGTGTGCCTCTGGATGGGGCTCAACCCAGCGGCGACCTTTGGGGCTGCGGGAAAGGTGGAGATACGGGGCAGCGTGCCCGACAACCTGCGGATGGCAGGACAACCGTTGGCCCGCTTGGAAGGCAACCGCCAATTGGATTTGGCCATCGAACTCCCGCTGCGGCGGGGACCGGAATTGGCGGCATTGCTTCAGCGACTGTACGACCCGTCCAGCCCGGAATTCCGGCACTACCTGACGGCAACAGAGTTCACTGAACAGTACGGGCCCACGGTGGAGGATTATGAAAGCGTCATTGCCTTTGCCCGCAGCAACCAGCTGACTTTGACGGCCCGGCATCAGAGCCGGTTGCTCGTCCGCTTCCGAGGGCGGGCGGACGACGTGGAACGGGCCTTCGGGGTCACGCTCCGCACCTACCGGCATCCCACGGAAACCCGATCGTTTTTTGCGCCCGAAACCGAGCCGAAGGTTCCGGTCGGGCTGGCGGTGCATCAGTTGGCGGGCTTGACGGATTTTGCGCGCCTCCGGCCCTTGGGCACACATTTGCTCCACCCCGCGCGGTTGCTGCCGAACGGGGCTTCCGGGTACCAAGGGTATTATGCGGGCAAGGATTTCCGCACCGCCTACGCGCCGGGCGTGGCCTCCACCGGCACGGGCCAGAAAGTGGGTCTGTTCGAGGCGGACGGATATTACGCCGCGGACATCGCCACCTATGCAAAGCTGGCGGGGCAATCCAGCGTGACGTTGAGCAATGTGCTGGTGGATGGCTTCAGCGGCGCCCCTGGGGCGGCGAACGGGGAAGTGGCGCTGGACATAGAAATGGCCATCGCCATGGCGCCCGGCCTGGCGTCCGTGGTGGTGTTCGAGGGGCCGGGCACCGTGGCCAATTGGATGGATATCCTCACGCAAATGGCACAGCACACGGAGATCAAGCAGTTCAGCTCCTCCTGGGGCTACACGGGCGGCAGCAATCCCAATTTGGGCTTTGACCAAGTGTTCCAAAAAATGGCGGCGCAAGGACAGAGCTTCTTCCAAGCCGCCGGCGACGGGGATGCGTGGACCAATCCAATTCAGGTGCCCGCGGCCAGCCCATACGTGACCGTGGTGGGCGGCACCTGCCTCGCCATGAATGGCAGCGGCGTCTCCTACGCCTCCGAGACGGTGTGGAATTCGGGGTTACTGGCCAATGGCTGGGGGGCAAACGGACTTTGGGGCGCGGGCGGGGCGGGGTATTGGGGCAGCGGCGGCGGGGTCAGCGCGCAGTATCCCCTGCCCTGGTGGCAAACCAATGTGAACACCACCGCCAACCAAGCGTCGGCGGCGCACCGCAATATTCCCGATGTGGCGATGACGGCTTCCAATATTTTCCTCGTGTTCAGCAATGGCTATGGCGCCGGGGTGCTCGGGACCAGTTGCGCCGCCCCGCTGTGGGCGGGCTTCACCGCGCTGGCCAACCAGCAGGCGGCGGCGGCGGGCCGGGCGCCGGTGGGCTTTCTGAATCCCGCGCTGTACGCCATTGGCCGGGGGGCCAACTACAGCGCTTGCTTCCATGATATCACCGTCGGGAACAACGCGTGGGCGGGCAGCGGGGGCAAATACAACGCCACCACCGGGTACGATCTTTGCACCGGCTGGGGAACGCCGGCCGGGGCCGCCTTGTTGCCGGCGCTGGCGACGGGCGCCGCGGGGCCATACACCAACACCGCCACTTTCTTCACCAATTTGGTCGCGGGCTATGCCATCACGTATGGCACCGCGAGTCTGGGGGTGTCCGGCACGGTCACCGCCGACGTTCTGGCCCTCGGCCCGGTGTATCCCACCAATGGGGAAAGCGTGAACGTGACCCTCAACGGGGTCACCACCCATGCCACCATCAATAACACCACCGGGGGTTTCAGCCTGTCGCTCGCGACCGCGGGCCTGCCCGTCACCGCGTCGGGCTACCCACTGACCTACACTTATGCCGGGGACACTTTTTTGGCGGGCGCCACCAACCGGGCGACGGTGCTGACCGTGAACGCGGCGACCCCGGCGCTGGCCTGGGCGAAGCCCGCCGCGGTCGTTTACGGCACACCGCTGGGGGGCGGCCAACTGAACGCCTCGGCCGGCGTGCCAGGCCAATTCGCTTATACCCCCGCGGGCGGCACGATCCTGCCCG
Source organism: uncultured Pedosphaera sp. (assembly GCA_903930565.1). Classification (GTDB taxonomy): domain Bacteria; phylum Verrucomicrobiota; class Verrucomicrobiia; order Limisphaerales; family Pedosphaeraceae; genus CAIXFN01. Next base: position 2,241 of record CAIYZC010000572.1, read on the forward strand.
CCGGCACCAACCTGCTGAAGGTCGTCTTTTCCCCCACCGACGCGAACGATTACCTGAGCGTGACCGGCAGCGTGAGCTGGGTGGTGCTGCCCGCCGGCCCGACCTTGACGTGGACCACCCCCGCGCCGCTGGGCTACGGAACGCCGCTGGGCGCAAATCAATTGAATGCCACCGCCAACGTGGCGGGCCAGTTCGCTTACACCCCCACCAACGGCACGATCCTGCCCGCCGGGACCAACTCGTTGAAGGTGGTTTTCACCCCGACGGATGGCACGGATTACTTGAACGCCACGGGCAGTGTGAACTGGGTCGTCCTGCGCGCCACCCCGACGTTGACGTGGACCAACCCGACACCGGTGGTTTATGGCACACCTTTGGGCACGAACCAATTGAACGCCCTGGCGAATGTGCCGGGCCGGTTTGCGTATTCGCCAACGAACGGCACGGTGGCCCCGGCGGGCACCAATCGATTGACGGCGATCTTTACGCCCACCGACACCAACAATTACCTGAACGCGACGGGGAGCGTGAGCTTGGTGGTCCTGCCCGCCGCCCCGATGCTGACGTGGACCAACCCGAGTCCGGTGGTTTACGGCACGCCGTTGGGTGCGAACCAACTCAACGCCTCAGCGAATGTGCCGGGCAACTTGGTTTACAATCCCACCAATGGAACCATTTTGCCCGCCGGCACCAATCTGCTGGCGGTTACCTTTACGCCTACTGATACGGACGATTATGCGGTGGCCAACGCCGGCGTGAGCATGGTGGTGCTCCCAGCCACCCCGATGCTGACGTGGACGAATCCCGTGCCGGTGGTTTACGGCGCGCTGTTGGATGCGAGCCAATTGAACGCCACCGCGAATGTGCCAGGCCAGTTCGCTTACAATCCGACCAATGGGACCGCGCTACCCGCCGGCACCAACCTGCTTTCGGTCAGCTTTACGCCCGCCGATACGAACGATTATGCGGTGGTGGCAACCAGCGTAACCCTCGTCGTGGTCCCTGTCACCCCGATGCTGACGTGGACCAATCCCGCGCCGGTCGTCTACGGGACGCCGTTGGACACCAATCAATTGAACGCCACTGCCAAGGTGCCGGGCACCTTAGTTTACAGCCCCACCAATGGAGCGGTCCTGCCCGCAGGCACAAATCTCCTGGCGGTCATATTCACGCCCGACGATACGAACGATTACGCGGTGGCGACCGCGGGCGTGAACCTGTTGGTACTGCCGGCCGCCCCAGTGCTGACGTGGACAAATCCCGCGCCCTTGGTTTACGGCACGCCGTTGGACACGAACCAATTGAACGCCAGCGCGGACGTACCCGGACTCTTCATTTACAACCCCACCAACGGAACTGTTCTGCTGGCGGGAACCAACTGGCTCGCGGCCACCTTCGCACCCACCGACACCAACGATTATGCGATGGCAGCGGCCAGCGTGGGCTTGGTGGTGCTGCCCGCCACCCCAACGCTGACGTGGACCAACCCCGAACCAGTGGTTTACGGCACGGCTTTGGACACCAACCAGTTGAACGCCACGGCCAATGTGCCGGGCACCTTGGTTTACAACCCCACCAATGGGGCGATCCTGCCTGCGGGCACCAATATTCTCACGGTCACCTTCACGCCCACCGACACAAATGATTACGCGATTGCCACCACCGACGTTGGCCTCGTGGTGCTCCCGGCCACCCCATTGCTGACCTGGACCAATCCCGCGCCGGTGGTTTTCGGCACCCCGTTGGACGCCAACCAGTTGAACGCCACCGCGAACGTGGCCGGCACTTGGGTTTACAACCCCGCCAATGGTGCGATCCTCCCTGCGGGCACCAACATTCTCGTGGTAACTTTCATACCCACCGACACCAACGATTATGCGATGGCAGCGGCCAGCGTGGGCTTGGTGGTGCTGCCGGCCGCCCCGGTGCTGACGTGGACCAACCCCGCACCGGTCTTTTACGGCACGGCTTTGGACACCAACCAGTTGAACGCCACGGCGAATGTGCCAGGTGCCTTGCTTTACAACCCCACCAATGGAGCGGTCCTGCCCGCAGGCACAAATCTCCTGGCGGTCATATTCACGCCCACCGACACCAACGATTACGCCGTGGCGGCAGCCAGCGTGAGCCTTGTGGTACTGCCCGCCACCCCACTGCTGACGTGGACAAATCCCGCGCCATTAGTTTTCGGCACGCCGTTGGACACCAACCAATTGAATGCCAGCGCGGATGTGCCCGGATTGATCACTTACAACCCCAGCAATGGGACGGTTCTGCTGGCGGGAACCAACTGGATCACGGCCTCCTTCACCCCCACCGACACCAACGATTACTCGATGGCGGCGGCCAGCGTGAGCTTGGTGGTGCTCCCGGCCACCCCAATGCTGACTTGGACGAATCCCGCACCGGTCTGTTACGGCACGCCCTTGGACACCAACCAGCTCAACGCCACCGCGAATGTGCCAGGCACCTTGGTTTACAGCCCCGGCAATGGAGCGGTTCTGCCTGCGGGCACCAATATTCTCACGGTCACCTTCACGCCCACCGATACCAACGATTATACCGGCACGACCGGCGCCGTGAGCCTATTCGTGCTCCCGGCCATTGCGCCGGTTATTCTTGGCGGGGTTTCGCAAGGTGATGCCTTTTTGATCACTTGGAGCGCCATCAGCAACCAAAGCTACGCCATCCAAACCACCACCGATTTGTCCACCGGCAACTGGCTCGATGTGGGCGGCCCGCTCACGGCAAGCAACAGCGTGATGACCGCCACGGTTTCGATGGGCACGAATCAGCAACAGTTTGTGCGCGTGGTGCTCCGGTTTCCCCCCACGGGGCCGTAAGACCGCCACAGTCTGGGAAGCGGGTCCGGGACGATGCGGCCTCACTATTCGGGTTCAGCGGACTCGGAAGGGAAAGTTCAGGCGAGAAATCGGGTTCTTTTGCTTCGATTCCGATCGCACCACCTTCAATTTGGCTGGCGGAAGGGAAGCAATCGCGGTAGCCATGGGGCGGCATGTTGTTTGAACGCGAAGCGATGCGCGCGGCGCTGGCCGAGCTGGCGGCGGGCGGGGTTTTCATTGGCACCTCCTCCTGGAAGTACCCCGGCTGGTGCGGGACCTTGTACGACGCGGAGCGCTACCTGTACCGGGGCAAGTTCGCCACCACCCGCTTTGAACGGGATTGCCTGAAGGAATATGCGGAAGTCTTCAAGACAGTGTGCGTGGATGCGGCGTTTTATACTTTCCCCACGCCGGCCGGAATGGCGGGGCTGGCGGCCCAGGTGCCTCCGGATTTCCGGTTCGGCTTCAAGGTCACGGACGAAATCACCATTCGACGGTTCCCCAATTTGGCGCGGTTCGGCCACCGGGCGGGCCTGGTCAACCCGCACTTTTTGAACGCGGACTTGTTCACCGAAAGGTTCCTCGGGCCGCTGGAACCCCACCGCGCGAACGTGGGCGTGCTGATGTTCGAGTTTTCGCATTTTTATCCGGTGGATTACGCCCACGGTCGGGACTTCGTGGCGGATCTGGACCGCTTCCTCGGCGCGCTGCCGCGGGGTTGGCCGTATGCGGTGGAGATTCGCAACGCCAGTTTTTTGCATCCCGAATACTTCGCCGCCCTGGCGCGACACCAAGTGGCGCACGTCTTCAACTCCTGGGGTGCCATGCCGCCGGTCGGCGAGCAAATCGCGCTGCCGGACAGCCGCACCGGCACGGTGGTGCCCGCGCGTTTCCTCCTGCGACCGGGGCGGAAATACGAGGAAGCCGTCCGGATGTTCAGCCCGTATGACCGCGTGCAGGAGCCCAACGACGACGCGCGCGACGCCGGGGCCGCTTTGATCATCGAAGCACTCAAGGCCAAGCTGCGACGTCCAGCGCTGATTTATGTGAACAACCGCCTCGAAGGCAATGCCTTGGGCACCATCGCCGCCCTGGTGGCCAAGGTGCGGGCGGCGCGGGCGGCGAGTAGTGGGCAGTAAGTAGTGGGCGGTGCGGTGGTTCAGCCGAGCAAGGCCCGCAGACGCAGGGTGGTTTGCGCGCGGTCGAGGCGGCCGGCGGCGACATCCAGCGTGAGCTTTTCCCAAGTGTCAGGGTCGAGTTGTTCGTTGGGCAGGAGGTAGTTTTCGGCGAGGAACACCAAACAGGTGGCCAGGGCGGTGCGTTTGTTCCCGTCCACAAAAGGGTGGTTGCGGCAGAGGTGGAACCGGTAGGCGGCGGCGATTTCCGCCGGTTCCTTCAGCATGGCTTGCCCGGCCATGGTGGCCTGCGGGACGGCGACGGCGGACTCGAGGAGCTCCGGATCGCGCAGCCCCGGGGAGCCGCCGTGCGCGGCCAAGACGGCGACATGGATCGCTTTGACCGCCGACGGGTCGGGTGGGCGAGCGGTCGGCTCAGGCCAGCCGGCGAAAAAGTTCCGAGTTCCGGGCGATCAGGCGCTGGGTGGTGGCGGCAGCTTGGTCGGGCGCGATGACGTCACGCAAGGGCGTAAGCATGAGCGATCCTCCCTCGTGAAGGGTGATACTGACCTGGTCTCCGACCTTGAGGTGGGCGAGTTCCATGAGCGCGGCGTCCAGCATCAGGCCCGGCGAGTTGCCAACCTTGGTGATCGTCCTTGTCATGGGATTAAACTTTATTTTACGAATTAATTTGTCAAGTTGGTCAACGAGGCAAACCCTTTTTAGCGCAACAATTCGCCAATGACGTCGGCGTAGAGGC
>CAIYZC010000573.1 GCA_903930565.1 uncultured Pedosphaera sp.
ATCGTCACTTGTTTGCTGGGCATTTTCGCCGGTCTCCTGCTGCGCAGCGCGGACTTCTGCGACAAATGGAAGGTCATTTACCTCCTCTCCTTCGGTCTCGCGGGCGTCCTGCTGGGCAATTTGTGGGGCCTGGAATTCCCCATCATCAAAAAGCTTTGGACCTCCTCCTTCGTGCTGGTGGCCGGCGGCTGGAGCGCGCTGCTGCTCGGGGTGTTTTATCTCATCGTCGATGTCTGGAAATGCCAGTGGTGGTGCCGCCCCTTTGTCTGGATGGGCATGAATTCCCTGACGGTTTATTTGGCGAACAACTTCATCGGGGGTTTTCGCAAACTCGCCCCGCGCTTTGTTGGCGGGGATGTCAAAATCTTCCTGGACGCCCAATTCGGCCATGGCGCCGGCGAATTGGCCGTTTCCGTAACCGGCTTGATCCTGGCCTTCGCTTTCGTCCACTTCCTCTACCGCCGCAAAGTCTTCTTCCGCCTCTGATCCAATCCGGGCCCGCCCCCGTCACGGGCCGTCGCTGATGATCCCGGCCAGCGCGGCGGCCGCTTGCGTGCGCAAGGGCGAGGGCGGAAAGCTGCCCCACCATGCCAAGGCGGCCGTGCGGTCCTTTTGCACCCAGCGCTGCAGCACCGCCACCACCGTCCGATCCTGCTCCGGCCCCGGGGGCAGTTCGGTCACCGCGAGCCGAGCCGCCCGCTCACCATCCTGCTTGGCCAGCGCGACCGCCGCCGCCGCCAATCCCGTGTCCCGCAGCGTTCCCGGCGCCATTTGCAGGGCCCAACCCAGCGCGGCGTTGGCGTCCTGGACGGTCCACTCCTGCAAGGCATGCACCACCAAATCATCCCGGCCTTCGCTCGGCGGCAAATCCGCCGCCATTCGCAACGCGGGCAGGGGCTCGGTCCGCGCCAACTCGAAGCCCAGGGAAAGCTGCACCCGCTCCTGCACAAAATCCGGCGGCAAGGCCCGGCCCCAAGCCAGCGCGCCGGGCAAATCCTGATCGGCCCACACCTGCGCCGCCGCCACGGACAAGGCGGCCCGCACCTCGGCCTCCGTCACCGCGCCCAACCAAGGAGCCGCCGCCCGCGGATTCAACGCCACCCAGCGACGAACTAGCAATTCCGCCCCTTCCCCGCCCAATTCCCACGCCGGCAATGCGCGCAACCGGGCCGCGACCGTCGCCTCATCCCACGTCCCGATTTCCCGCGCCGATCCCGCGAGGTCGGCCGCCCCCGGCGGCGGGCCGACCGCCTTCGGCGCTTCCCCGCCCGTTCCGGTGGCGGCCGGCCGGGGCAAAGCGTTGGTCTCCGCCCCTGCGTTTCCACCCGCCCCACCGTCCGCCGCCAAGTCCGCCCCCGCCCCGCCCTGCGCCCGCGGACGCACCTCGCCGTACCAAACCAAACCGCCCGCCGCCGCGAACAGCAGCAAGCTCACTACCACCCGGGCGGGTCGGATCATTGGTTTCACAAAATCAAACCGGTTGACGTTGCCACCACCCCGCCGCGCGCCGGCTCCCAGCCGGCGGGTACGCTGCAAAACAAGCCGAACTTCATGCCTTCAACATGCCCCCGAACCAAGCCCCCCGCAAGCCCCGCGGCCCGAAGCCAACCCGCGCCGCCCGAAGCTTCACGAACCGAGCGATCCGTCCGATCCGTCCGATCCGTCCGACTGGTCCGCCGAATCCTCCCAAACGTCGGCCGCACCTCGGTGAACCCGCCCTCCCCGCCCCGGCTATACCCCACTTTTCGGATTGCCACCGGGTGGCCCCGTTCGTAAAGCTCAACCCGTATTCGTGATGCACGGTCGCGCCCCGACGGGCGGGACCGCCCAATAATTTTTATTTTATGGCTCAGACCCAACAGTTCCAATACGTGGCAAACCTTTGGCAGGACGACGAAGCGGGCAAGCTCGACCCCGTCGGCCGCCTGATCTACCGCTCCAACAAACTCGGCGCCGACCAACGCATCACCAACACCGGGGGCGGCAACACCTCGGCGAAAATCGCCGAAACGGATCCCCTCACCCGCCAGCCGGTCGACGTGCTCTGGGTCAAAGGCTCCGGCGGCGATCTGCGCACCTCCACCCGCGAGAATTTCTCCTCCTTGTATCAATCGAAGCTGCTCTCCCTGCAGCAGGTTTACGCGGCCTATCCGGAACGCGGGCTCAAGTCGCGCGCCGAGGACGACATGGTGGCCATGTACAACCACACCACGTTCAACCTGAACCCGCGCGCGTCCTCGATCGACACCCCCCTCCACTCCTTCATCCCCGCCCGCCACGTCGATCACACCCACCCCATCGCGGCCATCTCCGTCGCGGCGGCGGCCAATTCCGTCGCCTTGACCAAGGAAATCTACGGCGATTCCGTGGTGCATTTGCCTTGGATGCGCCCCGGCTTTGAGCTCGGTCTGGCCATGCAGGAAGCCTGCCGCCAAAACCCCCAAGCCATCGGCATCATGATGGGCCAACACGGCCTCATCAATTGGTCCGACGATGACCGGGAATGCTATTTCCGCAGTCTGAGCCTCATCGAAAAAGCAGCCGCGTTCATCGAAGCCAAGTATGCGGCCAAAGGCGGCGACGCCACGGCCTTCGGCGGTCCGCTGCACGCGACCTTGCCCGAAAAGGTCCGCCACCAGGTGCTGGCGCGGTTGCTGCCGTGGTTCCGCGGCCAGGTGAGCGGCAACAAGCGCCTGCTCGGGACGGTCCAGGACGACGAAAAAGCCCTCCGCTTCGTCAATTCCCGTGACGCCGAACGCCTCGCCGAGTTGGGCACGAGCTGCCCCGACCATTTCCTCCGCACGAAAATCAAGCCCCTCTACGTCGCGCTGGACCCCGTGCCCGCGCCCGCGGAATACACCGAGGCTTGGATCGCCGCCCAGGTCGCCGATTTGAAGGCCCGCCTCACCGCCGGCCTGACCAAGTATCGCGCCGATTACGCCGCTTATTACGAAAAATGCAAGCGCGCCAATTCCCCGGCCATGCGCGACCCGAATCCCACCGTCGTGCTGCTGCCCGGCATCGGTTTGGTCGCCTGGGGCAAGGACAAGTCGGAATCGCGCGTCACGGCCGAGTTCTACAACTGCGCCATTGAAGTCATGCGCGGCGCGGAGGCCATCGACCGTTATATTTCCCTGCCGCTGCAGGAGGCGTTCGACATCGAATATTGGCTGCTCGAAGAAGCGAAACTCCGACGCATGCCGCCCGAGAAGGAACTCGCCCGCCAGGTTATCATCGTGATCGGCGCCGGCTCCGGCATCGGCCGCGAAGTGGCCCATCGCTTGGTGCGCGAAGGCGCGCACATCGTCTGCGTGGACGTGAAACTCGAAACCGCCCAGGCCACCGCCAAGGAACTCAATGACAAGTTGGGCGCCAGCATCGGCGTCGCGGGCACCGGCATTTCGAACTGCGGCGTGGCCATCGGCCTCGGCTGCGACATCACCCAGCGCACGGCCATCCGCGCGATGCTCGACCAGGTGGCGCTCGCCTACGGCGGCTTCGATTCCATTGTGGTCACCGCGGGCATCTTCGTCGCGCCGGACACCACCGGCCACATCCCCGACGACCGCTGGGGTCTGACCTTCCTCATCAACGTCACCGGCTCCTACTACGTCGCGGACGAAGCCGCCAAGACCTGGCGCGAGCAGGGTCTCCCCGGCAACCTGGTCCTGACCACCAGCGCCAACGCGGTGGTCGCCAAAAAAGGCTCTGTCGCCTACGACACCTCCAAGGCGGCGGCCAATCATTTGGTGCGCGAGCTGGCCATCGAGCTCTCCCCGCTGGTGCGCGTCAACGGCGTGGCCCCCGCCACCGTCGTGCAGGGCAGCGCCATGTTCCCCCGCGACCGCGTCATTGCCAGCCTCGCGAAATACAACATCCCCTACACCGAAAGCGAATCGAGTGAATCGCTCACGACCAAGCTGGCCCGCTTCTATGCGGACCGCACGCTGACCAAAAACCCCATCACTCCGGCCGACCAGGCGGAAGCCTTCTTCCTGCTGGTCACCAACCGCCTGAGCAAGACCACCGGCCAGATCATCGCCGTGGACGGCGGCTTGAGCGAAGGCTTCCTCCGCTAAGACCCGGGGGGCCGATTTTCCCCTCATCCCCCCTCCCCCGGCCGTGTGCGCCGGGGGACGGAGCGGAAGGAATTTCCCGGCGGCGCCCATGAATTTAAGTTGGAGTCCCGCGTCCGAATAAGCTAGTGTTGGCAAAGTCTATGAACCCGAACGAAGTTGGAACTGGCCAGAATGATTGGAACCGCCGCGAATTTCTGCGGGGGGCGTCCTTTGGAACGTTGATGATGCTGATGGGCGGCGTGCCGCTCGAAGCGCAAACCAACACCCCGGCCGGTGAACCCGCCACCACTTCGTATCACACCTACGGCCCGCCGGTGTCCATTGGCCTGATCGGTTGCGGCGTGTGGGGCAAGGAAATCCTCCTCACCCTCGCCACCCTGCCCAACGCGCCCGTGGTCGCCATTTGCGATAATTACGCCGCCGCCATGCGCAAGGTGAAGGACGCCGCCCCCAAGGCCACGCCCTATGACGATTACAAAAAGCTGCTCGCCGACAAGGCCGTGCAAGCCGTCATCGTCGCCACGCCCACCCATCTCCATCGCGAAATTGTCGAGGCCGCCCTCGCCGCCGGCAAGCATGTGTATTGCGAAGTCCCGCTCGCGGCCAACAGCGAGGAATCGCTGGCCATCGCCCGCGCCGCCAAGGCCGCCGTCAAACTCAATTTCCAATCCGGCCTCCAAGTCCGCTCGGATAAGCAGAAACACTGGCTCGTCGCGTTCATCCGCGGCGGCGCGGTGGGCAAAACCATCCAGGCCCGCTCCCAGTGGCACAAGAAGACCAGTTGGCGCCGCCCGGCCGCTTCGCCCGAGCGCGAAGCCGCCCTCAATTGGCGCCTCTCCTCCAAGACTTCCCCGGGCCTGCTGGGCGAAATCGGCATCCACCAACTTGATCTCATGCGTTGGTATCTCAACGCCCGGCCCACCGCGGTTTCCGGTTTCGGCGGCATCGTCAATTACAGCGATGGCCGCGACGTGGCCGACACCACCCAGTCCATCGTCGAATTCCCCAACGGCGTCAACCTCAGCTACGACATCTCCCTGGCGAGCTCCTTTGACTCCGATTACGACATGATCTACGGCACCGATTCCACCGTGATGATGCGCGGGAACAAAGCTTGGATGTTCAAGGAAAATGACGCCCCGGTGGTGGGTTGGGAAGTGTACGCCCGCAAGGACTTGTTCTACAACGAAACCGGCATCGCCTTGGTGGCCGACGCTTCCAAGCAAAAGGCCATGCTCAACAAGGCCACCGCCACGGACGCAAACTTCACCGACAGCGCCTTGCATTACGCCTTGGTTTCGTTCGTCGAGAATTCCCATCTCACCACGACCACCGTCGCCGACCATTTGGATTCCGGTTTCGACCTGTCCGACCTGCCCGCCGCCCTGGCCAAGGTCGCGCCGAGCCGCCGCCCCGCCGCCGGTTATGTGGAAGGCTACGAGGCCACCGTGCTGGCCCTCAAGGCCAACGAAGCCGTCATCAAAGGCCGCAAAATCGAACTTACCAAGGATCTCTTCGCCATCTGATCGAACCGCCCCGAACCTGTTTGCCTTATGTTCACTCCCGCTCCATTGGTTTCCTTCCGCTCCCTCGCCGGCGCCGCGCTGGTGCTCGGCTTGGGCGCCGCCACCTGCCAGGCCGCTGACACCGTGAAATACACGACCAAGTTTGGCAGCAAGGTCGGCATCACCGGCACCTCCACCATCCATGAATGGGCGATGGACGGCCAGATCATCCAAGGCTTCTTGGAAATTCCCGCCGGCGTGATCCTGGATCCCGCCCAAGCCGGGCTCGCCGGCGCCGCCGACGGCAAAGTCGCCGCCAAGGTCGAGACCATGATCCCGGTCCGCTCCCTCAAGAGCACCCACACCGGCATGGACGACGTCATGCAGCAGGCCATGAACGCGGAGAACTTCCCCAAGATTCAGTTTTTCTTGAGCGAGATGACCCTGCACGGCACCCACGCCGCCGGCAAGCCCATCGAGTTCGACACCAAGGGCGAACTGGTGGTCAACGGCACGACGAACAAGATCGCCATGCCCGTCAGCATCGAAGCCGCGGATAAAGGCAAACTGAAGGTCATCGGCAAGACCACGGTAAAAATGACCGATTACAAGGTCAAGCCCCCGGCCCCCAAGATCGGCCTCGGCTTTGTGACGACCGGTGACGAAGTGAAAGTCTCCTTCGAGTGGCTGATCGCCCCTCCCGCCGCCGCGAAATAAGGCCCGCTCCCGCATTTTCAACGCGCCGGCTGTGGCTTCCGCCCAGCCGGCGTTTTGCTTGCCCGCCCCCGCCCCGCCCACCCCGCTTATGTCCACGACTCCCTCCCCCGCCGCCTTCCCGACGGTCTTCTCCCTCGCGGGCCAAACCGCCCTGATCACCGGCGGCGGCACCGGCCTTGGACTCGGTATCGCCCGCTGCTTCGTGCAGGCCGGCGCCCACGTGGTGCTCGTCGGCCGCCGCGCCGAAGTCCTGGCGACCGCCGTCGCCGAACTCGGTCCCGCCGCTACCTTCGTGGCCCGCGACATCACCCAAGCCGGCACCGCTGAAACCTTGTTGGCTGAAGTGCGCGACCGCGTGGGTGAAGTGACCATTCTCGTGAACAACGCCGGCATCCATCTCAAGAAAACCGCCGTCGACACCACCCCGGAGGAATTCAACACGGTCCTCCAGACCCACGTGGTTGCCGCCTTCAGCCTCACGCGCGCCGTCCTGCCCGCCATGCTGGCCCGCGGCGCCGGCAACATCCTCTTCACCGCCTCCATGGCGTCGCTCTTCGGCATCCCGCAGGTCGTCGCCTACGCCGCCGCCAAATCCGCGTACCTGGGCATGGTCCGCACCCTGGCCACCGAAGTCTCCCCGCGCGGCATCCGCGTCAACGCCATCGCCCCCGGCTGGATCGAGTCCCCCATGCTCCAACGCGCCATGGCCGGCGACGCTCCGCGCGCCAACAAGATCCTCAGCCGCACCCCCATGAACCGGTGGGGTTCGCCGGCAGACATCGGCTGGGCCGCCACCTACCTTTGCTCCCCCGCCGCTCAATTCATCACCGGCGTGATCCTCCCCGTGGACGGCGGCGTCAGCATCGGCTTTTGATTTCTCCCGGGCGCCAAGTTTGGCTGGCCGGCCTGCGCCGCGGGTGCTTCACTAACGCCATGCGTTTCTCCCGCATGGCGCAGTTCTTTCCGCCTGGCTTCTTCGGTCGCCTCGGCGTCACCCTGATTCTCGGCTGCTCCTTGACGGGCCCCCCGCCCGCGCCTGCGGCCGAGGCGCCCGGCATCCCTCCCCTCGACCCACAGCAAGTCCAGGATCAAGAGGACATGACCTGGCGCGATTACCACCCGCTGCCGGACCAGAAGAATTGGGCCGATCCCGCCCTCAAGCCGCAACGCCCTTTCCGCATCGCCCTGGTGGCTGTTGATTTCCCGGATCAACCGTTTGTGATCACGCAACCGCGGCATTCCGACCCCTTCGGAAATCCGCAAATCCGCCCGGTGCCCCGCGAGAAAGTGGCGCAATTCTA
>CAIYZC010000574.1 GCA_903930565.1 uncultured Pedosphaera sp.
CGCCGGAGCGCCCGCAAGGTTGCGTTGCGCCAGATTGGTTTCGGTCCCGGAAAATCCGCCGTAAAGAACCAGGTTCGCGGGCGGGTTGATATTTTGCGACAGAACATAGGTTCCACCCGCAATCCAAATTTCCGCCCCGCAGGGGTCAGCCGTGGTGGTCAGCGCCTGGCTGAGCGAGTTGAAAGCGCCGGCCCAGGTCAACCCGTTGCCACCACCGCCGGCCGCATTGACGTAGAGGCGCGCGGGATAGACGGTCAACACCGCGGGGTCGGAATGAGCCGTGCCGCCACCCGCGCTGATCGCACAACGATAGCGCCAGCCGTTAAGGCTGGGATTGGCATTCTGCAACACCAGAACCGGAGTGGTGGTTCCGGAGTGAATCGAATCATTGGTGAGCAACTCAAAACCCCGACCAATTTGTCGATCCACCTGCCATTGGAAGGTGGGGTTCACGGCGGAGACGCCCACTTGCAGGGAGTTCGATCCCGAGGCGCAATACACCAGGGATTGCGGCTGACTGGTAATCAACAGCGGCGATCCGGAAGGGCCTTCAAACTCATAGGCGCCCAGATCGACGGGGCCAAACTGGCGGGGGAGCCCATCCAAATCCGTCGCGGCCAAGACCGCGCTGTCATCACCGGCATTGAGCAGAGGCGAGGCGGAACTGAGGTGATAATCCGGCGCTCCCACAAAAGCAGGATCCAGCGCGCGATTGCCGGTCGCCGCTGGGAACTGGGTAGTGAAGGGCAAATAGGCGTAGGATACATCCTGTCCAATCCCCTGCATATCGTTGTTGGCGGCCAGGGAAAGCCGGGCAAGAATCATCGATCCTTCGGTCGAGCGCCCCGAGTAATCGTCGGCATTGTCCCAGAAAATCGAATTACGCAGAAAAATCTGCCGCTGGGGATCGAGGTAGGGGGTTACAAGGCCCGTGTAAATGAGGAACCCCTTTTCATTGAAATGATTGCTGGCAAACGTGCAATTGCGCACATCCAGAGTGCCGGCCGAAACATCCATAACCCGACCGTAGTTACCCAGGAAAACACTGTTCATGACCGTGGCCACGGCCGCGAGATCCGCCAGATAAACGCAGGTTGCATTCGTGGTAAACCGGCAGCGATCGATCACGACCTGCCCCGCCCCCACCGAAAACACGATGGACCCGGAACCGGAGAAGGTGCAACCGGAGAAGTAATGAGTTCCCGGCCCCGCATAAATGCCCCCCGCACAATTGAGGAAGACGCAATTGGTCACCCGGGAGCCCCCATCGATGTCCTCGATCACGGAATAATCCAACATCCCCTGGAACACACAATTGGCGATCGCCGGACTCGCCCCGCCGGAATTGTAGATCCCGGATTGGGTGGCCGGGAAGACGAAACCATCCAGACGCGCGGATTGATTCAACGGGACATAATTTTCAATCCCACCGTCCGCCAAAACCGTCAGGTTGGTGGTCCAATTGCGCTGGCTGGCATTGGTTTCCGCACCGGCAAATCCCCCGAGGACCGCCACCCCGTTCCGCAAATGCAGCGGACCGCCCGGAGAGTAGGTTCCGGCCGCCACCCAGATTTCCGAACCGCACTCCTGGAGTTGCGGATTGGCCAAGGCGGCGCCCACATCCTTGAACGCGGTCGCCCAGGATTTTCCATCGCCCCCGGTCGCAGCGGCGGCGCTCACATACCAGCGGGCGGGATGGATCGTCAAGGTTGCCGGCAGTGATTGCGCCACACAGCCCCCGGCACTGGTGACCAGGCAGCGGTATTGACCGCCGCTCAGGCTGGCCGGCGGATTGGCCAGCACCAGAGCAGCATTCGTGCTGCCGGAGTAAAGTGAACCATCGAGGATGTTTACAAAGCCGCCGCCGCCGGGCGCTTGCACCTGCCACTGGTAGCCCAGGCCATTGCCAGCTGCCGCGACGGAGAAACTATTGGCGCATGTGGAGTAAATCACGGAAGCGGGTTCCTGGGAAATCGCCAATGCGGGCGCCGGAAAACTCTGGAATTCGAACGCCCCCAAATCCACGGTCCGCACCGACCGCGGCGACCCGGCAGCATCAATGGAATAACCGGCAATCGTTGCGGGATTGCCCATATCCAAAAGCGGGGAGCAGGCTTGCAGCTGATAATCGCCGTCCGGATTCACGAACACCGGATCCAACCCGGTGTTGTGGTTGCCACTGAAGGCGCTGAGTCCGGCGATGTCCGAATAAGCCACGGCGTTGGTACTTTGGTAGCCAAAGATCTGCGCCATCTCCCGGTTGGTTCCGGGAGCGGAATTGGCCCAGAGAATGGAATTCGTCACGCCAATCACCGCCTGGCTGGCATAGATCCCCGCCCCCGCTCCGAAAATCGGGTCGGAGTCCAGATTCCCGACGATGGTGCAGTTCAGCACCGTCGCGCGGGCGTAAGTGACGTAAAGCCCGCCGCCGGTGGGGGCAAAGTTGCCGCTCACGACGCAATTGACCAGCGTGGGATTGGCGGTCGAACCTGGACTGCCCAGCAAAAACAGCCCGCCGCCGTTGGCAGTGGCGGTATTGTTCTGGAGCCGGCAATTGACGATCAAAGGCGAGCAGTCACCGCTGAGAAATATGCCGCTGTCCTGGTTGCCCAAAACGTTGCAGCCGTCCAGGGTGGCGCTGTTATTGAAAAATTCGATC
>CAIYZC010000575.1 GCA_903930565.1 uncultured Pedosphaera sp.
CCTAACTCGCGCGCAAAAACCGTTGCACGAATCCGCAGAAATGATATGAACAACCCCGCCTCCGACTGGCTGGTTCTGATTCGACCTTTGATGGCTGGTTTTGATTCGACCCCTGACATTCAAATGAGAGTGCATAGATGTAGGTGTGTGCTTTTTGGCCGGAAATCATGGCCACATTGCGCTGGGCATTGTCGGGAGAATTTCCCGTGGGAGATGGAGTTCGGGTTCGCCAATCCCCAAAAGCAAAGGATTAATGGGAAGGCTGCGCGCGCGATGAGGCAACTAAGGCCAATTGCCGAATGCGTTTGGGCGTATTGGTCGCCGCGCTCCGGTCTCATTCCCCTTTGATTTGCTGCAAATGGGATTGGGCAAAAGGCAAGGGGCGGTTTTTGTCGCGGCGCTACATTGCATGGCAAGGGTACGGGAGTGGACGGCCTTAAGATGGTGCCGATCGCAACGACGCGTCCACACAATAGAGCAAGCGCCGAGAGAAGGTCTATGCCCTCGGTCGAAACCCATTGAGGTCCCGATTTCATGCTCAAGATAATAGTGGCCGGGGAAGTATTTGGAAACACGAATTTTCGTGAAATTGCAGAGATTGTTTTCCCCCAACCACGTTTTTCTATCCCTTTGTCCAGAGGTTGCTGGTCATTTTTTCTCAACTAACCCCCACCGTAGCCATTCGATTTTCCCCAACATGTGGTAAACTCCCCATGGGGGGAGGCCTGCCGCGAAGCACTGGGACCGCGCTGCCGCTGCCCGACTCAGGAAGATCAATACCACTCGGCGGATGCCTGGCGGCCACGCAGGGATTTTGGCATCGCTCGGCCTTCACGCTCGGCGACCGCCACGCTCTTTGACAGCCCCGACGGCGCGGGATTTTCCCGCCCATCGAAGTACCAACCGATCGCGCGGCCAGCTCCCGATCAGCGAGGGAGCGGGCTGTCGCCGGTCACCCGCCTGACCTTTCTACAAGGCTGCGGAAGGCCGCAGGTTCGAAAAGCACCCATCTACGTAATAAAGTGGAGGGGTCAGTTCTTGGAGGGGTCAGTTCTCACTATTTACGATCAAGCACTACCGGCTTCACGAAGAGCCCATAAATATCGGTAAAGCAACACGTTTTGCCCGCCTCAAATCAACCCTTGATGCCGCTTCACCGCAGCATGATGCCTGGATTCAGCGGGGGACTGGCGGGGATTCGGACGGGACAAGGGGAAGTTGTCGCAATTTTACCACCGTTTGGCTCTCATTGCCCGGCAAGCAAGGTAGGCCAGTCTTCGGTTCAGGCCTTTTTTTGTTCCATTTTCAGCAGCCAAAAGCCCCACCCAGCATCGATCACCCACTCCCCTGCCACCTCGCCCCGCCCACCGCAGCGACGACCGCCGCCCGCAAACCCACCGACCTCCTCCCACCCGCCCGATCCAACCCCGCTCTCCCTGAGAAATCCCCAGTCTTTTATACGCTTTTGCCCCTTCTCGCGGCCACATCCGAGCTTCGCTCGGTGACGTTTCGTGTTCTCCCCGTTCAAGCACGCCTCCCATCCCGGTGAACCAAAATATTGGCGAAACGCGGGGATCCGCCAGGCATCGCTTTGAGCCCGCAAAACCTTGACCTTTACCAATCCTTGGACACGCTCAAGGCGCGGATGCACACTGAACCAACCCCGTTGATGTCAAAACCGTTCGCGGCGGCGGCGCAAGGGCGAACTCCCGGCCCGCGCCTGGCCTGGGTGGACAACCTCCGCACCGCGGTGATCCTCCTCGTGGTGCACATGCACGCTTGTGTGACCTACAGCCATGTGGGCGGCTGGTTCATCACGTTGCCCCCGGACCCAGAACTCAAGGTGAAAATCCCCTTCCTCTTCTGGCAAGGGCACTTGCAATCGTTTTTCATGGGCCTGCTCTTTTTCATCGCCGGCTACTTTGCGGAAACGTCGCTCGCAAGAAAAGGGACCGGGCTTTTCCTGCGCGAACGCTGGATGCGGTTGGGCCTGCCCACCCTTTTCTTCATGCTGGTGATTTGGCCCGTGACGGTCTGGGGCATTCTCGGTCACCCCAAGGTGGAGAGCATGGCGCAACTGCTCCAGCGCTACCGCGACTATACATTGGGCGGGGCTTTTCTTTCCGGCAGCGGTCCCCTTTGGTTCACGTTCGCCCTCCTGCTGTACAGCCTGGTCTTCGCCGCGGGACGCCGGATTTCCGATGGCTCGGCCGCCCCCCGGCCAACGCCCGGCGCCGGGCATTTGCTGCTCTTTGGCGCGGGATTGGTGTCGGCGACTTTTCTGGTGCGGCTTGTTTTTCCACTGGAGACCAGTTTTCTCAATTTCCAACTCGCCTACTTTGCCCAGTATCTGGTCGGTTTTTGGGCGGGCGCCCGCAGCGCCCGGCACGGGTGGCTCGCGTCCTTCGCGGAATCGCCCCTGGCCGGACGGGCCGGAATGATCGGACTGGCGGGCGGCCCGATCCTGTTGTTCGCGGTCCTCTGGCTGGGCGGAACCCCGGGACACAAAATGTATCCTTATGGTGGCGGCTGGCGGTGGGAGGCGTTCGGCTTGACGTTCTGGGAACAACTGACGGGGCCGGCGTTGGGCTGCGGCATGCTCCATCTGTTCTCGCGGCATTTCGGATTCCACAACCGCGTCACGCAATGGCTGGCGAAGCATTCCTTTGGCGTTTACCTCCTGCACACCCCGATTTTGGTGGCCCTGGCTTTGTGGGGACAGTCCTGGCAACTGACTCCCTTGGCGGGCACCCTCTGGCTGACCTTCGCCGGCCTCGTCGCCGCCTACGCCGCCGCCGCCGTGGCGTACAAACTTCCCGGCCTCCGCGCCATTTTATAGCCCCGCCGCCTCGTGGGCAAAGGGGTCAAACCACCCTATGGGGTCAGCCCCTAGTATTTCTCCTTTTTACTACACTTTGCCCCCCGACATCGCCACGGGGTCAGACTATAGTTTTTCCCTTTTTAGCGGCCAATCCTCCCCCTTTGGCGCCCCTTCGCGGCTTAGCGGCTTCGCGCGAGATTCCCTCACCGGACCAAAATTAAGCACCACGGCTTAAATTCGCTCCTATTCCGACCGGCTCCGACATTTGTGCGCTTTTCGCAGCCAATTCCCTGCTTCGCCCGATCACAATCGAGTTTCCACTGTTCAATCAACCCTCCAAGGGGTCAGATGTCGCTATGGGGTCAGACCTTTGAATTTCTCCTTTTTACTACACTTTGCCCCCCGACATCGCCCAGGGGTCAGTCTATAGTTTTTCCCTTTTTGGCAGCCAATC
>CAIYZC010000576.1 GCA_903930565.1 uncultured Pedosphaera sp.
CGTGTTCTGCCCCGCCGACATAGAGATCCACCGGGAGCCAATAGGCGGCCTTTTCCGGGGCGCAGACGGCCTTCGTATTTTTCGGATCGATGAAGCGCAGGTAATACCAGCAGGAGCCCGCCCACTGGGGCATGGTGTTCGTCTCGCGCACCGCGCCGTCCACCGCCGCCACCCAATCCGCCGCCCGCGCCAACGGCGGTTTGCCGTCCGGCGTGGGCTTGTAATCATCCAACGCCGGCGGGCGCAACGGCAGGTCCGCCTCGGCCAGCGCCTCGTGGTACAAAGTGCCGTCGGCGTCCGTGCGCCAGAGGATCGGGAACGGTTCGCCCCAGTAGCGCTGGCGGCTGAACAGCCAGTCGCGAAGCTTGTAATTGATCGTCCGTTTGCCCGCCCCGCGTTCCGCGAGCCAGTCCGTGATCTTCCGTTTGGCCTCCGGGGTGGGGAGGCCCGTGAGGAATCCCGAGTTCACGCTCACCCCGTCGCCCACGAACCCAATCGCCGCCCCCCCGCCCGGGGCTTGCACCACTTCGCGGATCGGCAGGTTGAATTTTTGCGCGAATTCCAAATCGCGCTCGTCGTGCGCGGGCACCGCCATGATCGCGCCCGTGCCGTAGCTGGCCAGCACGTAATCCGCGATCCAAATCGGCAGCGCCTCGCCATTGACCGGGTTGATCGCAAACGCGCCGGTGAAGACGCCGGTCTTGTCCTTCGCGAGCTCCGTGCGCTCCAAGTCGCTCTTCCCCGCCGCCACGCGCTGGTATTCCCCCACCGCCGCCCGCTGCTCCGGCGTGGTCAACGCCGCCACCAACTTGTGCTCCGGCGACAACACCAAATACGTCGCGCCAAACAGCGTGTCCGGCCGGGTCGTGAACACCGTGATCCCCGCCGCGTCCGCCGGCGCGCCCGCCACCGCGAACCCCACTTCCGCGCCCTCGGACCGTCCGATCCAATTGCGCTGCATTTCCTTGAGCGAATGGCTCCATTCAATGCCGTCCAAATCCGTCAGCAACCGTTCCGCGAAGGCCGTGATCCGCAGCATCCATTGCCGCATCGGCTTGCGCACCACCGGGAATCCGCCCACCTCGCTCTTGCCGTCCACCACTTCCTCATTGGCGAGCACCGTGCCCAGGTCGGGGCACCAATTCACCGGCGCTTCGGCCACATAAGCCAGCCGCCGCGCGTCGCGGTGCGCCCGCTGTTGCGCCGGCGTCGCGCAGTCCGCCGGATACGTCAGCGTCGTGATCGGTTCCGCCCGGTTCGTCGCCGGGTTGACCCAGGCGTTGTAGAGTTGGAGAAAAATCCACTGCGACCACCGGAAATACTCCGGATCGGTCGTGTCCACTTCCCGGGTCCAGTCGTAGCTGAAACCCAGCGCCTGGATTTGGCGCTTGAAGGTCGTGATGTTCGCCTCCGTCGTGTGCCGCGGATGCTGGCCGGTCTTGATGGCGTATTGCTCCGCCGGCAGGCCGAAGGCGTCCCAGCCCATCGGGTGCAGCACATTGTGCCCCGTCGCGCGCCGGTACCGCGCCAAAATGTCCGTCGCCGTGTAGCCCTCCGGATGCCCCACATGCAACCCCGCGCCGGAAGGGTAGGGGAACATGTCCAGCACGTAGTATTTCGGCGGCAGTCCGGGGCCCGGATGCCGTTGGGCAAAAGGATGCCCCGCCGGGATGTTTTCCCCCGGATTCCACGCCCGAAACGTCTGCTGACGGTCCCACACCGCCTGCCATTTCGGTTCAATCAAATCAAACGGATACTGCCTGCGCCCTATCGCCATAAGCCCGTCATCATGGTCGATCCCGCCCCCCAGGGCAATGGTGGAATTCAGGTCGCCGGCCCGTCGTTGCCCCCGCCCAACCCCGCCGCGCAACTCCCACTGAAAACCCATGATCACCCGCCCCTCCCCAATCCACCCCGCGCCCCCCGCTTGCCGATTCCGCACGATTTGTCCTTCTTCACCGCGCAATCTGGGTTATGTTCACCCCCATGAAAGCGGCGGCAGCAGCAGCAATTCCTGGCGGGAGCCGGCTCCTCCGGCGGTGGTTCGGCTCCCTGAGGCCGGTTCTCACCATGGCCTTCGTGTTGGCCCTCGGTCCCGGACCCTCCGCGTACGCCCGGGATCCCGGCTACCAATTCTCTTCCCTCACGGCCCCGGCCCCCCACCGCGAATTCCGCGCCGCCTGGGTCGCCACCGTCGCCAATATCGATTGGCCCTCCAAACCCGGTCTGCCCGTCGCCACCCAAAAGGCCGAACTGCTCACCCTCCTCGACCGCGCGGTCGAGCTGCACCTCAACGCCGTCATCTTCCAAGTCCGCCCCGCCTGCGACGCCCTCTACGCCTCCAAGTTGGAACCTTGGTCGCCCTACCTCACCGGGGTGATGGGCCGGGCGCCCGAACCTTATTACGATCCCTTGGCCTTCGCGATCACCGAGGCCCACCAACGCGGTTTGGAACTGCACGCCTGGTTCAACCCCTACCGCGCGCTCCATCCCTCCGCGAAGGTGCCGGTCTCCGTCGGCCACATCAGCCGCACCCACCCCGAGCTGGTCCGCTCCTATGGCGACCTCCTGTGGCTCGATCCCGGCGAACCGGCCGTGCTGGAGCACACCCTCCGCGTGGTGCTGGACCTCGTCCGCCGTTACGACGTGGATGGCATCCATTTTGACGACTATTTCTACCCTTACAAGGTCTCCAACGCCCAAGGCCAAAAAGTGGATTTCCCCGACGGCCCGAGTTGGCGGCGCTACACCGCGGCCGGCGGCTCGCTGAGTCGGGAAGACTGGCGCCGGGACAACGTCAACCGCTTCGTCCAACGCGCCTACACCGCCGTCAAAGAAGCCAAGCCCTGGGTGAAATTCGGCGTTTCCCCCTTCGGCATCTGGCAGCCCGCCCATCCCGCCGGCATCGTCGGCCTGAACGCCTACGCCGAACTCTATTGCGACGCCCCGAAATGGATGCAAAACGGTTGGCTCGACTACTGCGCCCCGCAGCTCTACTGGTCCATCCAAAAGCCCGAAACCAGCTTCCCGGCCTTGCTCAAGTGGTGGGGCGAACAAAACCCGCGCGGCCGCCACCTCTGGCCCGGCCTGAGCATCGGCCGCTGGCCCGCCGCGGAAATCCTCGCCCAAATCCGCCTCACCCGCGCCGCCGGGGTCGCCCCCGGGGTCTGCCTCTGGAGCATTAAAACCCTGCTCGAAAACCGCGCCAATCTCGCCACCGCCTTGAAGCGCGAGGCCTACGTCGAACCCGCCCTGGTCCCCGCCAGCCCGTGGTTGGACCACGGCGCCCCCGGCGCCCCGCGGCTCAATGTCCGCACCCGCGACCGCTTCACCTGGACTCCCACCGGCGCCACCCCCACCTGGCTCTGGCTCCTCCAAACCCGCGCCCCCGGTGGCGCGTGGACCACCACCATCCTCCCCGAGGAAACCCACACCTACGTCTTCCGCCAAACCCCCGAAGTGGTGTCCCTCACCCCCGTGGACCGCTGCGGCGTCGCCGGCCCCGCCGTCGTCCTCGAGCGCGCCCGCCCCCTGGCCTCCCGCAAATAGCCGCGCCCCGTCCATGGCGTTCCCCCCGTCCATGAGGTCCATCGGGTCCATCAGGTCCATCAGGTCCATCCCCCCGGCCCGCCGCCCGCGCCACCAGTTTGTGTTGAAACCCCGCCGGCCTCCGGGCATCTTCCTCCCCACAGCCCTCCCGCCGCGGTGGCTGCGCCCTTGCCGCACTGCCGACCATGAATCCTGAGCCGCCCCTGCCGTTGCCGGTCGAAATCCCGCGCCAATTGCGCGCCTTCGCCCGTGCCCGCCGCCGCTGGGCCGCCGCCCGCGCGCTCGGGGAATCCGGCCTCGCGCTTGGCGTCGGGTTGGC
>CAIYZC010000577.1 GCA_903930565.1 uncultured Pedosphaera sp.
CCCGCAACACGTCGCCGATCCGTTCGTAGCTGATGCTCAAATCCCGCTGTTTGTCGGCGCTGGTGGGGTCTTGGGCCGCCAGTTTGGCCGCGATCGCCAGACCGTCCCGATAGTTCCGGAGCGCCCCGTCCGCGTCTCCTTGCGCCCGCAGCACGTCGCCATGGTTCATAAAGAAGGCGCCCCGCCGCCGCTGAGTGGTCGGATTGGTCTCATCTTCTCCCAAGCTGCGATAATAGGCGTCCACCCGCCGATTCACGGCGGCCAGGAGGTCCAGGCGGCCCAAGGGTTGCAACGCATCCCGGAGATCGAAAACCATGAACTCAATCAATTGCTCGGCCGCGTCGCGGGCCATTTCCGCCTGCTCGCGCAAATGATTGGCCTGGGCCAGGTCCAACCGCGCCTGCTCTTCGCGGGCGGCGGCGGCTTCCAAAGCGGTCCGATTCCGGCGCTCATTGCGACTCGCCAAGACCACTTCGGCCAGGAGGTCGTGGGTAAGTTCGATCCAGTCGGCGCCACTCGAATCCTCCTGCCGTAGGAGCCGGCGGTCGATGAGTTGGCGAATCGAAGCCCCGGGGATCCCCGGAGCCCCGCGCATTTCCTCCAAGGGAACGTGCTGGCGGAAACCGCCATCTGTCAGTAACTTTTCCTCCAGAAAAACCCGGACGGCCGGTGGCTGATCGTCCATGACCCGGTTAAAGAAATCGCGGATGATGTCTTCCTTGGCGCCATGAAGCAACCCGGGGGTGAGCCGGGCCTGGCCGGCTTTGATGCGGCGGCCGTTCAGTTCCCGGCAAACCACGCTGAGCAGGGCGGGTTGGACTTCCCGGGGGCGGAGTTCCGCACGGGTCGGGGTGCCGGTGAAATGCTGCCGGCGGGAGGACGAAACGAATGCGACGATTTGGGCCGTCATGGATTCGTCCACGAACGCGGCGCCCGGCTTGGCGACCACTTCCCAAGCCTGGTCCCCGCTCATGGGGCGGAGGCGGAGGCGGTTGTCGGCACTCCAGCGGCAGGATTCGGCCAAGGACTCGAAGTCAGCCAGGCGATCCTCCCGGAGCGCGAGCAGAACTTTGACGCCGGCCCGCTCGAAATCGAACTTGGCGGCCGCCGCCGGGTCGGCTTCCAACCGCTCCGCCACCAAGTCGGGAGTGCGCCCCGTGGCCAGGCAGGCCAGTTCCTCCAAGAAGGCGGTGGTGCGCGCGGATTGGCCATCAGTTTGCCGACCGAGCGTGAACACCTCCTCAAATTGGTCGAACATCAGCACCACGGTGAGCGCTCGGTTCTTTGGGCTCCAAAACCGGGCGCGGGCCTCGTGAAAATACTCCCACAAGGTTTCGGATTCAGCCGGCGGGCGGGCGTCCACTTCGGCCCGGACCAAGGCGCGGGCGATGGCCGTCTTGACCTGCGTCACCAGCGTGGGCTGGTTCTCCGCGTGATCCAAGCGGAGATAAATCGGCAGGAACTCGCCCGCGCGCAGTACGGGGGTTAGCCCGGCCAGCAGCAACGAGGTTTTCCCAAGACCGGACTGGCCGTAAAGGATCGTGACGTGGTCGCGGTTCAGCAGCCGCCCCAGTTCCAGCGTTTCAGTTTCCCGACCATGGAAATACGCGGCGGTGGCTTCTTCAAAAGGCAGCAGACCCGGCCAAGGTTCTTGGGGATTCAAGAGCGGCTGCGGCTCTCGCGGAGAGAGGGGAATGGCGGGGGTTTCCATGGTTGGGCCTTTTAGCCGACTCGCAACTCCCGAATCGCGCTTTTCATCCGCGCCAGAAACTCCGGCGTGGCTTCCCCGCCAGGGGCGGTCTCCCATTGAAAAGTGCCGAAAGCCTCCGGGACTTTTTTGGCTTGTCCCTGCCTGAGTTCGTCCACCACCACCGGGACAATGAACCTCCGGTTCGCGCCCGTGAAAGTCGGCAGTCGTTCGATGCCCCAAGCCCATTCCTTGCGAAAATAGCCTTCTGTGCGGCTCTCGGTATTCCGGGAAATCAGCGGCAGGAAAAGCTCACAGCGCTTGATGCGTTGCCGGATTACTCGCTCCCACTCGTCGCCACCCTTGAGTTCGCTTTCATCCAACCAAGTTTCCACGCCGTGGGCCAGGAGCCTGGCCTGCAGTGCCCGCGCGGCCCCGGCATCCTCGTGAGCGTAACTCAGAAAAACACCCCCCTGGGGCGTGGCTTCCGAGCGGGCGGACGGCGCGCCTATCGGCCCGTTGGCCGGTGCCACCGGGCGGCGCTGTTCCCACCGCCGGGAAAGTTCCCGCACAAACTCCACCGGCGGGAATTCCCGAACGACCGTGGTTTCCCGGCTGAAATGGTTGATAAACGTCACCAGACGGTCGTCCTGCACCGCATCCGTAATCACGCGCGAGGTTCCCCGGCTTTTCCAAAAGGGCTCCCCCTGGGCCAGCCGCAGGAAGAAACGTCCCAAGCCGTCGCAAAAACCGTTACCGAGCAGGAGCAGGTGCCGTTGGTGAAATTCATCCAACAACCGCTGCGGGCGCAACTTCGCGGCCTGCAACTGGTGAATAAACTCCAACTGATCACCCTCGGTCACGGCGTATTTGGTCGGGTCCGCGCCAACCTGGCCCATGAGCTGGAACACCACCGTGCCGCTGGATCCGATGCCGCCCTCCGGGAGATCCGGCACATTATTGGGCGAATAGGCGAGGACTGTCGCCCCGGAGCGGCCCCCGAACCGTTCCTGATTCACGGCCTGCACCAACAAACCTTCAAAAGAAGTGCTGACCAATAGGCGAAAATCGGTGATGCGTGCCAATTGCGCCAGGGGTTCGGGGATGGCCACGGGATTCTCCCTCACCAAGGCGTGGAGGTAGGCATACAGCGATTGCCGGGAAGGCAACAACGGCTGATAGGCGCAAATGACCTCGTTGAGTGAGCAATTGGTTGGAAGTGGCCGCGGGGGAGCGCCTTTCTCCACTGCCAATTCCTCGGCCAACCGCCGGGCGAGCAGCCGGTTGTAGGTGGTTTCCGCCCCATTTTCTGTGACGGTCAACAAATCCGGGCCGATAATTGGAATCACCTCGCCCGCTTCAATGTGCGAAAGCAGGCTTTCCAATAAAATGTCCGTTGATCGTCCCATGATCGGGTCGGGTTTTTAACAAGGAAGGGGGTCGCTGACAACCTGATTTTGCGGGCGGGAAAAACCGCGCGTCGCGTGCCTGGCTTCCCGTCAAACCTTCACTCACCGACGCAGCGAACCAAATTGCAAAGGGGACCAGGTGAGGTTGTCTCGATTTGGTGGACAGTAATTCCAGCAAATCCCCCAATATAAAATCCATGAACGAATCACCGGCCCTCAATCGTCGGAAATATGGTGCCACCTTCAAGCGGGAGGCCGTCCTCAATTGGCTCACCAGCGGCAAGGCGGCCAAC
This sequence comes from uncultured Pedosphaera sp., assembly GCA_903930565.1. Taxonomy (GTDB): domain Bacteria; phylum Verrucomicrobiota; class Verrucomicrobiia; order Limisphaerales; family Pedosphaeraceae; genus CAIXFN01. The sequence goes on from CAIYZC010000577.1 coordinate 3,390, forward strand.
GCCGTCGCCGCCGAACTCGGCATCACCACCAGTCGCCTCTACGCCTGGCGCGCGCTCGTGCCCGCCGCCCGCCGCGGTAGCTTGGTCAAATGCCGTTGTATCATTGGCTGATAAGCAACCACCAGCCGGCTGATAATCAACCATCAAATTCAATAAAAGGCTGCCATTTAAGAGGAATTCATTGGCGGGGGCGGAGCGGAGCCGGGGAAGGCGAAGCTCCCTCGGCCTGGGCTGAACCGCCGATAGGAACCAATGGGAGTGGATGGGAAGGATGATTCTGTTGGACGGGATTGCCGCCCAGCGCGCGCGCCCGCCCCCCTGTTCGCTTCCGGTCTCCGTTACCTTCGTTTGTTTTGTTGATCCTTCACCAGCGCCGCGGGGTGAGGGGGCAACGCTCCGCTGCCAGATGCCACTTGCCGATGGCGCCGGGCATCACGCAGCCACACAGCGAGCACCGCGCATCCGAGACGCGGAACCGGTCGCACGCCCGGCAAATCGCCTCCCGCCGCGCCGCTTCCGCCGCCGGCACCAAGACCGCCGCCC
>CAIYZC010000578.1 GCA_903930565.1 uncultured Pedosphaera sp.
CGGTTTGCGGGGCGGGGGCGAGCACAAAGGCCCGGGGAGGGATGCTCCGGCTAATCACACACCCGGCGCCCACGACCGCCCCCTCGCCGATGCGGATTTCACGACCGCCCGCGCACAAAACGATGGAATGGGGACCGACGAACGAATTGCGCTCAAAGATCACCCGCCCGGCTCCTTTGGTATGGGAAAGAACCGTGGTGCGCATGCTGATGGCGGCGCCATCTTGGATCTCAATGTATTCCGGGTATTCGTTATCCAGATAAACGTCGTCGCCGATCCATACGTTGCGCCCCATTTTCACGCCCCGAAGGCGGTGCAGAAAAGGACGCAAGGAAGTGGCGCCGGGAGCCACGCGGGCCAGCATGGCCAGAAACCGGTTGGCCACGCGGCGCGGAAAGGATTTGTTCATGGGTTGGCTTTCCGAATCCGTTTGAAACGCTCCCCGGTGGAGGACTCCGCCAGCAACTCCACCTTTTGGGGGATTTTGAAGCGGGGCAGCCTCGCCGCGCAGAAAGCCCGCAGGCGGGGGCGGAAGTTGGCCACGGTTTCCCCGCCCGCGAGTTTGACCCGCGCGACGACCAAGTTGCCGGTGATGGCATTCGGTTCACCGACCACCACCACGTCCTCCACGCCCGGGATTTCCTGAATGACGCTTTCCACTTCCGCAGGGTAAACCTTCTCGCCGCCTACATTAATCATTTCCGAGCGGCGGCCAAGGATGCGCAACCATTCGCCATCCACTTCCACCGCGTCCCCGGTGCGAAACCAACCGTCTTCCGTGAAGGGGCTCGGAGCGTTCAGATATCCCAGCATGGCGGATTGCGCCTTCACTTCGAGCAGCCCGTTGACGATCCGGGTCGCAAAACCCTCCCCGCCCAGCCGCACCCACAGGGAATCGGAGGACCGCGATTTGGAGCGCAGGATGCCGAGCTCGGAGAGCCCGTAGGTTTGGAGCAGCTCCACCCGGGGAAACCGCTCGTGGAATTTGCGAAGCGTGCTCTCGGGCATTGGTTCGGTTCCGTAAGTGACCAGCTTCAGCGAGGACAAATCGTATTGCTCGTAGGCCCGGCTGAGCAGGATCAGCCGCAGGAACGTCGGCGAAGTCGGCAACAGATCCACCCGATGGGTGGCGATGGCGTGCAACACCGCCGCGGGGCTGCGCTCCGGGACGGTGACGACACACCCGCCGTTGGAGAGTTGGTAAAACAGGGTATTGATCCCCCCGATATGATCGTAGAGCAGAAAGGCGATCGCCCGGCGCGCCGCCCGGGGAACTTTGAATTTCTCCAACAACCCCCGCAAATCATGCACCGCCGCCTTGCTCCGTCCGGTGGAGCCGGAGGAAAACAACACCAAACCGGGGTGCCCCGGATCCGCCAACCGGCGCAGGAGCGCATGCGTGGCTTGGCGGCCGGTCCTCTGCCAGTGCGCCTCATCCCGCTCATCCAGTTGGACACACCACTCCACCTCGGCCGTTTCCAAAAACTCCGGCTTCTGGGCGGCCATGGCCGTGGTCAGCGGCACCACGATGCAACCCCGCTCAATGAGGGCCAACAGCAGCGTGATCGCATTCGGGGAGAAATCGGCCGCGAGGGAAACCACGCTGCCCGGGCGCACGTGTTGCTCCTCCAATCGACTCCACCAGTACCGGTAACGTTCCAACAAGGAGCGGTAGGAACAGCTTTGCCCCCGCCAGATCACCGCGTCGGCGTCGGCATGGGCCGCGAACCGTTCCAAAAGAAAATCGACGTGCATCAAACGCCTCCCAAATACATGATTTGCCCGGTGATGAAGTCACTCTCGGGCCGCAGGTAGAAATCCAGCACATTGACGACATCCTTAAATTCACCGGCACGGGGAATCGCCTGCCGCTGCAGCAGGGCGGTGATTTTTTCGGGCGGCACATTGCGGATCAAGTCCGTGCGGATGGGACCGGGGCCGATGGCGTTGACCGTGACGCCCAGTGGGCCGAATTCCCGCGCCAACACGTGGGTGAGCCCCTCGACGGCGGCCTTGGCGGCCACATACATGGCCTCGCCCTCCAGTTTGAATGGAACCGCCACCGAGCTAAAATTCACGATGCGCCCCCAGCGCCGGCGCTGCATCAGCCGGGCGGCCTCCCGAGCGAACAGAAACGTCCCGAGCACGTTGGTGTCCAATAGTTGCCGCGCGGTGCCCAAGGGGGTGAGCAGGGAGTGGTTCATGGCCGCCACCCCGGCGTTGTTGATCAAATGGTCCAGTTGCCCGAACTCCCGCCGCACCGTGGCGAACAGATCCCGCACCGCCGCCTCGTCCGCGACATCCAGCAGGAAATGGCGGTAATTGGGCAGGGTCCAGTCCGGCGCCTGCCGGCTGCAACCGATCACTTGGTGGCCCAGCCCGGCGTAGTATTCGGCCAGATGCCGGCCGATCCCCTTGCGCGTCCCGGAAATGAGAGTGACTTTCACGCCTTCAAGGGGTGGGCGGCACGGAACGTTCCGCCAACATCGCAACGATGTAATCCGCCAGTGCGTCCACTGTTCGGAACGGGCTCCGGTGCTGGGACAAGGCCCGTTCATCGGCGAGGACGACGGATTGGCCAAAGCGGTCCTCCACGGCGGCCTCCACCTCCACAATCAAACTGACCAGGCCCAGGGAATCCAACGGTCCCCCCCGGCCGTAGAGCTGCGCTTCGCCGCGCTGTTCCACCAGCACGGGTCGGGGCAGACTGGGGTTTTGGGCGGCACAGAGTTGGAGGATGATTTCGACGAGTTCGGCTTTCATGGGAGGGCGGTCACGGCGCGGGACGGACATTCAATGGGGGCAAGAATCCGGGTGGCGGACAAATCCAGGGCGCAAGCCCCCCAGGACAAACCCGCCCCGAACCCGCAGAGGACACTGCGGACCCGTTGGGCCGGGGGGAAGGCGGCCCGCTCCCCGGCAAGGAGCAAGGGGATGGAGGCGGGGCCGGTATTGCCGGTTTGGCTCATGCCCACCGGCGTCGTTCCCTTGGGCAGGCGACACTTCTTGGCCAGGTAATCGACCATGAACCGGTTGGCTTGATGCAGCGCGAACAGCCCCACCTGCGTCCGCTCCCAGCCGGCCAAAGTCAGAATTTCGTCCAGGACCTGCGGCACCCGACGGAGGGCGAAATTCATGATCTCCGCCCCGTCCATGAACACATTTTCCGGGGACCGTTGATTGCCGGACGCGTCCGCTTGCGCCACGGAGGTGGCGTCGGACCGGGGCGTTCGGCAACCACCCGCCGGCACGATCAGGTGCCGGGCGCCGGAACCATCGGAATGCAGGGCGAAGCCGGCCCGGCCGGCGCCGCGCCGCACCACCGTGGCGCTGCCCGCATCGCCAAAAACCATCCGCAGCGCCCGGTCC
>CAIYZC010000579.1 GCA_903930565.1 uncultured Pedosphaera sp.
GTGACTCAGTCTGCAGAAATCAGGATGGCATCGCTCAAGGCCTCGCACCAGGCCCGCTTGGCTCTGCTTGAAGAGCAACGTGATCAAGCGACTGATGCGCGCATCAGGCGGATGAAGGAGGGACAGATCGAAGCTGCCAACCGCGATTTTGAGCGGCGGTCTTCAGAATTGGATCGGGTCGCAGGGCAGGCCGAGATCGTAGCGGAGGCAGCCGTCCTGGGCGTATTGATTGTTGAGACTCCGACTGGGCATGCAGGAGCGTGACCTGTCGTGGGCATTGATGGAATCATCGAGCGAGGCACTGATGAGCTTTGACAAATCCGCATTTGACAAACTCAGGTCAAATCGCATGGCCTACGTCGATGGCCTTCGGCGCAACAAAGGCTTTGAGGCAGGCATTTTGGGACTGCTCACTCAGCTTTATCCCGACAACGCGCACTTCATCTATGAACTGCTGCAGAACGCCGAGGATGCCAAGGCATCCCACGCACGATTCAGGCTGACCAAGGAATCCCTGATATTCGAGCATGATGGATCGCGGCTTTTCTCGGCCAGGGACGTCGAGTCGATCACAAGCATCGGGGATAGCACGAAGGCGGACTCACCCACAGAAATTGGAAAGTTCGGGGTTGGATTCAAGGCGGTCTTTGCCTATACCCAGACGCCGGAGGTTCACTCAGGCGATTACCATTTTCGGATTCGTGATCTTGTAGTTCCCGAACTACTTACGATTCCAAGGAGCGGTGTAGATGGTTTCGACACCCAGTTTACGTTTCCATTTGACCATGTGAAGAAGACTGGCCGATCCGCCACCACCGAGATCGCTGGATCCTTGCAGGCGCTTGGCGATGCAACCTTGCTCTTCCTGTCGAATATTGGCCGGATCAGCTATGTCCTTCCTGATGGTTCCATTGGAAGCCTGGAGCGTGTTCTTCCGTCGGAAATGCAGCAGGCTGGCCGCGCTGGCGAGCATATTCAGGTCACAATCAACAGCCCTACCGCCGACTCTCGTAGATCGAACTGGCTTCGTTACCGACAGACCGTAACGATTGAGGACGAGTCGGCGCGGAAGGAATGCGCGGTCGCGGTGGCATTCAGCCTTGAGGTGGAGGAGGAGGGGCGGACCAAGAAGTCGAAGTGGAGAATGATTCCGCTAAGTCCGGGCCGGGTCTGCATTTATTTCCCTGCAGACAAGGAGACCTCGAATCTTCGCTTCCATCTGCATGCACCTTTCGCTTCTACGGTCGCCCGGGACAGCGTCAGGGACAGCAAAGGAAATGACCAACTCTTGTCTGCGATAGCTGAACTCGCTGCTTCGTCAATGGAGGACATCCGTGATCGTGGTCTGTTGACCACTGCATTCTTGAATATCTTGCCCATTGAGGACGACGGCATTCCCCCGTTCTATAGACCGGTAATGGATCGACTGATCGATGCCTTTAAAAAGTCTGCGCTAGTACCTTCGCGATACGCAGGCCATCGCGCCGGCGATGAAATTTGTCGAGGTCCGTCCGATCTTGTAAATCTCATTAACGACGAAGACCTAGCGCTTTTGACCCGCGGGCAGTGGGAGAATGTGGCGTGGTGTGCGAATGCGCCCCAGGCTAACCAGCGGGCAGATAAGTTTCTGGATTCTCTTGCTATAGACGAGTGGGGCTGGGACGAATTATGCGCATCCCTCAACTGCGCAGAATTCGAGCTCAAACATATAGAAAAAGACTTGGGCCGTCCTGCGCGGCTAAGCGCATGGCTCTCAGATAAAGAAGATTCCTGGCTGCGACGGTTTTATTCTGTGCTGCATGACGCTACTGAGAAGCACTTTAATAGCCTGGATATTAGCGACCTTGCGTTCATTCGAGTCGAACAGGAAGGCGTATTTTCTTTGGTGAAGCCTGCAGAGGCGTTTTTTCCTTTGAATGATAAGGATACGGTACAGGAGGACGTGCTTCTGGTGAAGCCTGCGACCTATCTGGCTGGAAAGGCGGGGACGCAAAGTTCTACTGCAAGACAGTTTCTCGAGAGTGCTGGCGTCAGAGTATTTGATGAGGCCGCAGACCTCGAACGTCTGATCGCGACTTACGGAGGGAAGACTTATCCGGATCTGAAAGTACATCTTGGGCATATGAAGAGATTTGTTGAGTTCTTCAAGGCACGACCGGAAAGATTAGACGTGTTTTCAAAGGAGGCAATTTTTGTCGCCCAGAATGACGATAACGGGGAAGACGCCAAGTTGCGTTGGAGTACTGCCGGCAACCTTTACTTGGACTTACCGTTTGAGGACACCGGCCTCGCGGGGACCGTGGCAGCGAAGGATAAGTGGGCGCTTTGGTCAGGATACGAAAAAGTTTCGGCTAAGAAAGCGTTTGTGGAATTCGTCAAGGTTCTTGGGATTCAGTCTGAACTTGCGATCATTAGGGCCAGTACTTGGCAGAATCCAGATAGCGATAAGTTGCACGAAGACTACCTCGCTTCCGGGGTTCGTGAATCTGGCTACTCCAAAAACGAGGACTGGACAATCGACGGTATCGATGTTCTTGTTAGGAGTCCGACGATTGAGAACAGCCGTATTCTCTGGTCTACTTTGATTCGAGCTAGTAGTGCTGTCGCGCTCGCACGTTATCGACCGAATCTGCAGTACAAGACGAGACAGACAGACTCACAACTCGTTCATTGTCTGAAGAATCACGCGTGGATCCCTGATGGCGAAGGCAGATTCCATTTCCCCAAGGACATCGGTCGAGGCCAACTGCCAACGGGGTTCATTTACGATGATCGCAATGGGCTGCTTACTGCCATTGGGTTCGAAGCGTCTATCCAACGCCAGACCGAGGAATACCAGCGCAAGGATGTCGCCGCGAAGGAGTTTGGTTTTGACGGACTTGACGCAGCGAGCGAAATAGCTAAAGCGCTGCGGAAATCAGGTATGGGTCCAAAAGCGGCGGCGGAATTGATTTTGCAGAATTCCGCCCGACCGGAACAGCCCGAAGAAGAGGTGCGCAATCCTTCTCGACGAAGGCGTGGAGTTCTTGAGCACCGGGAGAACGCTCCAACCAAAGAGGCCGTTCGGCGAGAGAGATCTATACAGTCCAACGTGCAAGTCGTCGTGGCAGAGGCGAAGGCATACCTGCGAGCGAAGTACACCAATGGGCAGGGGCAGATGGTCTGCCAAGTTTGCAGAAATGAGATGCCCTTCAAATTGGGCACGGGCGAGCACTACTTTGAGGCAGTTCAGGCTATCCGAGGTCTTTCTCAGAACTACTACGAGAACCGGCTGGCTCTATGTCCCACCTGCGCTGCGATGTATCAGTACGCGAGAGCGTGTACCGATACTGAGTTGAAGGACCGAGTTGAAGCTATCGACGGTGAAACTGTTGGTTTATCTGTCGAGTTAGATGTGGTGCTGGCGGGGTTGACGCGGAAGATCCGTTTTGTCGGAACGCACTTCTTCGATCTCAGGGTGGTCCTAGACGGATCAGAGGCGAAGGATGAGTGACAGTGACAAGTGGCTGGAAGATCTACAATCCGCTAAGTCCGCGATCAAATCCGCAGAACAAGCCATTCGGGATGTCCGAGCATGGGTATATCAAGACGGCACACGCCGATTTCCACTCGAACTAGATCAATCGTTTGAGTCGCTAGATAAATCACTTCAAAACGCGGCGACCTTTGTTGACGCTATAGACCGGAAACACACATTATTGCTCATTAAGGGACTGAGCGGTCAGTCTCTTAGTAGAGAGCAGTTTCTCCTACTTAACGCACTGGGCGGGTTGAACTATACGAACAAAAGTGCTGGACTCTCTGAGTATGACGATTACGAGGTGTTTCAGAATTTTTGCTATGAGAGCGGCGAGGTTCATGCATACATCACACCGAGCATGAAACCTTTAGGACCACCAGCGACAATCGATGGAACTACAACGGTCGAAGTACGCGCTTTTAACCCTGGGTTGCCACCGGAAGAGATTCCATGGGATCGCTTGAAGCCGGAGCAGCGCTTATTCTTTGAGCGCTATCTTCCTGATGTGGCTGCCAGATTTAAGCGCGAAACCTAAATCTATGCGTCACAACGGACGCGCATGTGGCCGCACGCCTGAGCGCTAACGTTGGGCTTCAGATTTTCACCTGCCTGTAGGTTAGAGATGGCTCAGCAGAACAACACTAACTTATAAGTGAAGAGCCTGCTTAGACTGAGCGAGGCAATTGCCCGACGAGGAGCAAAGCAGTGAGCAGACCAAGACGTAATCAAACAGCGACATTCAAGGCCAAGGTGGCTGTTGCCGCGCTCAAGGGTTAATCGATCCAATGGCGATAATGCACCCTAGCTCACGAACAAATTCAATGAATCTAGTTGCTTTCTATCCCAAAGGCATCTTATCCCCCAGAAGAGTTCTCTATGCTATGGTGCCGCTTGGTGAGGTGACTATGGATATCTGGCTTGATTGCTTAGCTAATCGGGTCCAGGAAATGCTTGACCGAAAGAAATGGTTCAAAAGAAGGCTGGCCAACAAAGTTTGTAAATTATTGCATCGTCCTCCATGTGAGGACCTAGAGAATTTTGGTGAACACATTATCGGCTATGCGTCTAGCTTCAAGACCGTAATCACTTATTCAATTGGTAAAAAAGAGAAACCTTTCCCAGCAATCGTTACGGAAAATGATGTGGAAGTTTTTGAAGATATCCAAGTGACCAGTTTAGATGTCTGGGCTGGGTTAGCTTATTTAGTGACTAGTGGAACTTTATTAAGTGATAGCCGTCGAGTCTATGCGGCCATGGCAAGTCGCCCCACCAATCTTGATCTTGACTAAATAGTCCGCCCATGCCTACATCATTCAGAAACCTAGTGCGGTTTGATCAGCATCGAATCCGCTCTGTTGAACGGTTCTGGCGGTGGATCGAATATGAAGAGGTCCGGCAGTCTACCCAATACGTCAAACGAACTTCGTAGCGAACCTTTCTCATTCCCCACCGCCCGGCCAAATTACTTATCGAACCTGCTGCCTGTAAGTCATTGAAAATACTCGAAGTGGCGTCGCGAATCATCACGGTTGGACACCGCACTCGTCGCATCATTCGAAATTAAAGGGGAGATCATGACTACGCATTA
>CAIYZC010000580.1 GCA_903930565.1 uncultured Pedosphaera sp.
CGGCGGCGGTCCGCTGCCGCCGCCGCCCGGTTTTCCGCTCCGGAGGCCGCCCCACCCGGTCCTCCACCGCGAATCCCTCGGATTTGCGTTTCCCCTCCCGATATGCTATCCATACGGGGTGTTTATTGGTGGTCAATTCCCAGCTCCCAACATGAAGAATCCAATTTCGACCCGTCTGTATTTGCGTTCCGGTCACTCCGGGATGCGGGCCGGCGCCTTTACCTTGATTGAACTTCTGGTCGTGATCGCGATCATCGCGATTCTCGCGGGCATGCTCCTCCCGGTGCTTGCCAAAGCCAAAGTCAAGGCTCTGACCACCTCCTGCCTCAGCAACAAACGGCAGGTGCAAGTCGCCTGCACGATGTACGGCAATGACTTCACCGATTACCTCGTGCCGAACGCCCCGGCGGGATCCTCCCTGGGTTGGTGCAACGGCAACATGAGCGAAGGCTGGGGCACGCAAAACGGCAACACCAACGACCTGGCTTATGCGACCAATTGCCTGGCCTCGTACGTGGCGGGCAATCTCAAGGTTTACAAGTGCCCCGCCGACACCATCATGTCCGATAATGGCGATCGCATCCGCAGCATCTCGATGAACAGCCAAATGGGTTCGGTCGAGGGTTTGGTCCAGTACAATCCCGGCTGGAAGCAATATGCCAAGACGCGGGACTTGAATTGCCCCACCCCGGCCAACGCATGGATCTTCTGCGACGAATCCATGTACACCCTCAATGACGGGTTCATGCAACTGAACCTCAACGCGCCGGACTACCCGGATGTGCCCGCCAGTTACCACGGCGGCGGCAATTGCTTCTCCTTCGCCGACGGCCACGCGGAATCCCATCGCTGGCTCTGGACCGGCGCCCCGGGGTTCGGGCTGCTAACGGTGCCTTATGTCAAGGGCCGCACCGGCACCCACTACCCCAGCAGCGGGCAGGATTCGGATTGGATCTGGCTCCAACAGCACTCCGCCTGTCAGGTTCAATAATTCTCCTCCTCAGTCCCCCGCACGGGCCGCCCCTCCAGGCGGCCTTTTTATTTGCCCCGCGGGCCGTTAGCTGGTAAAGCACGACTCACGAATCAACATGCACAGCACCGCACAATTTTAGAATGACCATCTCCCCGCCCATTCCCATCCCCTGGTCCCAACGCTGGCACACTTGGCGTGTGCAGTATTTCCCCGCGCTCATCTTCGTGGTTGTCGGCCTCGCTTTCCTGTTGCTCTGGCGATCCTTCGCCGCCGCCCCCGGCTTGGTCGGCCAAGCCGAATTGGTCCCCAACAACGTCAGCTCCTACAAGCCCGGCATGTTGGTCGAGCTCCCGGTTCACCGTTTTCAGGAGGTCAAAGCGGGGGACGAACTCGGCCGGGTCCTGATCACCGACCCCAAAATCCTCGCCGCCTCCCTGGCCGTGATCCAAGCCGAGATCGAGTCCCTGCGGGTCAACCTCCAACCCATCGCCAATGAACAACGGCTGGCCATGCAATACAGCGAAATCCGCCTCCACTGGATGGCGCAGCGCGCCCAACTTGGCGTCGCCAAAGCCGACCTGCAAGTCGCCCTCGCCGACCTGCATCGCACCGAGGAATTGTGGAAGGACAAAATTGTCGCCGAGCGCACCTTTGACCTGGCCAAGGCCAAGGCGGGCAGTCTCCAGAGCCAAGTGGACGAATTAACCCTTTCCGTCGCCGACCAAGCCCGGCGCATCAACTCGGTCCAACCCACCAACACCGCCACCATCGGCTCGGTCTCCGACGCCCCCCTCCAAGCGGCCATCGCCGTGCAGGAATCCAAACTTCGCCTCACCGAAGCGGAATTCAGCCCGATCATCCTCCGCGCCCCGGTCGCCGGCACTGTGGACACCATCCTCCATCGCCCCGGCGAAGCCGTCACCGCCGGCGAAGCCATCGTGACGATCGCCCCGGCCAACGCCACCCGGATCATCGGCTACCTCCGCCCTCCGGTGCTCGTCGAACCCAAACTCGGCGCCCCCGTCCGCGTCCGCTCCCGCGGCCAGGGCCGGCCCACCGGCACGGCCAAAATCATTGAGCTGGGCGGCCAATACGAGACCCTCCCCGCCGCCTTGCAAATCCCCGTCAAACTCGCCAACACCGAATTGGGACTGCCCGTCTGCATCAGCGTGCCTGCGGGCATGAAAATTCGCCCCGGCGAGTTGGTGGACCTTACCTTGACCGCCCCCCAATAAAGCCGCCCCCTCCAGCGCACTTCATTCCAGCCATTCCTTACCTCCCTCCAATCCGGTGCGGCTGGGCCGCGAACGGGCGCACCCGTCGCGACCACCCACCCGATTTTGTCCTCCGGCAACTTGACAACCCGTCCCTCCGGGGCGAAGTTGAACTTCATGCAATCACGTCGTTGCCCCTACCGCAACCCGCCGGAGGCCCCGCGGCCATGAATGATTTCGTACCCCCCGGTTTGGGGGAAACTTGGCTGAACTTGGTGCAAAAGACCGTGCAATCCGGCACCCCGCTCAAGGATGAGGGTCTCGAATTACTGGGCGTGCGGGTTGATTTTCCCGCCGTGACCGACGGCGACGAGGTGCTCATGCGCTTCGGCGATCACCGTATGATCGAGGCCATGGACCGCGTTTTTTTCGGCGGCGGCGACACGGGGTTGGGCCACAGTTACGCCCGCCTCCTGCGCGGCCCCGAGGGGCGCTCCGACTTGTCCGATGTCATCGCCCTGTTGCGGGCCGAGCCGGAGAGCAAGCGCGCGGTCGTGACGTTCTGCGGTGAGGGCGGCGGCAGGGTGCCCTGCGTCAATGTGGTCGAATTCTTGGTCCGTGCGGGGGCGCTCCAAACCCTTTACTTTGCCCGGGGCCAGGATGCCTACAAAAAGTTTTACGCGGATGCGCTCTGCCTCGCCAAAATGGCCCGGCGCGTGGCCGCGGGCGTGGGCTGCCCCGCCGGCATGGTGACCGGTTTCATCGGCTCCAGCCATGTTTACCACGCCGATCAAACCGCCATCACCGAGTTCCTCGCCCGCGCCCAATGGTTTCTCCAGCGGCCGGTTCGCTCGCCCCAGCCCGCATGAGAATCCTGCTCGTCGCCCCCCGCTCCTTTAATCCCAAACAGATGTACCGGGAGTACCCGCTGGGTATTGGTTTCCTGGGCACCCTGCTGCAAGGGGCGGGACATGAGGTGCGGATTTTCGACCAAAACGTGGAGGGGTTGGAGGACGACGGCCTGTGGCATTTGGTGGCGGAATTTCAGCCGCACCTCGCGGGCTTTTCCGTCATCACCCCCAATTACCCCGTCGCCCGCCGCCAGTTGCGCTGGTTCCGGGACCACCATCCCGCCATCCGTCTCCTGGCCGGCGGCATTCACGCCACCCTTTTCCCCGAAGATCTGTTGGCGGACGGTGCGGACGTGGTCGTGATGGGCGAGGGCGAGCCGGTGATTCTTGATTTGGTGGCGGGCCTGCTCGCGGGGTCCGATTTATCGGGCTTGCCGGGCTTGGTCTACCGCACCCCGGCGGGCGCTTTGGTGCGCTCCACCGGCCGCAGCCAAACCACCTCCCTCAACGACCTGCCCTTCGTGGACCGCAGCCTCTACAACCTGCCCAAATACACCCACCACTCGATGCTGGCCTCCCGCGGGTGCCCGCACCATTGCGCGTTTTGCTGCAACTACACCGGGGCCGTGCGCAGTGACGGCGTGGGCGTGCGCTGGCACGAAAACGTCATCGCGGAAATGGAGTACCTGCGCGACACTTTTGGCGCCCGCGAAATTTTCTTTGCCGACGATATTTTCCTGCTGCGCAAAGCGGACATTCTCCAGTTCTGCCGCACCAACGCCGAGCGCCGCGTGGGGGTGCGTTGGATCGGTCAAATGCGCGCCGACCGCGTGGACACCCTGATCGCCGAGGCCATGCGCGCCGCCGACTGCCAGCGCATTTATTTCGGCGTGGAGGCCGGCTCGGACCGCATCCTCCGGGACGCCAAAAAAGGGCTGACCACCGACCAAATCCGGAAGGGCGTGCGGGCGGCGATGGCCGCGGGCTTGCGGGCCAAAACCGGCTGGATTTACGGCCTGCCCGGCACGCTGGAGGAGCAATACGAATCCATCCCTTTCATGCTCGACCTGCGCCCCCACGAGATCTCCATCCACCAGCTCATTCCCTTCCCCGGCACCATCTATTACACCGACGCCGCCCGGTTCGGCATCCGCCTGGCCAACCCCAAGGCGTTCGAAAGCTTTTGTTACGGCGGCCTCGATGGCGACATCCGGTTCGACTATCTGAGTCATGCCCAATTGCGGCAATTGTTCGAGGACTCCGCCCGGGCCTTGGAAGCTGCCGGCTACGTCAGCAGCGACCGCGCGCAACCGGGCGATGAATACATTTACACCACCCCGTTGTCCCGTAATTCCATGAACGTCTTCCGCCCGCCCGCGGCGTCCGCCGCCGCCGAACCGGCTTTGGCGGCATGAAGCTCGCCGCCGCTTCGGAACGGTACGCCCGCGTGCTGGCGCCGCTCGAATTGCCGGACTTCGCGGAGCGCGACCCCGCCCGCCCCTTGATCGTGGCCCTCGAAGGCCCCAACGGCGTGGGCAAGTCCAGCCTCGCCCCCGCCCTGGCCGCCGCCCTGGCCGCCCCCGCCCTGCTGGGGATCGACCCCGCTTGGTTTGGTGAGGACTTCAAAGTCCGGATGATCCGCGACGCCGGCTGGCCCGCCTCCGCCATGTTTTTTCTCAGTGGTTGCCTGGAGCAAATGCGCGTGCTGCGGGGCCGGCCGGAACCTTTGATCGTCCTCGACCGGTGCCTCTGGTCCACCCTTGCGGTGCACGCCGCCGAAACCCCGCAGCGGTTGTACAGCGTGGTCGGCCTCCTCGCCGCCGTGGCCCCGGAAGTGCCGGTCCCGGACCTCACCTTGGTGCTCGCGGCGGATTTCACCGTCTGCCAATCCCGCATCGCCCGGAAATCCGGCACCGCCCGGCGGTTGGACGAGCTCACCGCCCAGCCCGCTTTTCATGATCGGGAATTGGGCTTCTATCAATGGCTCGCGGCGCAACGCCGCGAAGTGCGCTGGATGGACGCCCGTCCACCCGCCCCGGAAGTCCTCGCCGCCGCGGTGGCCTTGGTGCGCGAGTTCGCCCCCGGCCGGCCCGCCGCGGCGTGATCCGGCCCGCCCGCCACCCATGCTCACGCTCGTCACCTCCAACCCCGCCAAGTACGCCCCGTTCGCCCCCGAACTGGAGCGCTGGCGCATCACCTTGGAAGCTCCGGGCGAACCGCTGCCCGAGGTGCAGAGCCTGCACTTTGCGGAAACCCTCGCCGCCAAAGCCCGCGCCGCCGCCCAACGCTTCGGCCGCCCGGTGCTGGTGGACGACGCCGGTTTGGTGCTCGCCGCCTACGCCCCCTTCCCGGGTCCGCTCACCGCCACCGTCCTCCGCAGCCTGGGCGCCGCCGGCCTCGGCCGTTTGCTCCACGGCGCCCCGGACCGCGCGACTCTCGAATGTCATTTGGGGGCGTGGGTGAACGGCCGCCTCCGCCACTGGACCGGCCGCGTCGCCGGCCGCCTGGATCCCACCCGCCCGCCCCGCGATCCGCGCATGCCCCTCACCGACTGGTTTATCCCCGATGCGGACGCCGCGGAGCCGCCCTCCCCGCTGCTCCATCGCGCCCGGGCGCTCGCGGCCTTGGAACGTGATGTTTGGTCACTCCACTTGGAAACCGCCCCCCCGGCACCGGACGCCGCCGAGTGCCCCGCCCGCACCAACTTCGACTGCCCATTTTGTCGCGAGTTTCAGGCGGATGACCAAAGCATCTTCGCGACCATGATGGAGGGCCGCCTGGCCTCACGCATCCTTTACGAAGACGAACATTTCATCGTCCTGCCCCCCTTGGGCGCGTTCATTCCCGGTGGTCTCCTCGTGCTGACCCGCGAACACATCCTCTCCCTGGCGCATCTGCCACCGGAACTTTTCGCCCCGTTGGAAAAGCTCCTGCAAACCATCCGGCGCGCCGTGGTGGAGCTTTGGGGCGTGCCACCGTTGGTCTTTGAACACGGCCCGGCGCCGGAATGGAGCAAGGGCGTGTGTTGCGTCGACCACGCCCATCTCAACCTTTTCCCCGCCCCCGTCACCGTCCATCCCCACCTGGCCGGGCGCATGTCCCTGCCCCTCACCGATCTGGTGGAACTACGCCAACTCCGCTCCGCGGAATTTGGCTACCTCATGGTGCAGGAAAACGACGGCTCCCGTCGCGTCTTCGATGGCCGGGATGTCCCCACGCAATTGGTCCGCCGAATTATCACGCGCGAACTGGGCCTGGCCGACCGCTGGCATTGGCGCGATTACCCTGGCCGGGAGGAATTGCTGGCCACCTACCGGGCGCTGCAAGGGCGCCTCCAACCATGAACGGCGGCGATTCCGCCGCGCCGGTGGTGGACCCTTACGCCGGCCACGATCCCGCCGCCGTCGCCGCGCGGTGGAACCCGCGGGCGGCGGACTGGGACTCCGCCCTGCGCGATCCCGCCTGCCATTTAAACGAGGGCCGGGCCTATGACCTCTTTGTCCGCCTCGTTCGCCGGTTGGTCTTCCGGCGTCGCGCTTGCTGCGCCCAACAAGGCTTGATCGACGCCGGTTGCGGCACCGGCCTCGTCCTGGGCGAGCTCGCCCCCGCTTTCGCTTGGGCGGTCGGCGTGGATCTCAGTCCCGCCATGATCACCCAAGCACGCGCCAAAAACCTCCCGCATTCCCGCTGGCTCACCGGCGATTGCTTCGCCTTGCCCGCGCTGTGCCCGCCGGCGGGCCTGGTGGTTTCCCGCGGGGTGCTGCTCTCCCACTATGGGGCGGCGCGCGGCGCCGAATTGCTCGCCGCCTGGCGCGCCGCGCTGGTTCCCGGCGGCTGGGTCGCCTGCGATTACCTCCAAGCCTCCGGCCGCCCCACGGCCCGGCACGCCCCGGACACCAAAACTTGGTTCACGCACGAATCCGTGACCTGCCTCGCCCGGGACGCCGGTTTCCTCCCCCCCACCACCCTGGGCCGCCCCACCCGTCGCGTCGCCTGCCTGCTCGCCCAAAACCCCTGAACTTTAGCCATCCACCCAGCGGCAACCCGCTCCGACCACCTCATACTAGGGGCTGACCCTATTTGGGGGTCAGCCCCTAGTATTTCCATTTTTTTATCCGCCAATCCCTTTTGGCCTTCCGCCTTTGTGCGGATCTGGGCGGAAATGCCGTTTTGGTGGTATCCGCGCGGTGAATTCCAAAGATTTCCCTGCTAATTCGCCCAAATCGCTTGACGCTCCTTCACGCAAATGTAACATCCCCGCGAATCAACCATTCCTATTTTGGCTGGCCATTGAAATGAGTAACTGTGCAACTGCGGGACAACCCGCCCCCGACGCGCCTTCCGCGCCGGCGTTTTCTTTCCAGTGGTCCGTTCCTTCCGTCATGGCCACGCTGGGGCCAACGATGGAAAAACCCGAGGATTTGGAACAAGCGGTTTTGGCCGGCGTCGGTTGGTTCCGGCTGCCCTGCGGTTACCGCCAACGCCCCCACGTCGAAAACGCCCGCACTGCCCGGGCGGCCGCCCAAGCGGCGGGCCAATCCGTCCACCTGCTCTTGGACCTGCCCTCCTCCCGCCCCCGGACCGGCACGATGCCGGAGTTGAATGTCAAACCCGGGGACCCCATCGTCTTCTGGGACGCCGAGTCCTCCGCGGACGCCCCCACCTTGTCCGGCCATACCCTGGTTCCCCTGCCCGGTTTGCTCGAACTCCTGCCGCAGATCTCGCCCGGTCACCGGATGTGGTTCTGCGATGGGCGCCTCAACTTTGTGGTGGACCGCGTGACGGAAGGGTTGGTCTTCACCCATCTCCAAGCGGGCACAATCCCGCTCAAATCTTCCAACTCCCTGTTCCTGCCGGATAGTGCCAGTGGCTTCACCGCCATCACTCCGCCGGACCGCGCCCTGCTGGAGGCTTTCGCGGCCGCCGGCGTCGTCCCCGATTGGGTTGCCCTTTCCCTTATCGCCGGCCCGGAAGACGTGATCGAGAGCCGCGCCACCCTGCAGGAGGTCTTCGGCTGCAAAGTCCAGGTGATGGCAAAATTCGAAACTGTCGCCGCCGTGGAGCGCGCCGCCGCCATCATCGCGGTCGCCGACGGCGCCATGGTCGCCCGGGGAGATTTGGGGCTCGCGGTCGGCTACGCCAACCTGCCCGCCGTGCAGGACGAACTCGTCGCGGCGGTCCGCGCCGCGGGCAAACCGGTCGTGGTGGCCACCCAGATCATGGAATCGTTCGCCGCCACCGGCATCCCCCAACGCGCGGAGCTTTCGGACCTCTCCCTCATCGCCCGCCAGCGGGCGGACGTCATCATGCTAGGCAAGGAAACGGTGTTCAGCCCCCGGCCGCTGGAGTGCATCCGGCTGGCCCGCGAAGTCCTGACTCGCGAAACCCGGCGCTTCGAGCAAGCCTCCCATGGGACACAGCGCCCGCTTTGAGCTGAAATACGTGGTGGAGGCCTCCCGGGCGGTCGCGGTCGCGGATTTTGTTTCCAGCTACCTCCGGCCCTCCGAACACAACGGCAATGGCCCCATCCGGGGTCATCCCGTGATCAGCTTGTACTTGGACACCCCGGATTGGTTCTTTTTCCGGCAGGCGTACAACGGGCACAAGAACCGGATGAAACTCCGGATTCGCTTCTACGATAATGAATGGAAGCGGCCGGCCTTCTTGGAAGTCAAACGCCGCGTCAGTGAGGTCATTTGCAAAGACCGCGCCATGATTTCGCGCGAAGGGGTCCGCCAGATTCTGACGCAGGGCTGGCCCCACCACCCGTTTTGGACGGATGCCACCCACCTTGCGCACGGCAAACGCCGACTGGATGTGAGCGATGATTTCTGGGGCTTCGCGAACACCTCGAAGGCCACGGGGGCGATTTTCGTTTCGTATTACCGGGAGATTTACGAATCCGAACACGATGAGGAATTGCGGGTGACTTTTGACCGCTACATTCACGGCAGCCATTACGATGGCAGCGGCCGCCTGGAGGTCCCCAAACGCGGCTGGCGCCCCTATCTGCCACCATACCTGTCCCCCTTCCCCGAGGATGGGGTGATTCTCGAACTCAAGTTCGACAATCAAGCCCCGCGCTGGATGTTTGATCTGGTCAAGATTTTCAACCTCCGCCAAACTCCCGTTTGCAAATACGCCGCCTGCATCTATGCCCAGCAGTTGCAATGGCGCCGGCGCGTCCTGCCGGAGCAAGAGCTGGATTTGGTATTATGATGAACGACTTGGCCAACCTGTTGGAACGTTCGGACATGACCCGCTCGGTCTGGCCCGGCAATCCCGATCCCCTGATCGTCCTCCTGATCATCGCGCTCGCTTTTGCCGCCGGGATGTTCATCGGGTTTGTGTACATGTGGACCCACGACGCCCTCTCCTACTCGCGCACCTTTGTGAGCGCCCTGGGGGTCATGCCGCTCATCATCGCCATGCTCATGCTCTCCATGGCCGGCAACGTCTTCGTCGCGTTCGGCCTGCTCGGCGTGTTTGGCGTGGTCCGTTTCCGCAATGTGCTCAAGGACACCCGCGACACGGTCTTCATCCTTTGGGCCGTGATGGAGGGCGTTTCCATTGGCACCACCCGATTTTCCACTGCCGCCATCGGCGCCCTCGGCATCGCCGCCGCCTTCCTCTGCCTGCGCTTCATGGCGTTCGGCACGCGCCGCCGTTATGATGCGGTCGTCAATCTGCGCGTCACCGGGGATGTCACCGCCCGCCTGCCCGGCCTCCGGCAAATCCTGCAACGCCATTCCACCCGCCAAGACCTGGCCAGTGAGCGGCGCTCGACCAACGAAGGCACGGACATGAGCTATCGGCTGCTCCTGCGGGACACCCAACGTTCCAGCGAACTGCAAGCCGAACTCGCCGCCGCCGAAGGCATCACCAACGTGAGCCTTTATCTCCACGACGACGAAGCCGAAATCTAGCTTTCCACGCCGCGTCCCCCGACCGATGGGGAAACAACAGTCGCGTAATCACCGACGGTGGCATTTCACTTTCCGCGACTGGGTGATATTTTGCCAAGCGGAGGGAGCCCGCGGTCCCGGAATGATCCCAATTGGAAGGTCGGCCTCGCCAGCCGTCCACCCTCCGTGCGCCGGCTTCAGCAGGTTCTCGCCTTGCCTCCGCCGCCCTCGACAATTCGGCGGGCACCCCTCATCCGATGAGGAATAAAATAATCGTACTATCGTCAGGAATCGCGCCCGCCATCGACCTTTGGCGAAGGCTTTACCCAGTCACGGAAGGCCAACCGGCCTCAAACTCCGCCACCACATTATCAAGCGCCCCCAACTGTGGCAAATTGACCACCACCCGCCGTCGCCGGGACGCGCATTCCCCGCCCCGAAAGGCCCCGGCCGTTCAGCTCCAGATCCTCCCACCCACCCTACGCCCGAAGGCGTATAGCGGGCCGATGACAAATGCGGAAGAGTGCCGGTGTCGGGTCGAGGCGGCACTCCGCCGGCCGCGATCCGACGCCGCCGAGCAAACGACTGGCGGAAGACGTGAACCGTGAATCCAAATTAAGTTTATGCAATTGAACCTGAACTGGAAACGGGCTTTGAAGTGCTGGACCTTGGCGACCCTCCTGACTTCCTCCCTGGCCCTGACGCCCAAACTCCGGGCGCAACCGCAGCACCTGTCGGACGCTGAGAATTTGGTGATTGGGCTGCTCCAATCCGAGCAGACCGCACCGGCGGGAACTTGGCCCAACTTTTATGGCAGCCCGGCGGTGATCCACTGGGACGGCGCCCAAAGCAGTGCCCGCACGGAGTGCTCCACTTTCCTGACCCTGCTCCTGGAGCACAGCTATGGCTGGTCCAGCACGAATTTTTGGACGTGGATGGGGAGCACGCTGCCGGATGCCGCCCGGTACCACGACAACATCGTCCGGCAAAACGGGTTCCAACGCTTGACCAAGGTCAACCAAATCCTCCCCGGGGACGTGCTGGCGATTGTTTATTATCCCGAATACCAATCCCCCTCGGGACACGTGATGATCGTGCAAGATTATCCGCAACCCAACAGCTCAAAGCCGTTGATCCTGGGCACCCAGCAATGGACCGTCCCGGTGATTGATTGTACGAGCACGTATCACGGGACCAATGACACCCGGTATGCCCACCCAGGAGGCATCGGCCACGGCACGTTCCGGTTGTATGGCGGCGCCGACACCACGGTGACGGGCTATACGTGGAGCCTTTTGAGCACCAGTGTCGGAAATTACGTGCCGCAAGCCACCTCGACCAACAGCGGCAACCACTTGGTGATCGGCCGATTGAACTACTGAGCCGGGTTCGGTGGCCCGGGCGGGTCCGCGGCGGGCCGTCACCCATCCGGCCAAGGGGCGCAGGAGGAGGAGCCCCCCAGTCCGAGCACCGCACAAGTTCCCTCCAACCCAGGGCAGTGGCACGAACGCCGCTGCCCTGGATCGTTTGCATTTGCCCCCGCCCTGGTCGGAGCGGGGGGCGGGCGTTTTGAGCTCAAACTTTCCCCTTCCCGGCCGGCGCATCGCCATCTTGGCGATGCGCCAGATAGGCCTCTTCCGCCCTCCTTTCTGCATAAATTCTCAAAAACCGTTTGACACCCCCCCTTTCCGGGCGTAAATACATTGTATATACATTGCATGGGCATACGACGGGAAACAACTCAGCTATGGAGTTTGATTGGCAAAACCCGCCTTTGCAGGTGGACGGATCATTGACGCAGCAGGAAATCGAGGAGTCCTTCGAGGACCCCTTTGCGGTGCGGCTCTTGCCGGACACCCCGCGCTTTTCGGTGCAAGCCCGTTTTTTTAATCTGGGCATGTCCGCCGCCGGCACGGGGGTGATGAGTGTGTATCGGACCAACGGAAAGCATATCCGGGTGGTGCATGCGCGGCCGATGGAGCCGGAAGAAAGATTTTTTTACCAGCGCAAGCTGGAGCAGACCTTGGCCCATGGCGGCAATTAACGCCAGCGCCGGTTGGCGGATGGATCAGGCAGTGCGAAACCAGAGCGACAAATTGGGCGAACGGACATGAACTCCTTTACCACTTGGGAAGATGTCCCCATTTTCGAGAACGAAAATGTGGAGGCCGAGTTTTGGGCGGACAACCGCCCGGACCTGCGCCTGATGGAAACCGCGGTTGCCACCAGCACGGAGACTTCCGAGTCCGTCAACATTTCCCTGCGCATCGACCCGCGGATGCTCGCGCGCATCAAACGCATCGCGCGCTCCCGGTATATCAATTACCAAAGCATGATCAAACAATGGCTCAGCGAACGGCTGGAGCAGGAATTGCGCGAACGATGAACCCCCATTTTTACATGAACCCCGTCCCCTCCCGCCGCCGCCATGCGTTCACCCTGCTGGAACTGCTGGCCGTCATCTCCATCATCAGCGTCATTGCCGCCCTGTTGCTCTCCGGGGCGGGTGCCGCCAGCAAGAACTCCAAGCTGAAGCTGGCCGAAGCCCAGCGGGATCAATTGATCACCTTTATTGACGGCTATTTTGGCCGCCGCGGGGTGTATCCGCCGGATAATCCCGCGGTCCCGTCCCACAACCCGCTCTATTACGAATTGGCGGGCACGACGAACCGCAACGCCACGTTCAGCCCCCCCGGCGGCACGCCGATCGCCCAAACGACCATCCAAGCCGCTTTCGGCATGGGCGGCTTTATCAACAGCATCACGCCTGGGGCGGACGTGGCGGACCAACCCATGCAGACCTTCCTCAAAGGCCTCAAGGACAATCAAACCTGCACCCAGAGCACCAACGGGCACAATTACACCCTGCTCTGCGTGTTCCTGCCCAATCCGTATGTGAATCCGCCCGCCGCGCCCGCCCCGTGGAACTATGTCGCCGCCCCCCACGCCACCAACAACCCGGCGACCTACGACTTATGGGTGGATGTCAAACTGGGCGGCTACACTTGGCGCATCAGCAACTGGAACAAACAAGCCCAACGCCTGAACTAATTTTCACCCCCGACCGCCACCCTTGATTTTTATGACTCCCTCCACCGAATCCCGTTTGACCCCTGTGCGCTTGAGCGTGCGGTGGGCTGACAGCGCCTGGGTGCCCGCCATCGAACAACGCCCCGCGCCCCAAACCGTTCCGCGCCGGCTCGCCGCCCGCCGCCCGGGCGCCCGCGCCGGCACCCGGCCGGTTTGCCCCCGCCCCGTCGCGCCCGCGCGCCGACAGCTTCCCGCGCGCCGCAACACCCGCCCCACGGGCCGCAGTCTGCGCGGGTTCACGCTGGTGGAAATGCTCGTCGTCATCGCCATCATTGGCATTCTGGCCGGATTGCTGTTGCCGGCGCTGGCCTCCGCCAAGGTCAAAGCGATGAAAGCCCAGGCGCAGACGGAAATGACCGGCATCCTCACCGCCATCACCCGCTACGAATCGACCTACGGCCGGATGCCCATTTCCGACGCCGCGCTGGCCGCCTTGAACGCCGCGGGTGCCGATTGCCCGGATTTCACTTATGGAACCATGAACAACGGCGCCCTGCTCACCAACAAAAAGGGCGTGGCCTTGCCGGCCGTTCTGAACCTGGCCAATGGCGGCCCCATCAGCTACCAGGCCGCCAACGCGGAACTGATGGCGATTCTGATGGACCTGCCCACTTTCCCGGGCGGCGGCCCCACGGTGAACGCCAATCACAAGAAGAATCCGCAAAAGGAAGCTTTCCTCGGCGCCAAGATGGTCAGCAACACCACCGATCCCGGCGTGGGCACGGATTACGTCTACCGCGATCCCTGGGGCAACCCCTACATCATCACGCTGGACATGAACAGCGACAACAAGGTGCGCGACGGATTTTATCGCTCCCGGGTCGTTTCCCAATTGCCTGCCGGTTCCGCCGGGCACCCCACCGCCGACGCGACCGGCTACAACGGGTTGTTCAACACTCTGGATGCCAATGGCGTCGGCGACCATTACGAATACAATGGCAACGTCATGATTTGGTCCCTCGGGCCGGATGGCGCCTTGGACGCCAACCAGTCCGCCATCCTGCCGCCCAACAAGGACAATGTGTTGTCCTGGCACAACTAATTCCCGCCCGATCCCTATGAGGCCCCCGATTGCCCACCCTCCTGCTTCGCCGGCTCCGTCGCGAGCGGTTCCCCCGCGTTCGCCGGCCGGCGGCTTCACCTTGGTTGAGCTGCTGGTGGTGATCTCGATCATGGGCATCCTGGCCGCGCTCACGGTTCCCGGCATCCGTGGCATGGGCAAATCCAACGCCACCTCCGCGGGCGACCGCCAGTTGTTGGACGATATCGCGTTTGCCCGCCAGCGCGCCGTCGCGGGACGCACGACTGTTTACATGGTGTTCGTGCCGCCGGATCTCGGCAACCAGACCCTCTACCCGCCCACCGGCAACCTGGCGGTGGATACCCTCCTGACCAATCTGTATGGCGGACGCTACACTTCCTACGCGCTCCTGACCCTGCGATCGGTGGGCGAGCAACCCGGCCAGGTGCATCCCCGGTATTTGACCGAGTGGCGCACCCTACCCGCCGGGGTGTTCATCGCCACCAACAAATTCATCCCGGATGTGCCGGGCAACCTGTATTACAACGACCCCATCCGGCGCATGTTCAGCACGACCTCGAACCGGGTGTACAACACCTTTCTTTTTCCCCTGGTCACCAACGTGTTGCCGACGGCTTACCAAAACATTCGCCTGCCGTACATCGCCTTCGATTACCGCGGCCAGTTGCTTTCCGGCCATGATGAATACCTCCCCTTGGCGCGGGGCAGCGTCTATTATCCCCGCATCAAAAACGGCCCGTATCTGCCCGCGAAAGCGGATCCCCGGGAAAACCCGGCGCACGAAACCTTTTACGACCCCACCTACCCCACCAACGGCTACAACCAGGTCCACATTGATTGGCTGACCGGCAACGCGCGGGTGGAGAAACCGGAATTATAATGCAACTGCGGCCCCCCATCCTCAACCCCGCCGGCCGGCCCGATCGCCGGTCGCGCGGCGGCTTCACGATGATCGAAATCGCCCTGTGTTTGGGCATCATCGGCTTCGCCTTGGTCGCGATCATCGGGGTGCTCCCCGCCGGCCTCTCGGCCCAAAAGGAAAACCGCGAGGAGAGCGTCATCAACTTGGAAGCGACCTATCTGATGGATGTGCTCAGCACCGGGGCCAAGGGCGCCGACGACCTGACCAACGCCATCCTGAGCATCACGAACACGTTTGTGCGGTATGATGAAAAGACCAATTTCATCACCGCGGACCAAAGCATTTTCACCCCCACGCGGTTCGCGCTCTACGTGCCGCTGGGCTCCCAACCCAATTGGATCTATTCCAATTACCTCGCCTACCCGGCCAACATCGTCGGCCTGTTGTCCACCCCGAAATACACGCCCGCCCCGGGCGGCTTCTCCAGCAACACCACGGTCGCCGACTTCCGCGCCCTCAGCAGCCCCCTCACCGACTTGGGGACCAACCAAGTGGCCCAGGACTTTTCGTTCCATTACCGCCTCTCCCCGGAATGGGTGCCGTACGCGGCCTTCGATCAAAGCTGGACCAACAACAACATGGATTACCTCTTCGAAGCGGTGAATCTCCAGACCAACCTGACCCAGTTCCGCCTGCGGTTCAATTGGCCGGTCCTGCCCAATGGCGCCCTCGGTAACAACCGCCGCGTCTTCCGCACCCTGCTCAGCGGGACGGTCGTGGAGTCGGACTCTTTGGTCAACGGCCAGGTCATTCCGCGTTATTTCGTTGATCCGCACACCTTTTCTGCCGCCCCCTAGACCTATGCGCCCGGATTGCCCCCATTTTTCCCGTTCGTCGGCCCCGCTCCGTAGCCAGGCGTTTTCCATGGTTGAAGTGCTGGTGGTGACCGCCCTCCTCACGGTCATTATCCTGGGCTTGGTGGCCATGTTCAACCAAACCCAACGCGCCCTGCTCGCCGGCACCACCCAGGCCGATTATTTGGAATCCGGCCGCGCCGCCACGGAACTCATGGCGCGGGATTTGGAGCAGATGGCGCCTTCCGGCGTCGGCTACACCAACGGCAGCGCCATTAACTTCTTCTCCCATTACAGCCTCCCCCGCAACCCCTCCGCACCCGGCGTCTGGGTGCCCTTGGCCGATGCGAACGAATACCGCTTCAATTTCATGGAGCAGATGTATTTCCTCACCCGCTACAACGAACAGTGGAAGGGCGTCGGTTATTTTGTGGACAGCTCGGACGCCCCGACCGTCTCCAACGGCTCCTACAACGACTCCCGGCGCATGGGCGTTGGCGCCCTCTACCGCTATGAAACCAACGCGGCCGGCACCTATCCCGCCCCCTCGATTTACACGCTGAGCGCCACCTTCCTCAACGCCCCTTGGGCCACCGACAAATACTACCTCACGACGCCCAGCAATCAGGTGACGATCACCAAATTGGTGGACGGCGTGGTGCACTTCCGGGTGCGCGCCTACGACACAAACGGCTTCCTCATCACCCAGCCGCACACCAATTTGAACATCATCAGCCCCATCACGCGCCGGGCGACGGTGGACATCAATGTGAGTTCCAATTTCTTTCAAGCCCCGAATCTGACCTGGGCGGATGAGTATTATTACACCTTCACCAGCAACGCGGTGCCCGCTTACGTGGAATTGGAGTTGGGCGTGCTGGAATCCCGCAGCTTGAGCCGCTTCAACGGCCTCACCAACAACCCCGCCGCCGCCCTCGCCTACCTGACGAACCATTCGGCCCAAATGCACCTCTTCCGCAAACGCGTCACCGTTCGGAACGTCGATCCCGTTGCCTACCAATGAAACGCCTTTTTTCCAGTCCCGACCGCTTCCGGCCCGCGACGGTGCCGCCTTCCGCCCGCGCCGCCGAACGCGGCGTCGCCTTGGTGATCACCCTGATCCTCCTGGCGGTGATCACCTTCATGGCGGTGACCCTCCTGGTGGTCAGCCGCCGCGAGCGGGAACGCGTGGGCACGACCACGACGCAGAATCAGGCGACCTTTGCCGGCAAGGCCGGCGCCGAGGCTGCGAAAGCGCAGATCCTCGCCCAGGTTTTGGCGCATACGAACAGTTACGACTCGGAAACCTTCGTCTCGACCAACTACCAGGCGCCGGGCGGTTTCCGCACCGGCAACTCCAGCCTCACCAATGTGGGTTACAATTATGCGAACGGCGCCCCCCTGAACAATCAGGGCGACCTCCTCCGCAATCTCAACAACCTGCTCATTCTCCCCCGCGCCCCGGTTTTCGTCAGCACCACAAACCGCTCCGCCTACAGTGATTTTCGCTATTACCACGACCTGAATCGCAATGGTTTGTACGAAACCAACGGCTGGGCCGGCGTGTGGGTCAAAGGCAACCTCACGGGCTACAGCAACTTCTTCCTCGGCGACCCGGAATGGATCGGCCTGCTCGACAAGCCCGAACAACGCCACTCCAGCTCCAACCAGTTCATCGGCCGCTATTGCTACCTCGTCCAACCCATCGGCAACCTGCTGGATTTCAACCACATTCACAACCAGAGCAAGCAACGCGGCGCGACGGTGGACGGTTTCTTGCGCAACCAGGGCTTTGGCAGTTGGGAAATCAATCTGGCCACCTTTCTCGCCACCCTCAACACCAACCTCTGGGGCCCCAATTCCGGCAGCGGATTCAACTATCGCACCAACCTGGCCAATGGCAGCGACGGCTTTGCTTTTCAAGACTCCGCGAGCATCCTGCAATTCCGCTACGGGGGCGGCTACGTCAACCTGTATCCCGTGGCCGCCGGGGGTGGCGCCGCGCCCCTGTTCGGTCCGCAGGCCGGCTACAAATTCGCGCATGACAGCATCGACGGGTACGCCCGTGGCCCGATCATGGGCAGCATTTTCCCCACCGGATTTGACACGGACATTTCCAGCCAGCCGTGGAGCGGAGCCAACAATGTCACCAACTTTTTCACCACCCAGGATTTCCTCGCGGCCCCCACGGCCACCAGCCCCGGTTTGACCGCCTTCCAAGGCCGCCTCCTTTCCGCCGGGACCAATCTCAACTCCTACGACCGTTACACCTTTTACAACCTGTTGGCCCAGGCGGGCGTGGGTTCCGCGCCGGAATCCCCTTATGAGATGGGAATTGGCGCCGCGGTCGGCCAACCGGCCGTCAAGCTGAACCTCAATTACAACAACACAGCGGGGCTCAGCGCCACCAACTTCGTGGAATGGACCAACGCGGTGCAGTTCTTCACGAATGCGGCCAACCTGCTCCTCACCAACGCCGGGTACAACTTTGGCGTGTCCCACATACCCGTTCTCTCCAACGGCACCAATTTCGAATACACCCCTTCGATCCAGCGCCTGCTGCAATTGGCCGTCAACATTTACGACGCGACCACCTATCGCACGTTCGACAACTCGACGAGCAATGCGTATCCCACCGTGCTGCGCCCTTATTTCACGGTGGACAACAGTACGAACATTTTCATCACCGGCTTCCAAGAGATCACCAACGGCAGCACCTTCAACTCGGGGGAATACACGCAAATCCCCGTGGCCCTGCCCGAGCAGGCGGGCTATCTGCGGCAGAACTTCAAGAACCAAACGCTGTACACCAACATCTACAACGTGCCTTGGATCATCGGCGCGAAGAAGGGCTTCCCCAACTTTAACGAGTTCTCGATGGCCACCGTCTCGCAAGTGACGCGCAAACTGCAAATCACCAAACCCAAAGTGGGGGCGGCCCGCGGCACCTGGCAGACCAACGTGGCCTACGTCATCGGCATCTCCAACGCCATCGGGGTCGAGGCTTGGAACTCCTACACCAACCCGTATCCCCGCGCCGTGGATTTGGTGGCCGCGGACAACCTCGTCATGGCGCTTTGGTACACCAATCAACCCGGCCAACCGGGCACGTTGCTGGCCATGACCAATATTTTCCTCAGCAGCACCAACCGGCCCGCCGCCGGCATCCCGCCCCTGACTTGGACCGGCATCCCGCCGAACCCGAGCGCCGCCCCCGCCGCCGTCCGGGCCTCGTTCCAAGTGCCGATCATGACGAACTTCTTGTTCTTGGCGGACTCCATCCTGCACCAACGCCCGCCCGGCTTGTTCCGCCCCGGCAGCAACGATTTATATGAGGCGGTCAACACTTTTACGCCGGTGCCGCATTTGGTCCTCGCGGTGACCAACCGCTTCCGCTTCATCATGCGCGATGTGGCCACCGGTCGGATTATTGATTATGTCGCCCTCAACCACTTGGACACCTTGCGGGATCTGACGTCGGAACTGAGCTTCGGCACGGACACCTTGGGAGTGTGGAACACCAACTCCCTCGTCGCCAACACCCCCGCCGGGAACGGCGTGACCCGCGGGATCAACAACCAAATCCTGATTTCCTCCGGGGCGA
>CAIYZC010000581.1 GCA_903930565.1 uncultured Pedosphaera sp.
GCCCACGCCCACGAACATCTCCACAAAGGCCGAACCCGAGATTGAGAAGAAAGGCACGTTCGCTTCGCCGGCTATGGCACGGGCCAACAGGGTCTTACCCGTACCCGGGTTACCGACCAGCAGCACACCGCGCGGGATGCGGCCGCCCAGGGATTGGAATTTGGAAGGATCGCGCAAAAAATCGACCAGCTCGGAAACTTCTTCTTTCGCCTCGTCGCAACCCGCCACGTCCGCAAAGGTAATACGTTCCTTGCTTTCATCCAGCATGCGCGCGCGCGATTTGCCGAATGAGAATGCGCCGCCTTTACCGCCCCCTTGCATCTGACGCATGAAGAACACCCACACGCCTATCAGCAACAGCATGGGGAACCATGAGACGAAAATATTCATCAGGAAGGATTGTTCCTCTTCCGGCTTGGCTTCGATCTTCACGCCGTTCTTCAGCAGATCGGAAACCATCCACAGGTCGCTGGGCGCATAACTGGTGATGTGCTTCCCGTCGCTGGTCGTGGCTTTCAAGGTCCGGCCTTCGATGGTGACCTTGGCGATATTCCCTTGTTTGACCTCGTCGAGGAATTGTGAGTAGTCAAGCTGCGCCTGCGCAGTTTGTTGCTGGTGGTTGTTGAATTGATTGAATACGGTCATCAACACCAGGGCGACAACCAACCAAATAGCGATACTCTTAAAATTATTCACAATTATTCCTTAATCAACCCCGGCTGCTTCACCAAGGACTAGCATTAAACTATGGTTCAGTCGATTACTCAAGCGACCTGCTAAACTTTACCGCTGGCAAGCAAGTACAGCTCGCTGCTCCGGTCTCTGGATGCCTTCGGTTTGCGCGTCTGCACTTTGGCGAAGCGACTGCGCATCAGCTTCAAATATGCTTCAAACCCCGCACCCTGAAAGACTTTTACCAGGAAATGACCGTCCGACTGCAATTGTTCGAGTGCGAATTCCATCGCCAGTTCCGCCAGATACATGGCACGCGCCAAGTCGGCGGTCGCAACGCCGCTCATATTGGGCGCCATATCTGAAATTACAAGGGCAACCTGCTTGCCCGCCAACAAACCCTGCAACTGCCTGAGCACGGCCTCTTCACGAAAATCGCCCTGGATAAAATCCACACCGGACAAAGGATCCAGCGGCAAAAGATCCAGAGCGATGACTGTGCCGCCACGCCCGACCGCGCGCGCCGCGACTTGCGACCACCCGCCCGGTGTCGCCCCAAGATCCACCACCACCATGCCCGGTTTGAGCAAATGATCTTTATCGTTGATTTCCAACAATTTGTACGCGGCACGCGAACGGTAGCCATCCTTCTGTGCCAGTTGCACATAAGGGTCATTGACATGCTCACGCATCCATTGTTTGCTGGTTTTAGAAGGCTTCATCGTTTAGAATCCGTTCCCTGAATTTTGAAAGTCACTATGCTCACGCTCACCGTATCCGAACGCCTGGCCTTGAAAAGTCGTGCCCATGCCCTGAATCCTACGGTAATGATAGGCAATGCCGGCTTGACCGAGTCGGTATTAAAGGAAATTGCAGCGGACTTGAAACGCTCAAATTGAGCCGCGCTCATAACGCCCGGTCTTGTTGGTCCACTGGCTTTCGTTCGCCGTTCTGTTGGCAGTGCAAACGCAGTTTTGCGCACAAGCAGCGCCGACATTGCTTGAGGCTTTGTAGCGGTTTGATTCGGGCTCATTCCTTAAAATCGGC
>CAIYZC010000582.1 GCA_903930565.1 uncultured Pedosphaera sp.
GATGTTGAGGTTGTGGTCATTTGCGGCGATTTCCTCCAGCGGGACGACCCGGGCGGTGCCGGGCACATCCTGGTATTGCTGGTACCATTTTTCAATGCGGGCGACGTGTTCCGGCAGCAGTTCGTTTTGGGCGCGGCCGGTTTTGAACTCGCGGGAAGCGTCCACGATGAGCACCCGGCTTTTACGATCTTTCGCCTTGCGCCGGCGGAAAATGAGGATGCAGGCGGCCAAACCGGTGCCGTAAAAGAGGCTGGGGCCGAGGCCGATGACGGCTTCAAGCAAATCCAGTCCCAGGATTTTTTCGCGAATGGCGCCTTCCTTGCCCTGCCGGAACAGGGCGCCGTGCGGGACCACCACGGCCATGCGGCCGTTCTTGGGGGCCATGCTCTGGATCATGTGCTGCACCCAGGCGTAATCCCCGCTTTTGGACGGCGGCATTCCGGCGAAGTTGCGGCCGTAAGGGTCGCTCGCCCAGACTTCCTCGCCCCATTTCTCCAGCGAGAAGGGCGGATTGGCGATGACGCAATCGAAGGTGGCCAGTTGGTCGCCGGTGAAGAAGGCCGGATTCCGGAGCGTGTCGCCGCGCACCACCTGGAAATCCGCCGCGCCATGCAGGAACAGGTTCATGCGGGCAATGGCCGAGGTGGTGAGGTTCTTTTCCTGCGCGAAGAGCTTGCCCCAGAGCGTGCGGTCGTCGCCGTGGCGGGCGCGGACGTGGTGGATGGCCTCGATCAACATGCCGCCCGTGCCGCAGGCGGGGTCGTAGATGGATTCGCCCGCCCGCGGGTCGAGGATGTTCACCATCAAGCGCACGACGGAGCGCGGCGTGTAGAATTCGCCGGCCTTCTTGTTCGTGGCGTCGGCGAACTTTTTGATGAGATATTCGTAGGACTGGCCGAGGACATCGGCTTGGGCGGCTTGGTTGCCGAGGTCGATGCGGGAGAAATGCTCGATGAGGTCGCGCAGCAGGGCGTCGGGGAGCCGGTCCTTGTTGGTCCATTGGGCGTCGCCGAAGATGCCGTAGAGCGTCTCGGGATTGGCCTGCTCGATGCCGCGCATCGCGCGCTGGAGGGCTTGGCCGACGTTGACCGCCAGGGCGCGGACGTCGTTCCAATGGCATTCGGCCGGGATTTGGAAGCGGTAGTTTTGCGGGAACTGGGCGTATTCCTCGTCGCCGCCGGATTCCGCGAGCGCGGCCTGGCGCTCCTCGTCATGCACGTCCGAGATGCGCTTGAAGAACAGGAGCGGAAAAACGTACGTCTTGAAGTCCGCCGCATCCACCGGCCCGCGCAAAATATTGGCGGCCTCCCAGAGGTGGGATTCCAATTGTGAGAGGGTGATGGGTGCGGGGGCGGGCATGGGGTGGCCGGCAGATTCAGTGGTTAAGGATTTCTGAAGGGCTGGACCGGGGTGGAGTAGTCAAGGTTTCCTTGACCACTGAATTGGAGGCCGAGCGGGGCGGATGGGGCAGGTTGGCCGGGTCGGATTGGATGCGCTGGGGCGTGCGGTGTCGCGACCCTACAGGTCGCTGGAATTTTTTGGAACCATTTCCCAGGATTTCATCCCGGGCTGAGGCATCGCGCACCGTTGGCGCGCAGAAGGTGCAGGGTCGTTCGATTTGAACCATTAAGGAATCCTTAATCGTTGCCGCTCTTGGCCGGGCGCTGGCACGCTGATTGAAATCGGGCACCTTTGGGGCGTTGGCGGTCGCAGAAATGGCGCGGGCAACGGTCAAGGATTCCATGACGGTTGGCGCAGCGGGCCGCAGGCGCTTTTCCATCGCATCGTCGGCCGGGTCTTTTTGTTCAGGAACGTTCCATCGCATGGGCAAATCCGAGGGTAGGCGATTGGGGCGGAACGTCAAATGGAAATTGGGCGGCGCTGGGCGGTGGGCATCCCCAACCCCGTCCGTGGAAAAACTCCCATTTCCCCGCTTTCAGAAAACCTGCCCCTCCTGCCCCGCTCAGGCCCCGCTCCGCGTGAAACCAAATCCCCATCTTCGGCCGCCATCTGCCCCCTTGGCCCCCCTTCGCGGCTCCGCGGCTTCGCGCGAACCTCCCTCCGCGCTTCATTCGAGCCGCCCAAATTGCAGCAGCAATTCCCGCCAACGCAGGCGGTCAACTTGGTTCATCTCCAGCAGCCAGACCGTGGTGCGGCCCTTGTCGGACCCGCCCACAATGCGGGCGCCGTCGCGGACGAAATGCAGCCCCCAGCGATCTTCCCGAGGGTGAAAAAGTTGCGTTACCGTACCGGTGTCGGGATCGATTCCGGTGAGGTTGGCGCCCTTCTGCAAATTGCAAGCGGGACAGGCCAAGGCAAGGTTGCCGGCATCGTCGGAGCCGCCGTGTTGTCGGGCAATGATATGCTCGACGTGAAAGCGCAGCGCCGAAGCGTGCTGGGGGAGGCGGCAGTACTCGCAGCGATCCCCGGCCCGCTGTCGCACGAAATCCCTGGTGGCCTGGTCCATTCAGGACGGTTGAACGCGGGCGATCAAGGCGTGGGCCTCGATTTTCAGCAAACCCAAGAGGGTATTGGCGCGGACCATTCCTTCCAGTTCGGCTAGTTCGCCGGGGGACAATTGGCCTTCGGTGCGTTTTTCCGCGAGTTCCTCGTAGCGGGCTTGCGTCTCGGCGTCAGCTTGCATGCCAATCAGCCCGTGCGCCAACTCCATGGTCAGGCTTTGGGACAGTGGCCGTATCAGCCGCTCAAATGCTGTCATCTGGCCGTTTATCATAGCCGAAACCTAGCACCGAATTCCGGTGCCCGCGAGAATAAATTTGAACCACTGCAACCCCTCAAAAACCCACCGCCCGTTCTTGATCGATCATGTTACGTCCCCCTCCGCGAGAATCTGTGGGCTGCCAAATCCGCGGAAAAACTCCCATCTCCCCGCTTTCACAAAACCTCCCCCTCCTGCCCCGCTCTGGCCCGGCTCCGCGTGAGAATATCCCCGGCCTTTTCCCCTTCCGGATGTCCGACCAAGAGGAACCAGAAAAGGGAAGGGTTTCACGCGGAGCGGGGCCAGAGAAAGGCAGGAGCAGACCAAAAATGAATACCGGTGCTTTGCGTTTCCCCTCCGACTCTGGCCCCCCTCTGGCCCGGCTCC
>CAIYZC010000583.1 GCA_903930565.1 uncultured Pedosphaera sp.
AAACCTTCCGGCTCGTTCTCCCGCGTGCGCCACGGACCCCAGATGTCAATCGGCATCCGAATGGAGCCGTAGCGGAACAGCTTGCCCTCCGTGGCGAAGGAAAAGACGTTGGGCACGAACATGGCCGGCACCTGCTTCTCGTAAATCTCATTCACCTGATACGCGCCGTCGAACCACGTCACCGCGCTGCGCGTGGGCGTCTTGGCCTCGCCGATGACGATGGGCAAACCGTTGACCACGAACACCACGTCGAACCGCTTTTCCACGCTGCCGGCCTGATAAACCCATTGATTCGTGACCACGAGCTGGTTGCCGGCCGGGTTGGCGGTATCCACCAACCGCACCGGCACATGCTCGCCGTTGGGGCCGAAAGGCATCGTTTTCTCGCCGCGCAACCAATCCATGAAATTCTCATTGGCCCGGACCAAGCCATCCGCCTGCACGGCGAGCAGAATCGCCCGCAGCGCATAAAGGACCTCGTCGGCGCGGTCGGGCTGGTTGGCGATTTCGGGATTGAGCCGGATGAGGGCGAGTCGCAACCACGGTTCTACCATCACGTCGCCGGCTTGGCGCGGAACGTCAGCAGCGGGCGCATATTCCCAGTGCGCCGCCGCACCTGCCACCATGTCCCCGCCGAGCGAAGCGCCCCAGCCTGGCGCGTCTTTCAACTCAAACGGTCGGTGGCCGCCGGTGGTGTCGGCGGACAAGGCGTCGAGAATCATCTGCTCGACGGTGTTGGATTCGTTGAAGCTCATGTCGCCCCCTTGTAAACAACGGTCAACGTTCGTTCGGCAAAAGTCCGGAGTTCCGAATGCACGACTACAACTCTATCCGCCTGGCCGGGATTTGTGTCGTGATGAAATTGCCCAGCGTAAACATTGATCTCGTTCAACTCTGTGACTAAGCCCTTGGCAAAGCAGACTGGATGAGGGGGCTTGGCGTCGTTGATAAACGCTACCACGTTACCAAACATCAAGTCGCGAGGAATCTGGCCAGGGAAGCGACGGTGTAGGTAACCTTCCAACATCGGTCGAATTGCTTTTGCGACGTGAGTATGGTCGCCGTTGCCATTGGTCACAAAGTCAAAGAGCAGGCGGTTGTGGCGGTAGTAAGGCGACTCGCACTCTTGATCTGCGTCGAACTTAGCGAAGTCGGTATAACCGGCCGGTGCGTGCTGGAGTTGGAAAATGCTTACCGGGGCTGTGCTATCCTTGGCCGTGAGCGCATCACGCAGATCGCGAATGAAGTAGGGGTCATGCGCCAAGACCACCAGTTGCTCTGCCCCAGCATAAATCTGCTTGAGGACGGTTCGGGTTTGCTGCTTTCGGTTTAAGTCCAGACTGCACATCGGGTCATCAATGACAACGACCCGATTGGCTAATTGGGGATCAGCCAAGGTGCTGGCCACAAAGAATGCGAACGCGAGCGTTCTTTTGTCGCCTTCGCTCAGCGCGGTGGCAAAAGAGGGTGGGCCGCCTTCAAGCGGGATTGACTTCCCTCTGAGCGCTAAGCCGTATTCGCTTCTTGGTGCGCTGCCACGGAAATTTGCGTCCATTTTCTCAATCGTGAATGACGCGCCGAACTTCTTGAGCAGTTCGTTGATGGACTTCTCGTAATTCTTGAGCAACTGCTTCATCAGGCCGTCAAGGTTATCGCGTGCGGTCGTCTTCCGCCCTTCGGCGTTGAATGACTCAATTTGGGCAGCAGTCAACCGTGCAACCAGCGCCTTGACAGCCGGCGTGTGTCGCCGCATGGAAAACTGTAGTTGCTGAATTTGAAGCTGAAGTTGCTGGATACTCTCCGTCGCCAATTTCTGACGAAATGATTCGATGGCCGTTCGAGTGCCGCCGATGACCTGATTTGCAGCCTGCATCATCTGCGTGAGTTCTGCCCAGAGGCTCTTGGCGGCGGCGCGGTCCACATCCGATCCAACTCCTAGAATGGGGTTCGTCTGCTTCTGCGTGGCTAGTTTCAATAAAAGAGTTTCCAGCGCTTGCAGCTTGCCGGACGCAAGTGTTGCGTCGAATGAAACCGGCGTAATCGCAAGGTGGTCTTCCCATGAAGCCGTAGTTGCGTTTGCTGTGGAGACGCCGCTTGCAAAAGCGTAGACAACTGTCGCTGACAGAGATGTTGCCACGGTTCTGTCCAATTTCCCGACCTTTGCTTTGAGCTCCGAATATGCCGCGTTGAAATGTGTCTGGTAGGCGCGAATCAAATCAACGCCTTCAGTTGGCTGGGCGCAATACGGGCAGGAATGCCCATCATCGAAGCCGCGGCCTTGACTTAGCCAGCTCTCGGCAGTTGGTGAAGCTAACTTTCCAATGTGCGCACGGACAATAGCCTCCGCATCCGCCTGAACGCTTTCAATCGTGGTATGAAGAATTAGGAAAAGCGCGTCCAAGTCGAATGTAGGGATGGGAATTTCGACAGGTAAGGGCTTTTTCAATATCAAGGGATCCTACAATTCTGTCTTCTGTGGCGCCCAAGGGCAAATCCA
>CAIYZC010000584.1 GCA_903930565.1 uncultured Pedosphaera sp.
CGAACTGGCGGCGCAATGGGCCGCGGACCCGTCCGCCCGCGCGGCGTGGACGGAGGACGTGGCGTTGAACCAACTGCTCGCGCAGCTGCCGGAGCCGCCCCGGGCGGCGTCGAATTTCACGGCCCAAGTCCTCGCGCAAGCGGCTTTGGCCGACGCCGGGTGCGCCCGGGCCCGGGCACGGGAGCGGAGTCCCCTGGGCTGGCTTACCCGTTGGCTGCCGCGCGTCGCCGTGGCCAGCCTCGTCTTGGGCGCTTCGCTCGCCGGTTACCACGAGGTGAACCGGCGCCAACAACAAGCCTTGGTGGCCGGCGCCGCCGAAGTTTCCCAGTTGGTCGCGTCCCGGCCGGAATGGTTTGCGGATTACGATGCGATCGCGGCGGTCGGCCGCGCCCAACAAGCCCCGCAGCCCAAGGCCGACACGGAATTGCTGGCCCTGCTCCAATGACCCCACGGCGCCCAACCCGGACGAAATGGTGGACGTTCGCGCCCGCCTTGGCGGCGTTGGCGCTGGCCACCGCGGGTTCCGCGCCCGGTGCGGGAGCCCCCGGGGATTCGCCCGCCCCCGCGCCGCTGCTGCCCGGTCCGGCGACCACGAACAAACCGCCGCCGCTCCCCACCTTCACCAAGCCCGCACCGGTGCAGTTTTTCCGGCAGTTGCTCGCCGTCACCGGCGCCCAGCGGGAGGAATTGCTGGGGCGTTACCCGGAGAGCGTGCGGGAGCGCCTGGCGGCGAAGCTCAAGGAATACTCGGACCTGCCGGCGGAGGAACGGGAGCTGCGACTGCAAACGACCGAATTGCGCTGGTACTTGCTCCAGTTGATGCGGGTCCCGGCGGCCAACCGCACGGCCCAATTGGCCACCCTCCCGGCCGCGCAGCAGCGGCTGGTTGCGGACCGACTGCAGCAATGGGATCAACTGCCCGTCGCGGAACAACAGGAAGTCTTGGAATACGAGAGCACCCTCCAATATTTCGTGCCCCAGGCGGGGGTGACCGCCCCGCACGCCGCCGCCCCGCCGCCGGGCGCGCAAACGGAGGAAATCGCCCGCAAATTGGCCGCTTGGAATGCCCTACCCCCGGCGCGGAGGGAGCAACTCAACGAGCGGTTTGAACGTTTCTTCCAACTGACCGACACCGAACGCAACCGCACCCTCCAGGCATGGTCCGGTCCCGAGCGGGCGCTCATGGAAAAAAGTTTGCAGTCCTTCGCCCAACTGCCGGCGGAGCAGCGGGAACAGTGCGTGCGCGCGTTTTCCCGCTTTGCCAGCCTCTCGTCGGCGGAACGCGGGGAGTTCCTGCGCAACGCCGAGCGCTGGCAGGAAATGCCCGCCGGGGAACGCCAGGCGTGGCGCAACTTGGTACGGCGGTTGCCCCATCCCCCGCCGGCGCCCCCCCCGCCCCTGCCCCTCCTCCCGGCTCGCCCGCCGGTGCGCTTCGCCACCAACCAACCGCCCGTGGCCGGCCCGACCAACGGGGATTGAGCGGGAGGGAACGCCTTGCCGTTCGTGCCCGCCGTCATTAAGTTGCCCCCCTCATGCAGAGCATTTTGTTTCATCTGGGACCGCTGGCCGTCCATTGGTACGGCGTCCTGGTGGCCGTCGGGTTCCTCGCCGGAATGTGGACGGCGGGCCGGCGCGCGGTGCGCTACGGCATCGCGGCGGAGACCGTGGCCGACCTCATGCCCTGGCTCATCGGCGGAGCCATTCTCGGCGCCCGAACCTTGTACGTGATTTCCTATTGGCGCGAACAGTTCGCGGACAACCTTCTGGAGATCCTCATGATCCAGCACGGCGGCTTGGTGTATTACGGCGGCTTGATCGGCGCCGCGTCGGCCGGCCTGCTGTTCGCCTGGCGCCGGAGCCTCCCCACTTGGCGGTTGGCCGACGCCCTGGCCCCGAGTATCGCCCTCGGCTATGTCTTCGGCCGGTTGGGCTGCCTGATGAACGGTTGTTGCTACGGCCGCCCCACCGATTTGCCCTGGGCCATCCATTTTCCGGAAACCCATATCACCCATGGGATCGGCGTGCATCCCACTCAGATTTACGACTCCCTGATCAGCCTGGGCTTCTACTCCTTTCTGGCCTGGCGCTACCGGCATAAGACCTTCGACGGCCAGATTTTCGCCCTCTACCTCATTGGTTATGCCGCGCTGCGTTCCTTCGTGGAGTCATTCCGGGGGGATTACACCGTGCATTACCTCGGGGGCGTGGCGACCACGGCCCAAGTCGTTGGGCTGGGCATTCTCGCCGCCGGGCTGGCCCTCTATTGCCTCCTGCCCCGCCCCAAGCCGCCGCTGACACCCGTGCCCCGTCCGGCCGCTTGAACCCGCCCCGCATGTCCGCGGCCGTTCCCCAACCCTTGCTCCTCGCCGGC
The DNA here is from genome assembly GCA_903930565.1 of uncultured Pedosphaera sp. Classification (GTDB taxonomy): domain Bacteria; phylum Verrucomicrobiota; class Verrucomicrobiia; order Limisphaerales; family Pedosphaeraceae; genus CAIXFN01. The sequence continues at coordinate 2,372 of CAIYZC010000584.1, forward strand.
CCCACCGCCGCGGGCAAATCGGCTGTCGCCCTGGTGCTGGCGGAACAACTGAACGGTGAAATCGTCTCGGTGGATTCCATGCAGGTGTACCGGGGCCTGGACATCGGCACCGCCAAACCCTCCCGGGCGGAACAGGCACGCGTACCGCACCACTTGGTGGATATTGTGGATTTAACCGAGGGCTTCGACGCC
>CAIYZC010000585.1 GCA_903930565.1 uncultured Pedosphaera sp.
CCGGCAGGAGGGTGACCTTTTCCGGCCGGCCACCCAGGACGCGCACATGCACTTGCGCCAAACCGGGCACCACGGTTGGCGTTTCGATGATGACCCGCACCAGGAACGGCCCGGCCGGACCTTCGAAGAACACATTCGGGCTGCCGAGATGCGCCGTGGCGGCGAGCGGCCAAAGCAAGGCGGCGGCGAGCCAAAGTCCGCGGGCGAACCGCCGCCGCAGGGCGGCGACGACGGCGGTTACAAAGTGGGAGTTCATCGTTTGACTCCGGCCATCCAGTTGCCGAAGGCGAGCGCCAGGCGGCATTGCACGGCGGCCAAACCGGCGGCCACCGCGCCCGCCCGCAGGGTCAGGACATCAAGGACCTCACCTTTGCGTTCCCAGAATTGATGGTTCCAATCGCCCAAGGAGGCGTTGTAATCCCACATCATGTCGCCGCCGAAGAAGGGGTTACGGGCCGCCGGGGAGAGTTGGAACGTGGCGAACGGCCATTGCACCGCCAGGAAGACGAGGAAGAACGCGGCGCCCAGCAACAAAGCCAAGGCCGTGTCCCGCCAAAATCCCCGGCCGCGGCCCAAGGCGCGCAAGAGCAAGTCCAGGGCCAGCGCGGGAAACACGGTCAAAAGGGGAAACGGTTCCGGCACCATGTGGGTGACCGGATTGTAGATCGGTCCGAGCATGGGGTGCGCGGGGAACAGCGGCAAGATCCACAACATCAGCGCCGCGATGAGCATGTAGATGCCGGCGGCGGCGGTGGCGGCCCAACGGAGGCCGGTGGCGCGGGAGGCGGCGACGGGGAAGAACGGGGCGGTGACGCACACGGCGCGGTAGAACTCCGCCCCGTGCTGGCGGTTGGGGAAGGTCATTTCGAGAATGAACACCGTCACCATGGTCACCAAGGTGCCGCAGGAGAGAAAAAAGAGGGTGTTGGCGATGGCTTGTTGGCCGGGTTCCGCCCGGTTGCGCCAGGCGAGAATCAGGAGCATGGCCCCGATGGCCACCCCATACATCCCCAAGGCCAGCAGGGAATGCGGCGGGCTGAGGATTTGGACATCCAGGCCGTAGGCGTCATGCCACCAATTATCAAACGGGGCGCTGACCAGCATGGCCAACGAGCCCCAGATGCAAACCCAACCACCAAAGGAACCGCGAAAGCCCCACAAACGGACCAGGGCTTCCGGTTCGCCTGGTCGCGGCCAAAAGGTTTGCTGGATCACCAGCGCGCCGCAGAGCATTCCGGGCAGGGCGCCGCCGAGGTAAATCATCATGTGGGCGGGCGTCCAGAAGGTGTCGCGCCCGATGGTCTCGTGCCAGGAAATGTCCCAGATGACGCCAATGGGGATGCAGAGCGCGGCCAGGACTACGGCAAAACAATGCCAAGGCAGGCGCGAAGCGGCTTGGGCGTGGGACGCCGGTGCGGCCAAACCGGCCGTGGGCAGGGGTTGAGTGATCGCCGACATGGGCGCAGACTACCCCCAAACCGGCGGGGAAGCAACCCTGGAGGGCGGGCCCTGAAGGCCAAGCTCCGGCGCGGGGCGGAGTGAGCCGATGGACCGCCTTAGGGGCTGAGCCGGGTGATTTCCCAACCGCCGGCGGCGTCGCGTTCGTATTGCAAGCGGTCGTGCAAGCGGTCCGGACGACCTTGCCAAAACTCGACCCGGTGGGGGGTGAGCGCGTAGCCGCCCCAGTAGGGTGGCAGCGGCACTTCCGCTCCGTCATACTGGGCCCGGACCGCCGCCAAGCGTTCATGCAGCAAGGCTTGGTCGGCGATGGGTTCACTCTGCCGCGAAGCCCAGGAAGCCAAGCGGCTGCCGAAGGGGCGCGATTGAAAATAATTGGCGGATTCGTCCCGACTCACCTTGGTGACGGTGCCCGCAATGCAAATCTGTCGTTCCAACTGCGGCCAAAAGAAGGTCAGGGCCGCCCGGGGGTTGTCCGCCAGTTCGCGGCCTTTGCGGCCCGCATAATTCGTGAAGAAGACGAAGCCGCGGTCATCGGCCGCTTTCAGCAGCACGATGCGGCTGGAAGGTTGGCCCGCGGCGTCGACCGTGGCCAAGGTCATGGCGTTGGGTTCAAGCACTCCGCCGTCGAGGGCGGCGGCGAACCAAGTGTGAAATTGGGTCAGCGGGTCGGGCGCGAGATCGGCGCGGCGCAGTCCGGCAAGGGAGTAATTTCGGCGCAAATCGGCGATGGATGCGGGAGCGAACATACCGGGACAGACTACGCCGCTTTAAAGACCAAAGCGAGCGGGAAAGGGCACCGTATTTAGCCCTGCCCGGAGGGCAAAATTGGGAGAATCGGACGAAGCAGACGAATCGGACGGATCGAACCAAGCGAGATCCGGGCCGCGGTGGCGTTCACGCCACGGGGTGTTTCCAGATGGGGACGACGCGTTTCATTTCGTCGATGAGCCATTGGGCGGCGGCGAAGGCTTCGCCGCGATGGGGGGCGGTGAGTTCGACCCACAGGGAGGGCTCGCCGGCGGCGACGGGGCCGAGGCGGTGGACGAGGCGCACGGAGGCGATGGGCCAGCGACGGGCGATTTCGTCGAAGAGGACCCCGAACTGGTGGCGGGCCATGGCTTCAAAAGCTTCGTAATCGAGCGCGCGAATCGGGTGGGCGCCTTCGGTGCCGCGGACCACGCCGGTGAAATGCAGTACGGCGCCCAGCGCGGGATCGCGGGGCCGCGCGGCGACCAAGGCGGCTTCATCGATCGGAGCGGTGGTGAGGTGGAGTTCGCGGCGCATGCGGGGAAGGGCGGTTTCAACCACCTTGGACGGGGGGGAAGAGGGCGACGGCATCGCCTTCGCGCAGGATATAATCGCGGGGCTGGTACTCGACGCCGACGGCGAGGAGCATGGTGTTCTCCAAGGCGGCCAGGCGCGGGAAGCGGACTTGGAGTTCGCGCACGAGCTCGCGCAGGGTGGCCGGCGCGGATACGGTCGCGGTCGTGTCCGCGCAGCCGGTCAACTCCTTATAGTAGGAGTAAAAGTGGACGGTGACGGTCATGGGGCCGGGGCGGGACCGGGAGGGCAAACGGCGGGGTGAAGGATGCCGACAAAGGGAAGCTGGCGGTAGCGTTCGGCGTAGTCCAGCCCGTAGCCGATCACAAAATGGTCGGGAATCTGGAAGCCAATGTAGTCGGCGGTGACCGGGACCACCCGGCGGGCGGGTTTGTCCAAGAGGACGCAGGTTTTGATTTCCCGGGGGCCCAGCGCGTGGAGCCGCTGCAGGACGGCTTGGAAGGTGCGGCCGGTGTCGAGGATGTCATCGACCAGCAGCACCGTGCGGCCGCGCACGGGGAGGCGGAGTTCCTTGGTGAAGGTCAGCGCGCCGGAGGTGGTGCCGTGGCCGTAGCTGGAAACGCCGAGGAAATCCAATTCCAAATGCAGGTCGAGGCGGCGGACCAGGTCGGCGAGGAAGAGGGCGGTGCCGTTGAGCAAGCCCACGACCACCAGGTCCCGCCCCGCCAGGTCGGCCGTGAGGGCCGCGCCGAGTTCCGCCACGCGGGCGGCGAGTTGCGGTTCGCTGACAAGGACTTCGGCGATTTCGTCCCGCCAGCGGGCGGGCACGGGCACGGGTGGTACGGGGCTCATTCGTCGGTGGAGGCGTGGATGTACATGGACTGCAGGCCGACGCGCCCGGGGCCGGTGAAGCGGTTCCAAAAGATCTGGCCGCCGCCGCCGAAGATGCCGATGGTGAGGCTTTGGAAGATGGTTTCCATTTGGACCGTGGGTTCCTTGTACACCCAACCACCCGGTTCGATGTCGATTTGTTCGCCGGGGGCGAGGACCACCTCGAAGACATTGCCGTAGCCGTGCAACCAGAGGATGCCCGCCTGTTGGCGGCAGGAAAAGGTGTCGATGAAGAAGCCGCTGCCGCCCAGCAGCATGTTCGCGGCACCCCGGACGCGGGTGAAGGTGAAATCAATCGTGTCCGTGGCCGCCAGGAATTGGTGTTCGCGCACGTCCACGGAGCCGCCGGGTTCCAGATGGAGGGCGAAGACGTGGCCGACGCCGTCCCGGCTGAAGGCGATGCGGCCGGGGCCGCGGGCGCCAGTGAGGAAGACCGGCATGCCCGCCAGCATGCGTTTGAGCAGACCGCGCATGGGCTTGAGGTGCACCTCCACGGCGGGATCTTTCCAGAGGAGAATGTGGTGCTCGAAATAAATGCCCACGCGGTCGAGTTCCAAGTGGAGCACGGGCACCAATTCGCCCTCGATGTGGTAGGTGACGCCGCCGAAGGTTTCGTTCAGCGACGAGGTGGTCAGCAGGGTGGGGACGGCCATAAGCTGGATTGGGTCGGTGATGTGGTTTTCTTACCGCGCGGGCAGGTTAGCGGTTTCCCCGGGACGGGGCAACCCCCGGTTGCGTGGCGTGCGGGGCCAGGCGATCGCGGAACCGCCGCGCCGCCCCGGGCACGTCGGCAGGGATGCGGTCGGGGTGCAGGTTGAGCGCCCAGGCAAAGGCCAGGCCGAGGTCGGGGACGAGGGCGCCCGCGGGCGGTTGCTGCAGCAGTCGGAGGAAGGTTTCTTTTGGTTTCATCGCGGCATTCATTGGATCGTTGGCGCGATGGTGCGCCCGGAGGTGGGACAAAGACTGTCGTTGTGAATAACTGGCGGGCCGGCGGCCGGAGGGGGGCGGGAACGGATCAAAAGGCGAAGACCGAGAACTGCGTATCGAACCAGAGGCCATTGAAATCGAATTGCAAGGCCGGGGGTTCGAACCCGCCGGTGACCCACAGCAGGTCGTTGCGGGGGCGCAGCAGGGCGCACAATTCGTCGAACATGGCGGGATCGAAGCCGAGGAGCCGGTAACGGCCGCGCCGGAGATCCTCGCGCGCCATGGCGCGGAGGAGGTGTTCGACGGCCTCCGGGGAGCGCTTGAGAATCCAGATTTCGGCTTCGGGGACCTTGACCGCGAGCTTGTTGAGTTTGTTCACGCCGCACTCGCCGCATTCGACCCAGAGCCGGGGGCGCAATTCGTAGTCCAACTGCACGAGGTCGGGCACAAAGGGGATGCTGTCCTGGTGGAGGTGGGCTTCCAGTTGGAGCCGTTCCCGGAAGAACAGAATGTAGGCGAGGAATTTGAGGACGACGTGCGCCGCCGTTTCCGTGTCCTGTTGGCCGATGATGACCTTGGGGGGCAGGGTCCGGAGATGGTCGCGGCTCTGGAGGCGGAAGCTGTACTTGGTGCTCATGGCCTACTCGGTCACGCGGACGGGGGTGCCGACGGAGACGAGGCGGGCCAGATACGCGGCGTTCCAATTCGCCAAACGGAAGCAGCCGTGGGACTCCGTGCGACCGACATCCTCGGGGGCCGGGGTGCCGTGAATGCCGTAGCCGGGACGGTCCAAACCGATCCACGCCACGCCCACGGGATTGTTCGGGCCGGGGGGGAGGATGAGCCGGTGGTTGATTTTGCGGGCTTCCTCGGATTCGGGGAAGACGGCGGGATCAAACGTGTAGGTGGGGCGCAGGGCCACGCCGGCGACGTGCAGATCGCCCACGGGCCGCTTCTCCACGCGATGGGCGATGCTGCACGGGAAGTGGACGAGGAGCCGGCCGCCGGCGTCAAAGGCTTCCAGGGTTTTGTCCGCCAGTTGGATGCGGATCAGGGCGGCTTTGGCCCGGGGTTCGGGATAGACGGAATTGGGCAATTGCAGCCGCGCGCCGGCGCGGACCGCGCCCCAGTCCAAGCCCGGGTTGAGACGGCGGATGAGCCGGGGGTGGGCGAAGCTTTTTTCGGCCACCAATTCCAGGAGGGATTCATATTCCAAAGAGCTCTGGCGGGATTTGGCCAGCCACGAATGCGGGAGGGGGTGGAGGCGGGCGAGGTCGTTCGAGGTGATGGTGTAGGTGACCAAGGGGGACTGGGGGAGCAGCAGGCGGCCGGCGGTGGCGGGGTCCAACTCGCCGGTGGCGGGCAGGAGCTGCTGCTTCTGAAAGGCCAGGAGCGCGGCCCGCGTCTGCGCCCCCGGCGCGCCGTCGAGCGAGCCGGACGAGATGCCATGCGCCAGCAGGGCAACCTGGGCTTCGAAGGCGTTTTGAACGGGCCGCGGCCAGGTGTCGGGCGGGGGCGGTGGGGTGACCGGTGGTCCATTGGTGGGGAAGGCGGGCGGCGCGGTCGACCCGACGGGCGGTGGAACGGGGGGGATGGTGATGGCGGTGGCGGCGGGGACGGAATTGGCCACCGGTGGCGGCGCGGTCGGCGGGAGCGGGTAGGAAAACGCCGGCGGGGGCACGGGCGGCGGGGTGGCGGCCCGATTGGTGGCCGGAGCTGGTGGTGGCGTGGGAGTCGGACCAGACCGCACCGGAGCCGGGCTGGCGGGGGCGCGGGGCACCACCGGTCGCGCGGGCATCGGGCCGGCCGGAACGGGGCGGGGGGATTCCGAGGTGCGCCACCAAACCCAGGCGATGGCCCCAATCAGCGCCAGCGCCAGCAACCAGTACAGCCCGTGAACCAGCGAGCTTCGCTGGTGCGGCAGCTGGTATTTGGGGCGGCGGCGCATGGGGGAAAAAGATGACAGTCGTTGGCGCGCGCTGTCAACCGCCCAATCGGCGGCCGGCGGAGGCGGCGGGGGGGCTTACAATTCGAAAAAAGCCTTTAATCGGCAGGCAAAGGTGTTTTGGAATTCATTTTGGCGGGCCAGGGCGGTGGTGGGATCCAGGCGGGCGGCCACCATGGCCTCCGTGCTCATTTGCCGGCGGGCCAGCAGGGCGCTGAGTTGTTCCAGAAGCTCGGGACTTTCGCGCAGGCTGGCCGCCAGACCGGCTTTGTCAATTTCCACAGTGTCACAATCCGAACGGGCTTTCACGGTGGCGCTCCGCGGCTCGCCGGTGAGGAGGGACATCTCGCCAAAACAGTCCCCGGCACCCAACTCGGCGATCGGCAGGGGGCCCTTGGTCCGCGCCACGGTGACCTGCGCCTCCCCGCGCACCAGGATAAACATGGAAGCGCCGGCGTCGCCCTGGCGGATGATGGTTTCATGGGCGCCGTAGCGCGTGAATCGGCCGGCCGCCAGGAGGGTGTCCAATTGCGCTTCGGTGAGGCATTGGAAGAGGGGCTGTTGCCGCAGGCTGTGGCGAATCACCGGCGTCACGCCGGGGCGGTTTTCCCGGGCGGGCGTGTCCCGGTGCAGGGTTCGCACGGGGTAGGGGATGCGCAAACCGTGGCGTTGGAAACTGTACCAAATGGTGGTGCGGATGGTATCGCAGACCGCGGGGTAAAGTTCGTGGTCATCCATCCAGAACTTCAATTCGTATTCCACGGCGAAATCGCCGAAATTCTTGAGAAAAACCAAGGGCGCGGGCTCGGCCACCACGCCGGTGGCGGTGGCGGCGGCGGCCTGGAGAATTCGTTTAACCTCGGCCGGGGGGGCGGAGTATTCGGTGTTCACTGTGAGCCGCATGGCGTGGCGGCGCTGGGGTTGGTTGAGGTTGGTGATGGTGGCCTTGGCCAAGTCGCGGTTGGGCACATCGATGGTGATGTCATCGAGGGTGCGCAGGCGGGTGGAGCGCCAGTTGATTTCCAAGACCTTGGCGTACTGGTTTTCCACCCAGAGCCAATCGCCCAAGACGTAGGGTTTGCCCAGTTGCAGGGCGATGCCGGAGACCAGGTTCCCCATTAGGTCCTGCATGGCGATGCCGACAATGACCGCGATCACCCCCGGCGTCAGCAGGCCCTTGAGCGTTTGGTCATAACCGACATCCAGCACAACGAACACCGCGACCACGAGGAGCACGAGGCGGGCGAGGTCGCTGAGGAATTTGGGGATTTTGACCCGGTGGCCTTTTTCGAAATACAATTCCCACAGGAACCGGTCGATCATCGCACTGGCGAACAAGGCTCCCAGGAGGACGGTGGCCGCACCCAGGTGTTTGATGAAAGGCCAGTCGAACTGGAGGGCCAATCCAGGAACGTAAAGGGAGAGGCAGGCGGCAAAGAGTTGGTAGGCCCAACCCAAGCGCACGCCGTGGCGGCGTTTCAGGCGGCGACCGAGCGCGAGCAGCAGCCAGTAGATGGCGGGTACCGCCACCACCAACAGACCGACGCGCACGGAATACATCTCGAACACCATGTCCCCACCATCACAAATCCGCCCCCGCGCCTCAAGTTTTTGCGCGCGGGAACGGCCGGGCCACCGCCAATGGACCAAATGGACGGTCGGGACAGAATGGACGGCGCTACCCGACCGCACCAATCCAGCCCGGGGCTGGGTGAATCGGTCGGGTGCGGAACAACCGCCTTAATTCGCGCGGGCGCCCTCGCGGGCCAGGACTTCCTCGAAGTCCACGATTTCCTTGATCTGGGTGAGGAACCAAGGGTCGATCTTGGTGAGTTGGAAAATCTCCGCCAAGGAGAAGCCGGCCCGCATGGCATGGCGGATGAAAAAGATGCGTTCGGCGTTGGGCACGCTCAGTTTGCGGGTGATGACATCCCGGGGCAGGAGGTCGCGGTCGCCGTAAGTTTCGGTGCCGACGCGCCAAGGTTTGCCGTCGCCGCCCAAGCCGCTGCGGCCGATTTCGAGGGAGCGCAGGCATTTTTGGAGCGATTCCTTGAAGGTCCGGCCGATGGCCATGGCCTCGCCGACCGATTTCATCTGCGTGTTGAGCGTGGGGTCCGCCTGCGGGAATTTTTCGAAGGCAAAGCGGGGAATCTTGGTCACCACGTAATCAATGGTGGGTTCGAAGCTCGCGGGCGTTTCGCGGGTGATGTCGTTGCGGATTTCGTCCAGCAAATAGCCGACGGCCAGTTTGGCGGCGATTTTGGCGATGGGGAAGCCCGTGGCCTTGGAGGCCAGCGCGCTGGAGCGGCTCACGCGGGGGTTCATCTCGATGATGACCATGCGGCCGTTTTCCGGGTTCACGCCGAATTGGATGTTCGACCCGCCGGTTTCCACCCCGATCTCGCGGATGACCGCGAAGGAGGCGTCGCGCATGATCTGGTATTCCTTGTCCGTGAGGGTCTGGATCGGCGCCACGGTGATCGAATCGCCCGTGTGCACCCCCATGGGGTCGAAGTTTTCGATGGAACAAATGATGACACAGTTGTCCGTGCGGTCGCGCATGACTTCCATTTCATACTCCTTCCAGCCCAGCAGCGATTCCTCAACGAGGATTTCCGAGACCGGGGAGAGCTCGATGCCGCGCTTGGCGATTTCCTCAAACTCCTCGCGGTTGTACGCGATCCCGCCCCCGGTGCCGCCCAAGGTGTAGGCCGGGCGGATGATCAGGGGCAGGCGGCCGATGCGCTCGGCGACGGCCTGGGCTTCGGCCAGATTGTGCGCCGTGCCGCTGATGGGCACGTCCAAGCCGATTTCGATCATCAAATCTTTGAAAATCTGGCGATCTTCGCCGCGTTCGATGGCCCGGGCGTTGGCGCCGATCATTTCGATGCCGTACTTCTCGAGCACGCCCGTGCGGTGCAAGGCCATGGCGGTGTTGAGGGCGGTTTGGCCGCCGAGGGTGGGGAGCAGCACGAGTTTGCCCACCGCGCCGAGGCGCTTGAGCTCCGCCAATTCGCGCACGATGATTTTCTCCACGCATTGCGGCGTGATCGGTTCAATATAGGTGCGGTCGGCGAATTCGGGGTCGGTCATGATGGTCGCCGGGTTGGAATTGACCAGAATGACCCGATAACCCTCCTCCCGCAGGGCTTTGCACGCCTGCGTGCCGGAATAGTCGAATTCGCACGCCTGACCAATGATAATTGGCCCGGCGCCGATGATGAGAACGGAATGAATGTCGGTGCGCTTCGGCATAGAACGGCATGAATTAACGCCATTTCGGCCCGCTTGTCAGTTTTAAATTGCGGGGGGCGGCGCACGGGATGGAGGGGATGGGCGGCCGCCGGGGGACACGGCGGAATTCACCTGTCAAAACCGCCGCGCCGGGCTAGGTTAAGGGCATGGCGTTGGTGCGCATTTTGGTTGATGGCTACAGCCTCCTGCACAAGTGGCCGGAAGTGGCGGAGGGCAAGCCGCGGTATTCGGCGGAGGCCCGCGAGGAATTAGTGCGGGTGCTGACCGCGTACCGGGACGCCATCGTCACCCCCATCACGATCGTTTTCGACGGCAACCGCCGCGACAGCCGCGGCGCGAGCCTGGAGTCCACGCCCGAATTGGAAATCATCTACTCCCGGGCGGGGCAAACCGCGGATCAAATCATTGAACGGGTGGCCCACCGCATGGCCCCTTATGGGCAAGTGCTGGCCGTGACGGATGATTTCGCCGAGCGGGACACGGTGATCGCCCTGGGGGGCTTGGCCTCCAGTTGCGACAACTTCATCCGCAGCATCGGGGACGCCCTCGGCACGGTTGCCGAGGACATCACGGCTTACAATCAGCGCGAGCGCGCGCGCTTTCAGCGGCGGTCCTGATGCTCACCGGCATCAGGGGAGCGGCGAATACTGCCACTGTTCGTCAAAGAATCCGGCGGCCGTAACCGCGTCCTGGGCGGTCATATCCAGGAGCGCGTAATCCGGCAGCTTGGGAATTTGGAGGGCATTGCTGGTGGGGGCTTCGTCGGCGAACGTGAAGCCGCTGTTGACCACCACATACCGCTGCGGGTTGAGGGGATTGGGGTAGATGAACACCGGGGCGTTGGTCGCGGACGACCAAGTGTTCGGCCCCAAGCGGATGTGCCGGGAATCCCATTGGATCGGCAACCGGTCCGCGATCCGCGCGAGCAGTCGATTGCAGCCGGGATCGCCCCAGAGGATCAAATTATTGTTCGCGATGTCCTCGGCGGTGATTTCGGTGTCCTTTTTCACCCGCGGCTCACCCCGGAACTGCAGGCGCCATTCCCGCAGGGCGGCGCGTTCGCGGGCGGACGCCCAAGCGCTAAACTGCGCTGAGAAAGGGACGCCGGTGGGGTGGACCATGATGAAAGAATCCATGAACGCGTCGTCAATCGGCCCCTGCAAACCGTGGCCTTTGTGGAGTTCGAGCGGAAAGCTCATGGTCACCGGGGTCCACGTTTGCGACAGCCGCTCGAAATGTGCCGTCCAGGAACGATCCTTCGCCACGGCGGGAACCGTCAGATCCTGGCCGTCGATCGTCACGGTCGGACGCGTTCCGATGGCGAACGGAGCCAACCCGGCGGGCATGGCCAGGGTGAGGGCGGTCACGTTGGTGGTGGTGAGCGTCACCCGGTTGGTGGATTGGATTTCGGCTTCCACACGGGCGCGGTTCCAGTGTTTGTCCAAGCCATCCACCGTCACCCAGGCTTGTTGGTTGTAGCGCATGGTCCAGGTGGTGAAGCGCACCTTTTTGGGCAGCGGGTCGCGGCCCTGGGCGGCGAGGGCGTCCATCCGGCGGGCGACTTCGGCCTTGGCTTTGGCTTCGTATTTGTGCGCGGTGTTGGCGCCGATGATGTGCGTGAGCTCCAGCCCTTCCAATTCCATGGCGTGGGCCATCAGGTCCGCCGCTTCCTTTTGACCGTCGATCTCGCCGCTGTAGGCCACCACGGGGCAATTGTACAAGTTGGCCGCGTAATCGGTGATGTCATACAGGTGCCACGTGCGTTGTTCGTACCAGGAAGGGTTGGTTTTGCGCGGGCGCTGATAGATCTTTTGGAAGATGGCCGTGTCCACAAAGCCCGCGCCGGGGTTCGCCGCCGCCCAAAGCGAGGCGTAGTGGCCGGCCAGATGCCAGGCCACCGCACCGCCCATGGAGAAGCCGCGCACGCTCACGCGGTTGGCATCGATGGAATAGTGCGTTTTGGCGTTGTCCCACGCCTCGAAGGTGTCGGTTTCGCCCGCGAATTTGTTGGCATTGCAATACCGGCCGTAGGGGTGCAGCACCAGGGTGTCCGCCGGGGCGAATTCGCCGGTCTTGGTTTCGCGGTCGGTGATGAAACTGAGTTCGCTCAAGTTGGCGCCCCGGCCGTGAAACCAAAAATCCAAGCGGTAGGCGCGGCCGTTCTTCGGGTCGTAGCCGGCGGGCACCAGGATGCCGTAGGGTTGCACCGAGCCGTCGATTCGGGAGCGGTAGCCGCGCACGATCAGGCCGGTGGCGGTGTCCCACGGGGCTTTGCCTTGAGCCAGGGCTTGCGCCCGTTCATGGCCTTCGGCGAGCAGCTTGCGCGCGTCCGCGAATTCGTTGGTGCGGTAGAAAATGTCGTCCTCCAACGCGTAGCGGACCGCGTTGAAATAGATTTGCACATCCGGCAGCAGGGCTTGCGCGGCGGGCTTGGCCTGGAGTGCGGCGATTTCGCGGCCGAGGGCGGCCACGCCCGCCTTGAGTTCCGCCTGGATGGCCGGCGGCACGGCGATGCCGGGCGGGGGCATGCGGGGGACGACTTTCGGGGCGGGGGGGGCGTCGGCGCTGAGCAAGGTGCCGGCCGCGGCCAGCCAGCAGGCCGCAAAAAGACTGGTTCTGAGGGCGATCATAGCCCCGCCTTGTTACCGCATCCCGGTCCGGCCCGAAAGCAAAATCCCATGCGGGGAAGCCGGCGGTGGGCGGCGGATGGCTCAAGGCCTTGCGGGCACAACCGGCGCGCCGGCGGGCACGCGGGCTTGTGCGGGGCGGCGGAATGGGGGAGGATGCGTCGATCCCGGGGCGGAAAGGCCGCCGCCGCAATGCTGAAAACACCAAACTTATGACCACGACCATAAGCACACCTGCCGCCACCGAGGCACCCACTCCGGCCGGTGCGGCGCCGGCCCGCGCTCCCTTGCCGAACCGTTTGGCTTCGATGGACGCCTACCGGGGGTTGGTCATGTTTTTGATGATGGGGGAGGCGTTTGATTTCGGCCGGTTGGCGCGCAATTTTCCCGAGAGCGGATTGTGGCGGTTCCTGGCGTGGCACCAATCCCACGTGGAATGGATCGGGTGCTCGCTGCACGACCTGATCCAGCCCTCGTTTTCGTTTTTGGTCGGCGTGGCCCTGCCGTTCAGCCTGGCGGGCCGGTTGGCGCGCGGGGAATCGTGGGGCAAGATGACCGGGCACGCGTTTTGGCGGGCGCTGCTGTTGATTCTGCTGGGGGTGTGGCTGCGGACCGGGCCGGCGCGGAGCATGACCTACTGGACGTTTGAAGACACTTTGTCGCAGATCGGTTTGGGTTACGGGTTTCTGTTTTTGCTGGGGTTTCGGGCGGTGCGGTGGCAGTGGGTGGCGTTCGGCGTTTTGGTGGTGGGCTATTGGGCCGCTTTTGTGGCCTACCCCTTGCCGGGGGCGGATTTTGACTACGCCAAGGTGGGGGTGTCCGCGGACTGGCTGCGGGAGCACGGGTTGACCGGGTTGGCGGCGCATTGGCAGAAGAATAGCAATCTGGCGTGGGCTTTCGATACTTGGTGGTTGAACCTGTTCCCGCGGGAGAAAGTGTTCACTCACAACGGCGGCGGTTACTCGACCCTCAGCTTCATTCCGACCTTGGCGACCATGGTGCTGGGGCTGATCGCGGGCGGAGTGTTGCGCAGCGTGCGCACGCCGGCGGAGAAAGTGCGCTGGCTGGTGTTGGCGGGCTTGGCGGGCCTGGCGGCGGGATGGTTGGCGAATGCCACGGGGCTCTGCCCGACCGTAAAGCGGATTTGGACCCCGGCGTGGGTGCTGTTCAGCGGGGGGTGGTGCTGCCTGTTCCTGGCCGCGTTTTACACGGTGATGGATTGGCGGCAGCACCGCGCGTGGGCGTTTCCGCTGATCGTCATCGGGATGAATTCGATCGCCGCCTACTGCATGGCCCACTTGTTCGAGGGGTTTATCAGTCGCAACCTGACAGTCAACTTGGGCTCAAAAATCTTTGGCTTCGCCGGGCCGGGCTACGCGGGAAGTATTCACGGCGCGGCGACGTTTTTGGTGCTGTGGCTGATCCTGCTTTGGATGTACCGCCGGAAGATCTTTTTGCGAATCTGAGTGGTGCGATCGGTCGGATCAGACTGATCTGACCGATCCGACGGATTTTCAGAAATCCTCGGGGGAAACCCCTGCGCCCTCGATGAGGCTGCAGGCTTGGATCACGTTCAGGCCGAGGGCGGTGGCGGATGCCAACACTTCCGCGGATTCCGTTCCGGGGTTGAGCCACAGTTCGTCGCAGCCGCGGGCGGCGATGTCGGGCAGCACTTTGAGCACGACGGCGGGCGGGAGGTAGACCGTGATCATTTCCGGCCGGCCGGGGACGTCCTGGATGCTTTTGTAGGCGGGCAGGCCTTCGACCGTGGACTCCTTCGGGTTGACGGGCCAGACGGTGCAGCCTTCCCGGTGGAAGGCGCGGACGGCTTTGTTGCCGTATTTGGATCGGTCGGTGGAGGCGCCAAGGACGGCAACAGTTTTCATGCGGGGTTGGGGGCGGTGAGGAGTTCGGCCACGGTGGCGTTGAAATCGGAGGGTTGGAAACCGAGGGAGCCGGTGCGCTCGGAAATCATCCCCGCGCGCAAGGGGCGGCGGGCCTTTTGGCCGAGTTCGGCCGTGGTGACGGTGCGCAGGGTGAAGGCGGGGTGGGGGACGACGCCGGCCTGGCGGAAGGCCGCGACGAGGCGTTCCGTCCACTCGGGGCGGGTGCATTCGGGCCAAGGGCCGCCAAGATGCCAGACGCCGCGTTCCCGAAGTTCCAGCAGGCGGATCACCCAGCGGCCGATGTCCCCGGCCCAGGTAGGGTTGCCGCACTGGTCCGCAGGCAGGGTCAAGGTGCGGCCCTCCCGCAGGGCGGTGAGGACTTGGTAACCGAAATTCTTCTTTTGCGCTTCGCGGCCGTAAACGCAGATGACGCGGGGCAGGAGGGCGGCGCCCTCCGTGGCCGCCAGCACCTGTTGTTCCCCCGCCCATTTGGACTGGCTGTAAACGTTGATGGGGTTCGCCATGGCCGACTCAGGATAAGGTCCGCTCTCGCCGTCAAAAACGTAACTGGTGGAAATGTAGGCGAACGGGATGCCGGCGACGTGGCACAAACGGCCCAACGCGGCGGGTTGTTCGGCGTTTTCGGCGAAGGCGCGGGCGGGGTCATCCTCGCAGCCGTCCACCCAGGTCCAACCGCCGGCGTGGATCACGGCATCGGGCCGTTCGGCCGCGAGCAGCCGGGCCATGGCCGGGGTGTCGGCGCCATCCAAGGGCACCAAGCCCGGCAGCGGATGGCGTCGGTAGGTGCCCACGACCGGGTGACCCGCCGCCGCCGCCGCGCGCAGTAGATGGGAACCCACCAAGCCCGAGCCGCCGAGAACCAGGACTTTCATCGTGCGGCGGTCGGCTCAGGCTTTCTGGTAAGCCGCTTGGAAGGGGGTGCCGCCGGCGATGCGCCGAATGCCTTTGTCCGGATTGGCGGCGAGATGTTCGCAGATTTTGAACACCGTTTCAAAATCGTCGTGGGCGCCGATGCCGCTGGCCACCTGGGCGGAGGTGAGGGCGTGGCCCGCTTTTTCCGTGAGGTAGGCGAGGACTTTGTGTTGGAGTTCGATGACGGCGGCGGCGGCCTTCTTGCCCGCTTCGACGCCGGGTTGGTCGTAGGCGTTGATGCGGATCAGCGAGGCGTAGAGCCCGACGGCGCGTTCGAACAGGGCAATCAGCACCCCGACCGAGAACGGGGAAACGGTTTGGAGCGTGAGCGTGATGGATTCGCGGCCGCTTTCATACAGGGCGCGGCGGGTGCCCAGGAAGAAACCGCTGAGATAATCGCCGGCGGTGACGTTGGTTTCCACCGCGAGGGAGGGTTGCCGGCGGTCCTGGAGCACTTCAATGAAGGTCACGAAGAAATTGAGCACGCCGTCGCGCAATTGCTGCACATAGGAATGCTGGTCCGTGGCGCCCTTGTTGCCAAAAACGGCAATGCCCTGATGGACGATGTTGCCGTCGCGGTCCTGGGCTTTGCCGAGGGATTCCATGACCAATTGCTGGGTGTATTTGGCGAAGAGTTCGAGGCGGTCCTTGTAGGGCAGGAGCACCATGTTTTTCGTCCCCTTGCCGTCGCCGATGTAATACCACATGAGGGCGAGTTGGGCGGCGGGGTTCTTGACCAAGAAGGGCTGGCGGGTGACTTCGTCGCAGGCGCGGGCACCGGCGAGGAGGGCGTCGATGTCGAAACCTTGGAGGGCAGCGGGGAGCAGGCCCACGGCGGAGAGTTCACTGGTGCGGCCGCCGACCCAATCCCACATGGGGAAGCGATGGAGCCAGGCATTGGCGGTGGCGTATTTGTCGAGTTCGCTCAGCGCGCCGGTGACGGCGACGGCGTGATCGGAGAATTTGAAGCCGGCGGCGGCGTAGGCGGCTTGGGCTTCCAACATGCCGTTGCGGGTTTCCTTGGTGCCGCCGGATTTGCTGATGACCACGGCGAGGGTTTGACCCAATCCGCCGGCGAGTTCGGCGAGGACTTGATCCATGCCGTCGGGGTCGGTGTTGTCAAAGAAATGCACGGCCAGCTTGTCTTGGCCGGGCTGGCCGAGGGCGCGGGCGACGAATTGGGGGCCGAGGGCGGAGCCGCCGATGCCGATGATGAGCAGGTGGCGGAAAGGACCGGCGGCGCCGTGGACCGTGCCGGCATGAACCCGGGCGGCAAATTCCTTGATGGCGGCCAGCGTTTGCGTGATTTCGGTCCCGATGCTCGCGGTGGGGGCGATTTCGGGGCGGCGGAGCCAGTAATGACCGACCATGCGGTGTTCGCTGGGATTGGCGATGCCGCCCTTCTCCAATTCCGCCATGGCGATGAAGGCGTTTTCCAAGGGCACCCGCATTTGCTGGAGGAACTCGGCGCTGAAATTCATGCGGCTCAAGTCCAGCGCCAGGCCGAGGGTGGGGTATTCCGTGTAATATTGCTGAAACCGTTGCCAGAGTTCGGTGGGGGAAAAGGTATTCATCGCGGTGGGAGCTTAGGGTGGACGGGGCGGCGGGGCAAGTCGTTTGCGGCGCGAGGGGAGTTGATTTTCAAGCGGGTGGGGCGGCGGGCTTTTTAGACCCGGAATGGTATTTGGACATGAAGGGTTCCTCCAAATAACGGAAGCTCAGGGCGCCCAACGGCACGGCGAGGAGGCTGCCGAACGGATGCAACCACGAAGGCAGCAGGCCGCCGATGGTCAACGGTTGCTGCCAGAGGTACATCGAGTAGGTGCGGTTACCGAGATAATGAAAGGCGCCGCCGAGGCGGCCGCGGGGCGCGAAGCCGAGCAGGTAGCAGCCGAGGCAACCCGCCACCAGCGGCGTGCCGGTGAGCACCACGGCATTTTTGCCCGCCAGCAAGAGCACCGGGGTGAGGGCGGCCAGGGAGAGGGCGCCGGCCCAGGCGCAGGGGGTGGCCAACTCGGTCGCGGCCCGGGGGAAGGTTTCCCGAAGGTATTGGGCGAAGAACCCGGCCATCATCGGCCAAGCGGCGACTTGAAAGGTGTACTTGATCTCCATATTGGAGCGCCAGATCACGCCGCCCGCCATCAGTGCCGCCAGCAGCAGGCCCCACACGATTACGCGGCGCGCGAAGGTTCGGCCGCCCGCGAAATAAAGCAACGGCGCCAGGAGATAAAACTGCATTTCGCAGCCCAGGCTCCACAGGTGTCCGGTGAGGTTTTCCCGCACGCCCGGAATGCCACCGTGATAATAATTGCGGTAATATAATAGCGAGCTGGGCAGGGAATTGAAAAAAGAGCGGCGGAAATCCGGCGGGGCCACAGTCTGACCGACCAAGAGCACGAGGGCGGCCATGGCGAAGAGGTAAAAATACTTGGCCGGCACCAAACGCCGGGTGCGCCGCACCCAAAAATAGCGCGCCCCGGTCCAAAACCCCTGCGGTCCGCGGGAGAGGGAACGAAAAACAAGGATGCCGGAGATGAAAAAGAAGAGGTTCACCCCCACGCGGCCGATGCCATCGACGCGGTTGGTGAAGAAAAAGCCGTGGGAGATCAGGACCAAAAGCAGAGCCAAGCCCCGCCATTGGTCCAAGGCGCGGTCCGGCCCCGATTGCCCGGCGGCGGACGCTGCCGCCCGGCCGGGAGCGGGCGCACTCTCGGATTCCGCCTTTGCTCCCGCTGGATTCCGGCCATCGCCATTCATTGGGCGCGACACTAGCGGGGGCGTGGGAACGCGGCCAAGCTTTTTGTTCGTGGATGGGCGGTGAGGGCGCCTCGCCGGCATCTGGACAGGCGAAGCTGACTGGCAAAAGGTAGTAAAACTAGGGGTTGCCCCCATGACGCTCTGCCTGCATCTCCGCGACGAAGTTGGCGATCTCCGCTGAAGTAAGCCGGGCATCGACTTGCAGCATCCGCAGCGCTTCCCGCGGCGTTAGTGTGGTGGCGGTTGCCGGTGAAGGGGGTGGTTCCAAACGGCGAGCGGGGCGCAATTCGACACAACCCCTGGCGTGGAAGATCTGGATTTGCTCTCCCGCCAAAGCCAATTCCACCAATCGGCCCAATCCGGGCGAGGCTTCTTCGACCGTCATCACTTTCATGAAGATCACGATAGCTCGATTGCCCCCAGCGTGCCAGTAGCAACCCGGAATTCCTCGGCATGCGGCAAGATCCGGGTGTTTTCGCAAAGTTGGTGCACAAGGGTGGCGAACCGGTCGATGGAATTTGGGGCAATTGTAGGAAAAAGTGGAAATTCTATAGTCTGACCCCCTTTGGGGGTCAGACTATAGTTTGGGCCGTTCGGCGCGCGGCGATGGTTTGTAACGGCTGCTCAGAGGATCAGCATGGCGTCGCCGTAGCTGAAGAAGCGGTAGCCGGCGGTGATGGCGGCGGTGTAGGCGGCGAGGATGTGTTCGCGGCCGGTGGTTTCGCCCGGGGCGGCGAAGGCGCTCACGAGCATGAGCAGGGTGGAGCGGGGGAGGTGGAAGTTGGTCAAGAGGGCGTCCACGATTTGGAAACGGCACGGGGGATACAGGAAGATCCGGGTGCGGCCGCTCCCGGGAACGAGGCGGCCACCATGGGCCGCGGCCACGGTCTCCAAAACCCGCACCGAGGTGGTGCCCACGGCGAAGATGCGGCCGCCCGCAGTCCGGGCGGCATTGACGGTGTCGGCGGTCTCCGGTCCGACGTAATAGCGCTCTTCGTGCATGGTGTGCCCGGCCAAATCCTCCGTTTTGACCGGCGCAAAGGTGCCCGCTCCGACGTGGAGGGTAACAAAGACTACGGCGACGCCCCGGGCCCGGATTTGGGCCAGGAGTTCCGGAGTGAAGTGCAAGCCGGCGGTGGGAGCGGCAACGGAGCCGGCGGTGGCGGCGTAGACGGTTTGATACCGTTCCCGGTCGGCGGCTTGGGTGGCGGCGGGGTCGGGACGGGCGATATATGGGGGCAGGGGCAACTCGCCCAGCGCATCGAGGTGCGCGGCCAAGTCCCCCGAGCCGGTAAAAGTGAGCCGACGGTGGCCCTCGGGGTTGATTTCCCGGACGGTGGCGGTGAAGCCGGAGGGTTGGCCGGCGGGGTTCAGCAGGGTGATTTCGGATCCCAAGCGGGCGCGCTTGCCAGGGCGGAGCATCGTCCACCAGTCGTTTTGCGCCACTTCCTCCAAGAGCAGGATTTCGTACTTTCCGCCGGTCACCGGTTGGGCGCCGCGGAGCCGGGCGGGGATGACCCGGGAGTTGTTCAGGACCAAGACATCGCCCGCCCGGAGTTGGGAGGGGAGGTCGGGGAAGGCGGAGTGGGTCAAAATGGCATGGCGGCGGTCAAAAATCAGCAAGCGCGAGGCGTCCCGCCGGGGGGCGGGGTGCTGGGCGATCAAATGGGGGGGCAGGACGAAATCGAAGTCCGCCGTGGCGGGCGAAAAGACGGTCGTACTAGC
Organism: uncultured Pedosphaera sp.; assembly: GCA_903930565.1. Lineage (GTDB taxonomy): Bacteria > Verrucomicrobiota > Verrucomicrobiia > Limisphaerales > Pedosphaeraceae > CAIXFN01. The sequence goes on from CAIYZC010000585.1 coordinate 19,689, forward strand.
AGTGGTTGGGCGTGAAATAGACACGTTAACGATATTAAAAGGCGATTAATTGTCCGAGTCGCCCGCACCCCGGGGGACGGACCGGTGGGGATAGACTGCCCGAGCCCGGGAGGGCTGCCAAGCGGGAGTTTGGTGCCTTGGCCCGATTTTGTGAATAACTCGCGAATAACAAAAATTTATGCACGAAACTATTGACTTCAGTGGGATGAAATGGGATGATTTGGGTCGTTGTGAACAACTTGTGGGACGCGCGCCCAAACTAACTCTGAATAACTGAATGCCCGACGAACCCGTCAGCGATCCGATGTTTTACTCATCGGAGTTCCGCCACGGGATAGACGACAAGCGTCGGGTTTCGATTCCGGCGAAATGGCGCCCGGCGCAGGCGGATACGGAGTTCATGCTGATTTTGTGGCCGAGCGGCGCGGCGGCCGACGCGAACATCCTGGTGTTGCCGCCGGCGCAGGCGAAGGCCTTGGTGAAGAAGATTTCGGAAATGCCGGCGGCGGACCCCCACGCGCAGAGCCTGCGCCGGTTGATCGGCGGTAAATCCGCCGCGGCCAAGTTGGACAAGAGCGGGCGCATGATGCTGCCCGAAGACATGGCGAAGAAGGCCGGGTTGGAGAAGGACACGGAAGCGGTCCTCATCGGTTTGGTGGATCGGTTTGAAATATGGAATCCAAAACGCTTTGAAATAGTGAGCCAGGCGGACTCGGCCTTGTTGGCGGACGCCTTTAAATTGGTGTGATGTTATGAGCTTCGGAAAATTACTGGCGACGGGCAAAAGCCTGATGGGCATGAAGGACACGGTGAGTCCGTACCGCATGACGGAAGCGGGGCGGCTGCCGCGGTTTGGCAATGGAAAGAACCCCTTTGCGGTGCCCGCACCCGAACCGGACGCGCCCCCGTCCAGCCCCGCCGCGTCCGCGGCCGTGATCCGGCCGGCGGTGGCGGCCGTGCCGGTGGGGCAGGCGACCCGGGTGGGGGATGCGTCCGTGGTGTTGGCGGCGGGACCCGAATTGCCCGCGGTGGCCAAAGCACCGGAGGCGCCGGCGCCCGCGCCCGCGGCACCGATGCCGACCCCGCCGACCCGCGAGAAGCGGGAGACGGCGTCAATCGCATCCGTCCGGGCGGTGGCGGCCGGCATGGTGGCGGGACATCCCGTGGGCCCGGCTCCGCGCCGGGGCGAGGGGGCGGCGGTGCATTCGTGCTCGCCGCTGGCGGTGTTTGCTTTGCCGGTGGCCGCGCCGCGGCGCCGGAGTTGGTGGTCCCGGTTGAGCCCGCTCCGCTGGTTCGGGAGCTGGGGGGCCCGGCGTCGGCCGACGGGGCCGGCGGTGCAGACGGAATTCGCGGTGACCGAGATCCGCGTGATGCGCAACGATCTTTTGGAAGCGGACTTGTTGGTGGTGCCGCAGCGGCCGGCCGACGGTGGCGCCGCGGCCGCTCCCGCCGCCCCGGCGCCGGTGCCGGGCGCCATGGTGGTGAAACCCGCCCGGACCCCGAATCGTCGCCGGGGCGCGGGCCCGTCCGGCGCAGCTTAACGGAAACATGCCCCGTGCCAACTTACAGCCACACGCCGGTGATGACAGCGGAGGTCCTGAGCGCCCTGCGGGTGCGCCCCGGAATCCGGTGCGCCGACGGGACCCTCGGTGGGGGTGGACACGCGGCGGCCATCTTGAACGCGAGCCGGCCGGATGGATGGCTGTTTGGTTGCGATCGCGATGGCGCCGCGATTGAAGCGGCCACGGCGCGGCTGGCGGAATTCGCCGGGCGCTGGGAAGTGCGACGGGGAAATTTCGCCGATTTGGCGGAGTTGTCGGGGCGGACGGATTTTGACGCGGTGCTGTTGGACTTGGGTGTGAGCAGCCACCAATTGGACACGGCGGAGCGCGGGTTCAGTTTTCAGCAGGACGGGCCCTTGGACATGCGGCAAGACGCGCGCCAGGAGCACACGGCGGCGGACTTGGTGAACGAGCTGCCGGCGGACGAGTTGGCGGACATTTTTTGGGCGCTGGGGGAGGAACCCCAGGCGCGGCGGTTCGCGAAAGCGATTGAGCTGGACCGGCGGACGCAGCCGTTTCGGACGACGGCGCAATTGGCGGGATTGATCGAGCGGTTGGCGCCGCGGCACGGGCGCAAGGCGCATCCGGCGACCCGCGTGTTCCAAGCGCTGCGGATGGCGACGAATGACGAGCTCGGGGCGTTGGAGCGGGGCTTGGCGGCGGCGCTGGCCGTCCTGCGGCCCGGGGGCCGGTTGGCGGTGCTGACCTTCCACTCGTTGGAAGACCGCAAAGTGAAAGAATTTGGGCGGGCGCGGGCGCGGGATTACACGTTTCCCGGGCTGGTGGACGTGCCGGAGCTGCGGGTGCCGCGGGCACCGGAGCTGTGCTGGGTGGAGCGGAAGGCCAAACCGCCGGGCGAGGCGGAAGTGGCGGCGAATCCGCGGGCGCGCAGCGCGCAGTTGCGGATTATGGAAAAACTTTGACATGGCTCGTGACGGCAAAGACAGCACGCCCCCGGTGGCGGTGCGGACGGTGGTCAAGGCGTTCTTGTTGAGCGCCCTCATCATCGGGGCCGGTTTGGGCTATGTGTGGCAGAAGAACTTGGTGTTCGAGTTGGCGCAGCAGCGATCGGCCCGCGAGGTCACGCTGCGGCACTGGCGGGACGCCAATGACAAGCTGCGGTGGGATTACCAGCAGATGCTGCGGCCCAAAGCGCTCGAAGAGCGCGTGCGGGAACTCAAGTTGGGGCTGGTGGCCCCGGCGCCGGGCCAATTGCTCCGGCTGCCGGAACCGGCGGCGGAAGCGCCCGCGCCGGCCGGACCTTGAGTGACGATTTACCACCGCGCGCGCCGACCTCGGAGAGGAACCGAACGGCGCGTGCGGTTGGTAGCTGATGTAAAAGGCAATGTTATGAGCAATCCGGTGCAAATACGGCGGCGGTGGTTGATCGTCATTCTCCTGGGGATGGCGTACTCCGGCCTCGCGTACCGATTGGTCGATCTCCAGGTGCTGCGCCGGGCGAACTTGCAGGCGGAGGTGTGGACCAACACGCACCGGATTCTCCAACTGGAACCGCGCCGCGGGGACATCGTGGACAGCCGGGGCAATGTGCTGGCGACGAGCACCTTTGTAAAAACGGTCTGCGCCGACCCGGCCTTGCTCGGCGACCACGCCGCCGAAGTCGCGCACCGGATCGCGCCGCTGCTCGACATGAACGAAGCCGAACTCGGCCTCAAGCTGACGCCGCGGCCGCATGAGCGGGAGGATGGCCAGACGGTGACCAACCGCTTCGTGGTGCTCAAGCACAAGGTCCCGCCCGATGTCTGGCAGGCGGTGCATGATTCGATGACCAATTTCCCCTCCCACATCGTGGACCGCAAACCGACGAAGGCGGAAAAGGCCTTTTACCACGGGCTGCGGTATTCCGCGATTTTTGTGGACCCCTCCGACGATCAATTGCGGAGCTATCCCAACGGCCATCTGGCGTCCCATATCCTGGGTTACGTCGGGGACGGCGAACGCAAGGACAGCCACGGGACGTATCATGACATCAAGGGATTGGAGGGCATCGAAGCCATGCTGGACCAGCGGATGAGCGGCACCCGCGGTTGGCGCGTGACGGAGCGCGACGGGTACCGCCGCGAGCGGGTCGAGTACCGGGAGGAAAATGTGGAACCCCGGGACGGCCTGCATGTCGGCCTGACCCTGGACCTGGTCATTCAAGGGATTTTGGAGAGCGCGCTGGCGGAGGCCAAGGACAAGGAAAAGCCGGCTTATATCAGCGGCATGGTCATGCGGCCCAAGACCGGGGAGATTCTGGCCATGTGCAGCCTGCCGGATTTCGACCCAAACCACATGGAGCACACCACGGCCGATCAGCTCCGCAACCGGTTGATCATGGACTACCATGAACCGGGGTCGACCTTCAAAATTGTGGTCATCGCCGGGGCGCTGAACGAAAACCTGGTGCATTTGACGGATCATATTAATTGCGAAAACGGCCACTTCCTGTATGCGGGGCGAATTTTGCACGACAGCAGTCCGCACGGCGATTTGACCGTGGAGGGGGTCCTGATGAAATCGTCCAACATCGGTGCCGCCAAGATCGGCATGATCATGGAGCGGCCCCGGTTGGATCGTTACATGCGGGATTTCGGGTTTGGCGCGCCGACCAGCATCCTTTTGCCGCACGAGACCCCGGGCTTGATGCCGCGGAATTGGACCAAGGATTCCATCGTCCAAATCCCCATGGGACAGGGCGTCTCGGTGACTTCGTTGCAAATGATGATGGCGATGGGCGCGCTGGCGAACAAGGGCGTGTTGATGCGCCCGTTGTTGGTGGACCGTTTGTTGGATGCGGGTGGCAATGTCGTGACCCGTTTCCCGCCCGTGGCGGCGCGGCAGGTGGTCTCCGAAGCCACGGCGAAGCTGATGGTGGAAGCGCTGAAAACCGTGGTCACCAAAGAGGGCACCGCGGTGCGCGCGGCCATGGAAAATTACACCGTCGCGGGCAAGACGGGCACGGCGCAAAAAGTGCCGTACGCGGCGCACAAGTGGTATGCCTCGTTCGCGGGCTTTTTCCCGGCGGACAATCCCGAAGTCTGCATCTATATCGCCATGGACGAACCCCACGATCCCGCGGGGCTGCACCAAGGCGGGCAAGTTTGCGCCCCCGTCTTCAAGCAGGTCGCGGAGAAAGTCGCCAGCTATTTGAACATCAAGCCGGACCGCGGGATGGACGCGCCGGCGCCCGCGGCCGGTCCGGCCCCGGTGGCGGGCCAGGGCAAGACGCCCCAGCCCATCAAGACCGCAATGCTGCGGTAACCCCTTCATGGAACCCCGAACCCTCCAATTTATCGCCTCGGCCTGCGGTGGCGAACTCCGCGCGGGCGCGCCCGGACGGAGGGTGACCGGTCTGACCACCGATTCCCGGAAAGTGGGGGCGGGGGAACTCTTTTTCGCGCTGCCGGGCGACCGTTTTGACGGGCATGATTTTGTGCCGACGGTGGCCGCCGCGGGCGCCGGAGCGGTGGTGGTGGCGCGGTCGTGGACGGGGAGTGTCGGCGACCATGACTGCGGGGTGGTGGTGGTGGACGACACCAGGCGGGCGCTGGGGCGCCTGGCCGCGGCGTACCGGGCGCAATTTGCGGCCCGGCGCATCGCGGTGGGGGGATCGAATGGCAAAACCACGACCAAGGAGTTGCTGGCGGCGGTGCTCGCCGAACGGTTGGCGACGTTGGCCAGTGAAGCAAGTTTCAACAACGACATCGGGGTGCCCCTGACCCTGCTGCGGTTGACGGCGAACCACGCGGTGGCGGTGCTGGAAGCCGGCACCAATCATCCGGGCGAATTGGCGTTGCTGGTGGCGCTGATCGCCCCGGAGTTCGGGGTCATCACGAGCATCGGGCGGGAGCACTTGGAGCATTTCGGCGACGTGGCCGGGGTGGCGGAGGAGGAAGGGGCGCTGGCGGCGGGATTGCCGGCGGAAGGGCGGCTGTTCTTGAATGGCGACGACCCGTGGAGCGCGGCCTTGGCGGCGCGCAGTGCGGCGCCGGTGATCCGGGTCGGCTGCGGACCGGCGAACGATTGGCGGGCGGAGCAAATCCGCCTGGACGAACAGGGGGCGGAGTTTTCCGTCCGGGGACCCCGGGCGGAGCTCGCCGGGCAGTACCGGGTGAATTTGCTCGGCCGGCACCAAGTGGGCAACGCCCTCCTGGCGTTGGCGGTAGCGGCGGAGTTGGGGTTGACGGCGGCGGAAATCCGCCGCGGGTTGGCGGCTTGCCGGCCGGCGCGGATGCGCCTGCAAACGTGGGATTGGAACGGCGTGCGGGTGCTGGACGACGCCTACAATGCGAACGCCGATTCGATGCTCGCGGCGCTGGCGACCTTGCGGGATTTGCCCTGCGCGGGGCGCCGGGTGGCGGTTTTGGGGGATATGGCGGAGCTCGGCGGGCAGGCGCCGGCGGCGCACGCCGAGGTGGGGCGCGGGGCGGTTGCGGCCGGGGTGGACCGGCTGTTTGCGGTCGGCCGGATGGCCGGAGTGCTGGGGTCCGCGGCGCGGGCGGAAGGCCTGGCGGCGGTGAGTGAGTATGCCGCGCCGGCGGCGGCGGCGGCGGAATTACGGAGTTATTTGCGCCCGGGGGATGTGCTCCTCCTGAAGGCCTCGCGTTCCACCCGGTTGGAGCGGCTTGGCGAAGCGTTGCGCGCGCCGGCGGAAGGTGAGTCAGCTCATGTTTTACTATCTTAGCCAATATTTGCTCGAAACGTCGGCGGGCACGGAATGGGAACCCCTCCTCTCGGGGGTGCGCCTGTTTCGTTACATCACGTTCCGCGCGGCCGGGGCGGCGCTCACGGCGCTGCTGCTCGGCCTGTGGCTGGGCCCGAAGATGATTGCCTGGCTCAAGGAACTGAGTTTCGGCCAGAATTACCGGGACAAAGCCGAGGTCGCCGGCAACCTGACGGCGCGGGAGCCGCGCAAAATGGGCACGCCGACCATGGGCGGGCTGCTGATCGTCATTATCTTGAATTCCACCACGTTGCTGTGGGCGCAGTGGAATCCGCTGATTTCACTCACGCTGCTCTCCGTCGTGGTGCTGGCGGGGCTGGGTTTCTACGACGACTATCTGAAGATCACCAAGGCGAGCAGCGGCGGGGCCAAGTCGCGGGTGAAGTTGTATGTGCAATGCGGGCTGGCGTTGTTCATCGGCGTCTATCTCTGGCGCGTGCCCGCCACCAGCGGCCTGATCACCGAGATCATGGTGCCCTTTTACAAATACCCGGTGGCCACCGGGGTGGGGGGCGTGGGCTTGCTCCTGACCTTGCTCACCATTGTGGGAAGTTCCAACGCCGTGAACCTCACGGATGGTTTGGACGGCCTGGCCATCGGCTGCACGCTGATTGTCTCCGTGGTGTTTGTGATTTTGACCTATCTAGCCGGCAACGCCAAACTAGCGGCCTATCTGCAAATCCCCCACGTGAACGGGGCGGGGGAATTGACCGTGTTTTGCGCGGCGATGATTGGTGCGGGGCTGGCGTTTCTGTGGTATAATTGCCATCCCGCCATGGTGTTCATGGGGGACACGGGTTCGCTCGCCCTGGGCGGCGCGCTGGGGATTGTGGCGGTGTTGATTCACCAACCTTTGGTGCTGGTGATTGCCGGCGGGGTGTTTGTGCTGGAGGCCGTCTCCGTGATTCTGCAAACCAGTTACTTCAAATACACCCGGCGGCGCTACGGCACCGGGCAACGGTTGTTTCTGATGGCGCCGTTGCACCATCACTTCGAGAAGAAGAACTGGCATGAATCGCAGGTGGTGACCCGCTTTTACATTTTGTGCGTGCTGTTCGCCGTGGTGGCGCTGAGCAGTCTGAAAATTCGGTGAGCCACGAACGATCCGAATGAGTGATTTGAAAAACAAACCAGTGCTGGTGGTGGGCCTCGGCCGCCGCGGGGCGGCGGCCTGCGAATTGCTGCGCCAGGTGGGCGCGCGGGTCGTGGTGCTCGACCAGGCGGACACGCCGGAATTGCGGGTGACCGCGGCCGCGCTGGCCGCCCAGGGAGTGGAGGCGCACTTGGGCGCGGACCGGCCGCCGGGGCGCGACTTCGCCCTGGCCGTGTTGAGCCCCGCGGTGCGGAATGACAGCCCGATCGCGGCCGAACTGGCGGCGCGCGGGATTCCCGTGATCGGGGAGTTGGAGTTGGGCTACCAACAGGCCCGCTGCCTCACGCTTGCGGTGGCGGGCACCAACGGCAAGGCGACCACCGGCGAACTCATCGAGCGGATGCTGACCGGCAACCAACGCTCCGCCGTGCTCTGCGGGCACGGCGCCCGGCCGGTCTGCGCCGTGGCGGCCGGCAGCAGCGCGTTGGATTACCTAATTCTGCAAGTCAACGCCTTCCAACTCGAAAACACCGCCACGTTCCGCCCGGCCATCGCCGTGCTGCTGAACCTGGCGGCCGATCATCGCGACCGCTATCCGCGGGCGGAGGATTACGCGCGGGTGATGGCCCGGTTGTTCGCCAACCAGCAGACTTTTGATTGGGCGATTGTGCAGAGCGAAGCGCTGGCGCGCCTGCGCTCCGCCGGGCTGCCTTTGCCGGCGAAGCTGATCACCTTCAGCGCCCAGAACCGGCGGGCCGACTTGTATCTCGACCGGGGCCGGATTTTCAGCCGCCTGCCGGATTGGACCTGGCCGCTGCTGGACTTGGGCCGTTGCCGTTTGGGCGGGGCGCACAATGCGGAAAACCTCATGGCGGCGCTGGCCGTGGGGCATATCCTGCGGCTGCCCTTGGACGCCATGGCGGATTTGTTGGCCACGCAGCCCGCGGGCGCGCATCGCTGCGAGCGGGTGGGGGAAGTGGGCGGGGTGACCTACATCAACGATTCCAAAGCCACGAATGTGGATGCGCTGCAGCGCGCCCTCGAACTGGCCCCCGGCGGGGCGGGCGAACCGAACGTGTGGCTGATCGCCGGCGGCGTGGACAAAGGACTGGATTTCTATGAGGTCGGACCCCTGATGTCCCAGCGGGTCAAGGGCGCCTTTCTGATCGGCGCGGCCGCCGAGAAGCTGCGCGCCGCCTGGGGCCTATTTACTGCTTGCAACCTGCGCGGCTCATTGTTAGAAGCTGTGGATGCGGCAGCCGCGGTGGCGGTGCCCGGCGATGTGATTCTATTATCCCCCGCCTGCTCCAGCTTCGATCAGTTTCGAAACTACCAGCACCGTGGTGATGTCTTCCGCCAGGCGGTCGCAGAGAGGATGGCCGCCGCGGGTCGTCCGGACGAGAACGGGACGGCGCGGCCATGAAATCAACAACACCCAATTTTGCATCCTTTGCCCCGCGGTTTTTTGAGGAAAAACCCCGGGGCGACCAAACCAAACCAAATCAGCACCTCAAATAAACCGACGCCCCCGCGCGTCTCACTGCCATGAACACATCCAATCCACTCCTCCCCAAGGGCTCGCTGCTGGAGCAGCAGAGCAAGGGCCGCCGTCGAATCAAGATTTACGTCTATTGCGGCATCGCCGTCCACGTCCTCCTTTTCGGCGGCCTGCTCATGCTCGGCTGCGGCAAGGACACCGACACGACCAAGACGACCAAGACCGAAACCGCCGGCGGGCTGCCGCCCGTCGACGCGCCGATCAGCAATCCGCCCCCGGTGGAGCCGATCCCCGCCACCAGTGGGCCGACGAACCCCGCACCGCTGCCTCCCGCGCCCGGCAGCTATGCCGCGGGCACCAGCGCCCCCCCCGTCACCCCGTTTGTGCGGCCGGACCAGCCCGTCCTGCCCACCGGCAATCCGGGCCTGCCGACCACCGCTCCCGTCACCGGGGCGGCCACCGAGTACAAAGTGGCGAAGGGCGATTCCTATTATACCATTCATAAGAAGTTTGGGGTTTCCATCAAAGCGTTGGAAGCCGCCAACCCCACGGCCCCGGCCAACAAGCTCAAACCCGGGATGACCCTGCAGATTCCCGCCCCGACCGCGGCCGCTCCGACCGCCGCTCCCGTGGGTGGCGCGGGCACCGCGCCCGTCACGGCCGCCGCGGACGGCGGCGACACCTACACCGTCAAGTCGGGCGACAACCTGACCAAGATCGCGACCAGCCACCATGTGGACTTGAAGGCGCTCCGGGCGGCCAACGGTTTGAAGACCGACCGCCTCAAAGTGGGCCAGAAGCTGAAGCTCCCGGCCGCCAAGCATTCGACGGCGACGGCCGCCATCCCGGCGCCGATCGAAACGCCGGCTTCCGTCCCCGCCCCCGTGCCGCCGCCGCTGGGCTCGCCCGCTCCGGCGGGAACGGGCGCCGCGCGCTAAGGATCAAGGGCGGCGCCGGCGGCCGGGAGTCCTCACCCCGGCCGCCGGCGTTCCGCCTTACCCCCCAACTTCCCGAACATGAAGACCGCCGCCAACTTGCTTTGCTTCTGCGTCCTCGCCCTGCTTGCCCTGGGCATGGTGATGTTGTACAGCTCGGTGATGGCCGAGCGGGGGGGGATGCATTTGTTGATCAGCCAAGGGGCTTTCACCCTTGTCGGACTGGCGGCCTGCCTGATCGCCGCCAGCATGGATTACCGCATTCTCAAGGCGTTGGCGTGGCCGTTTTTTGCCGTTTCGATTTTGCTCTTGGTGCTCGTGTTGATCCCCAATGTGGGCTACCGGGCGAACGGCGCCAGCCGCTGGTTCCGGGAGCCCCATACGAAGGTGCAGTTTGAACCTTCCGAGCTGGCCAAGATCGCCTTGATCATTGTGCTCGCGTGGTATGGGGAATATTTCCAGCGCCAGATGGGCACCTTCCGGCGCGGAGTGCTGCTGCCCGGCGTCTTCATCGGCTTGATGTTGGGTTTGATTTTTGTGGAGCCCGATGTCGGGTCTATGATGCTGTTGGCGAGCGTCAGCGGCGCGTTGCTGCTTTTGGCCGGGGTGCGCTGGCGGTTTATTGTCCCGCCCGTGCTGCTGGCGTTGACCGGACTGGGCTGGTTTTTGTGGCGGGATCCGATGCGCAGCCGGCGCATTCTGGCTTGGTTGGACGTGGAGAAGCACAAATTGGACGTGGGGCTGCAGGGCAAGCAGGCGATGCTGGCTTTCGGTTCCGGCGGCTGGACCGGCCTGGGTTTGGGCAACAGCCGCGCCAAACTGGGCTTCCTGCCGGAGCACCATACGGATTTCATTTTTCCGATCATTGGCGAGGAACTCGGCCTGATCGCCACGCTGGCGGTGATCCTGGCCTATGGGTTGATCCTGGGCTGCGGCCTCTATATTTCCTCCCGCGCCCGCGACACCTTTGGGATGTTGCTGGGTTCGGGTATCACCTTGCTGATCGGTCTGCAGGCGGCGATCAACATCGGGGTGGTGACCAGCGCACTGCCCAACAAGGGCCTGCCGCTGCCCTTCATCAGCTATGGCGGGTCCGATCTGGTGATTCTGCTCGCGTGCGTCGGCGTGCTGCTCAGTGTCGGCAGGCATGCGCCCGCGCTCGACGGGAACGTGGTGACCACGGAACCGGACGCCCTGCCCGAAGCCCAAACCGCATAATCACACTATGTCCAACTCCGCTCCTTCCTTTCGGGTGGCGATCGCGTGCGGCGGCACGGGTGGTCATCTTTTCCCCGGTGTCGCCGTGGCGGCGGAACTGCGGGAGCGCGGCTGTGTGGTGCGTCTGTTGATTTCCCCCAAGGAGATTGACCAGCAGGCCGTCCGTACGGCGCGGGATTTGGAATTTGATGTGCTTCCCGCGGTCGGCTTGACCCGCGGGGGCGCCCTGGCCTTCGCCAAAGGTTTCGCCGGGGCGTACCGGTCGGCGGCCGCGGCCTTCCGCGTCAACCGGCCCGATGCGGTGCTGGCCATGGGCGGGTTCACGAGCGCGCCGCCGGTATTGGCGGGACGGGCCGTGGGGGCTTTGGCTTTCCTGCACGAGTCCAACACCATTCCCGGCAAGGCCAACCGCTGGTTGTCCTGGTTGGTGAGCGAAGCGTTTGTGGGATTTCCCGAAGCGGCCGACCGATTGCACACCGCCCGGAGCCGGATGACCGGTACGCCCGTGCGTCCCGAGTTCAGCGCGGTTCCGGCCGGCCCGGGGGCGGCGCGCGCCGCGGCCCGCCAAGCGCTGGGGCTCGCGCCGGAGCGGCCCACGCTGTTGGTGACCGGCGGCAGCCAGGGGGCCCGCGGCCTGAATGATTTGGTGCTGGCCGCGCTGCCGCAACTCCGCCAACTGGTCCCCGATTTGCAGTTGTTCCACCTGACCGGACCGGCCGACGCCGAAAAGGTGACGGCCGCCTGCGCCGCGCTTCAAATACCCGCCGTCGTGCGCCCGTTCTGCGGGGAGATGCACCTGGCCTTGGCCGCCGCGGACGCGGTGATCAGCCGTGCCGGTGCGTCCTCGCTGGCGGAGATCGCCGCCATGCGCGTGCCCGCGCTGTTGGTGCCGTTTCCGGCCGCGACGGACAACCATCAGTTTTTCAACGCCCTCGCGTTCGAACAAGCCGGCGCCGCCCGGTTGTGTCCGGCGGCGGGCACGACCCCCGGAGCTTTGGCCGCGAGCACGGCCGAGTTGCTGGGGGCCACCCCGGCGGCGGTCGCCATGCGCGGCGCGTTGGCGCAGTGGCATTTCCCCGGCGCGGCGGCGCGGATCGCCGACGAGATTCTGACGGCCATCGCGCTGGCCCGCGCCCGGGCCGGCGGTCCGCCGGCCCGGATCGCGGCATTGGCCGCCACCACTTCCCTTTCCGTATGACCACCCTGTCCGCCAACTTGGATTGCGCCCCCACCGGCGACGCCGCTTCCACCCCGGGGGCGGCACCGCATCCGTGGCTGGCGGAATTGCGCGCGCGGTTGTCGCCCGCGACCATTTTGCGGGCCGATGAACCCCTGGCCAAGCGCACCACGCTGCGCGTGGGCGGCCGCGCCGATTTCTATGCCGAGCCGGTGAACGAACGGGAATTGACCGCCTTGGTGCAGTGGTGCGCCGAACGGCGGTTGCCATGGTTCCTGCTGGGGCGCGGGTCGAATTTGTTGATCCGGGATGGCGGCCTGCGCGGTTTGGTGGTGTGCCTGGCGGCGCCGGCTTTCAGCGCGATTGATGTGGTGGGCAACCATTTGCATTGCGGCGCGGGGGCGCGCTTGAAACAAGTGGCCATGACCGCCAAACAACGCGCTTTGACTGGCTTGGAGTTTTTGGAGGGGATCCCGGGTTCCGTGGGCGGGGCCTTGCGCATGAACGCCGGGGCGATGGGCAGTTGGACTTTTGACGTGGTGGAGTCGTTGCGTTACATGGACGCCGGTGGCGGGGTGCATGAGGCCGAGGTGGCCGAGGTGGCCGTGGAATACCGCTGCTGCCCGCTGCTGCGCGAGAACATCGCCCTGGGCGCGGTCCTGCGCGGGCATCCTTCCAGCCGGGAAGTCGTCAACCAGCGCCTGCAAACGTTCAACAAGAAGCGTTGGGATTCCCAACCCGCCGCGCCGAGCGCCGGTTGCATTTTCAAGAATCCCACCACCGTCCCCGCGGGCAAGCTGATCGATGAGCTCGGGCTCAAGGGCATGCGGGTCGGCCAGGCCATGGTGTCCCAGGAGCACGGCAATTTCATCGTCAACGAAGGCGGCGCGACGGCGCGGGAAGTGTTGGACCTGATCGAACTGATCCGCGCGCGGGCACGGCAGGCCCGCGGTATTGATTTGCACACGGAAGTCGAAATTGTCGGCGAGGATTAAGGTTATGGCGCAATCCAGGCACATCACGGTCATGTTGGGCGGCCCTTCGGCCGAGCGGGAAGTTTCCCTGCGCACCGGCGGCGCGGTGGCCAAGGCCCTGCGCACCCTCGGTCACACCGTGGATGAACTTGATCCGCGCGGGCTGGACTGGCAATTGCCGAAGGGAACGGAAGTGGTTTTTCTCGCCCTGCACGGGACCTATGGCGAAGACGGCACGGTGCAGCGGCAGTTGGACGCCCTGGGCGTGCCCTACACCGGGTGCGACGCCGAGGCGAGCCGGTTGGGTTTTGACAAACGCCTCACGAAGGAACGTTGCGTGGCGGCCGGGGTGCCGACGGCCCGGTTTGTGGTCGTGACCGCGGCGGACGCGCCGTGGCCCGCCGGGTGGCAACCGCCGGTGGTGCTCAAGCCGGTCCGCCAGGGTTCCAGCGTGGGACTCCAGTTTGTGGACCGCGTCGCCGACTGGCCCGCCGCGCTCGCGGCCGCGTTGCAATTTGATTCCGAGGTCTTGGTCGAGGAACGGATCGTGGGCCGCGAAACCACGGTGGGAATTTTGGCCGGCGTCGCCCTGCCGGTTGTGGAGGTGCGCCCGAAGTCCGGCGCGTTTGATTACCAGAACAAGTACACCGCCGGCGCCACCGATGTTTTTTGCCCCGCCGACTTGGAGCCGACCACGGCCGCGCGCATCCAAGCCGCCGCGCTGGGCGCGTTCCACGCCATTGGCGGCCGCGATTACGCGCGGGTGGATGTCATGATCCGGCCCCCCGGCGAGCCGGTGGTGCTGGAAGTGAACACGCTGCCGGGCATGACCGAGCTGAGTTTGCTGCCCAAGGCCGCCGCCGCCGCGGGCATCAGTTACGCCGAGCTTTGTCAGCGCATGATCGACCTCGCCCTCCGGCATCCGGTCGGTGGCGGGAAAGGAGCCGACCGATGAGCTGGTTCCGTCGCGGGGGCAAAAATCGCCGGAGCACCGGGCGCTCCCAAGTCCTGCCGGTGCGGCTGGAGTTGGAGAACGTGCGCGCGGGCCGCCTGCGCGTCGTCGCCACGTTGTTGGCGGTGCTGTTTGTCACCGCCGCGGCGATCTACGGCCTCCTGTTCGCGGGTGATTGGGCGATGCGCCGTTTCGTGTACGAAAACCCGTCCTTCGCGATTCGCCAGATTGAGGTGCAGACGGACGGGGTGATTTCCCGTGACGAACTGCGCCGCTGGGCGGGCGTGCAGCGGGGCCAAAATCTGCTGGCCTTGGATTTGGCGCGCGTGAAGCGTGATTTGGAACTCGTTTCCCATGTCCGCTCGGCGGCGGTGGAGCGCGTTTTGCCCGATACCCTCCGCCTGCGGGTGACGGAACGGGAGGCGGTGGCGCGGGTGTTCGTGGGCCGCTTGGGCCGCGACGGCCAATACGAGATGACGACCCTGCACTTGGATGACGAGGGTTACGTCTTGGAATTGCTGGAGCCACGGCAGCGCGCCACGCCCCAGCCCGACACCGATGATTCCCTGCCGCTGATTTCAGGGATCAACCCCAATGATTTGGCGCCCGGCCGGCAGGTGAACCTCCCCGAGGTTCATGCCGCGCTGGACTTGGTGGCCGCGTTCGACCACTCGTCCATGGCGACCGTCGCCGATTTGCTGCAGGTGGACGTTTCCTCCCCCGAGGTTTTGGTGGTCACCACGACCCAGGGCAGTGAGATCACCTTTGCGTTTGCGGATTTGGACCGCCAGTTGCGCCGTTGGCGCGGGATTTATAACGAGGGGCAGCGGATCAGCAAGGCGATCGCCCGGCTGGACTTGGCCGTGCCCAATTATATTCCCGGGCTGTGGGTGGAAGCGTCCAATCAGCCCCCCTTGGAGCCCAAACCCAAGCACCACCTCATCAACCACCGGAGGAGAAATGTTCGATCCTGATTCCTTGATTGTCGGTTTGGAAATCGGCACGTCCAAAATCTGCGCCGTGGTCGGCGAGGTCAACGAAGCCGGCGCCTTGAACCTGATCGGTATCGGCCAGGCCAAATCCCGCGGCGTGCGCAAGGGCGAGGTGGCCGATCTCGACAGCACCGCCGAAGACATCCGGGTCGCCATTGTCGAAGCCGAAAAGTCCGCCGACGTGGAAATCCGCAGCGTTTTTCTCGGCGTCACCGGGAGCCATATTCGCGGCTTCAACAACCTGGGTGTGCTCCAAGTGGTGTCCGTGGACCGGGCCATCACGCCCGAGGACGTGCAGGACGTGGTCAAAAACGCCAAGGCGATCAACCTGCAAAAGGAGAATCACCTCATTCACGCCGTCCGCCAGCACTTCCACTTGGACGACCAGGACGGGGTGGTGAATCCCGTCGGCATGACGTGCACCAAGCTGGAGGTGGACATGCATGTGGTCCACGGCAATTTCAACCGGCTGCAGAATCCGATCCGGGCCGTGAAGAGCCTGCAATTGGAGGTGGATGCGGTCGCGTTCAACGGCCTGGCCTCCGCGCTCGCCCTGCTTACCCCCGAGCAAAAGGAAATGGGCGCGCTCGTGATCGATTTGGGCGGCGGCACCACGGATTACGCGGTCTACGCCGGCGGCATCCTCAAGCACACCGGCGTGCTGGCCGTGGGCGGCGACCACGTCACCAACGATCTCGCCTACGCTTTGAAAGTCCCCATGGGCCGGGCGGAGAGCGTCAAGCTGGAGCACGGCGGCGCGTTGGTGGACGACACCTGCCGCGGGCGCACCGTGCCCTGTGAGAATGATCTTGGCCTGCCGGTGAAGACCGTCAATCTGGAGCACCTCCGGCGCGTCATGCACCTGCGGTTGGAGGAAATTTTCCAATACATTGAGCAGGATTTGGCCCGCGCCGGCCTCCTTGACCGCCTGCCCGCCGGAGTGTTCCTCTGCGGCGGCGGCGCCCGCACGCCGGGTATTGAGAAGCTCGCCGAACGCGTGTTCCAGCTCCCCGCGGTCGTGGGCAAGACCAATTCCCTCAACGGACTCAAGTCCGCGCTGGACCAACCCGAATTCGCCACCGCCATTGGCTTGGTTCGCTTCGGTTCCTTCCAGCACAAAAAGCGCGGCGGCTTCCTGCCGGAGGCGCTGCGGCCGATCGTCGAAATCTTCCGGAAATAGGCAACCCCATCTTTCGCACCATGGACACCCAACCCCTCCCGGCCGCCGCGTCCGCCCCTGCTTCCGCTCCCGGCGCCGCCCGGCAGTTTTCGATCAAGGTGATCGGCGTCGGCGGCGGCGGCGGCAACGCCGTCAACCAAATGCTGGGTCAGAATTTCGTCGGCGTTCATTTCGTGGCCGCCAACACCGACGCCCAGGCACTGGCCGGTTTGGGCGCGGTGGAGCGGTTCACCCTGGGGGTCGGCCGCACCCGCGGACTGGGCACCGGCGGCGACCCCGAAGTGGGCCGCGCCGCCGCCGAGGAGGATGCCGAGCAAATCCGCGCCGTGTGCGCGGGGGCGGATGTTGTTTGTATCGTGGCCGGTTTGGGCGGCGGCACCGGCACCGGGGCCGGCCCCGTCATCGCCCGGATCGCCAAGGAAGCCGGTGCGCTCGTACTGGGGATCGTCACCCTGCCGTTCGAATTTGAAGGCTCCCGCCGTCAGCGCCAAGCCCAACTCGGGCTGCGCGACTTGAAACAAGCCGCCGACGGCGTCATCTCCTTTCCCAATCAAAAGGTGTTCCGCCTGGTGGATCCGAACACCAAAATGCCCGAGGCGTTCCGCATCACCAACGACCTGCTCTCCCAGGGCGTTCGCGGCATCTGGCAATTGCTCACCCAGCCCGGGCTGATCAACGTTGATTTCAACGACCTTTGCACGGTGCTGCGCGATCGCCACGAGGAAAGCTCGCTGGCCACCGTCGAAGCCGGCGGCGACAACCGCGCGCAGGAAGTGCTCGACAAAATCGGCAATCATCCTTTCCTCGAAGGCGGCCAGGTCCTCTCCGAAGCCGACGCCGTCCTGATCAGCCTCGCCAGCGGTCCCGACCTGACCATGGCCGAGATCAACCGCGTCATGGAACATTTCAACCGGCAATGCGAGAACGCGCACATCATCATGGGTGCCGCCATTCGCGAGGACGCCGGCGACCGCCTCTCGGTCACGGTCGTCGCCTCCCGCCGGGCGCATCGGCCCGGCCCGCCGCCCTCCGACCTCCGCGAAACCGCGCATCCGCCGCTGGAATTTGACGGCGAACTCGACGCCAGTTCCGTCGCCCCCCGGGGCGCGTCCCGTTTCGTGCCCCCCGCGCCCGCGCTCACCGCCGAGCAAACTCAGCAACTCCTCCTGAGCCAATCCGGCAACGGCGCCCGGCGCAAAGGGAAAGGCAACCAGATCCAAGGCCAGTTGCCGCTCGAAGTCATTTCCCGTGGTCGTTTCGAAAAGAGCGAGCCCACCATCCACAAAGGTGAGGACCTCGACGTCCCCACCTATATCCGTCGCGGCGTGCCCTTGAACTGAGTGAGGGGGGGGCGGCGGCTTCTCAAACGGACTGTCCGGTCGCGTTCCTTTGGCCGCCAACGGTTGGCCGCATCCCGGTTTTGCAACCTGCCATCAGCGTGGACCTTTCGACCTGCGCGGGCCAAAAAGTTCGTGGACGCCTGTAGTAATGGGCGCCCAACTCCGAAGAGCGCGACGTACCATTCCGGGTACCTTGCCTTTTTATCCTCCCCGCCTTGGATGGACTAATTGTCATTAACCCTCCGGGTTAAAGGCCTGGCCGATGAGCCTCGGGCGACTTGAACGCCAACTGGCTTTACCCAGGGGGCGAGGCTCGCCCCGCTGGCTTCGAAGTTCAACGCTGCATGCCCAACCCCTTGGCTTCAAGATTGCTGCAAGGTTGGAACCCGGTGCGCTGATTTGACGTGGAGAAGCGAAGCGGGGAACGATGGGTTCACGCACGCCACCACCCCAAAGGGTGGGCTGGTGGATGTGGCCGGAAGGCCGGGGGAAGAATGGTGCGCGGTAGAGGTTTCGAACCTCTGACCCCTACCGTGTCAAGGTAATGCTCTACCACTGAGCTAACCGCGCAGACCGGTGATGAATTTAACAATCCGGTGACGGGCTGCAAGCAGAAATCGGTGGGGGAGGGGCGGAATTTTTGCTTTGGGGGGCCGGGGTGGGGGATGGGGGCAAAAAACGGGCAGTTTTTGCTTTGCCATGGTGGTGACAGATTGGTGAATTTGGCTGATATTTCTTGCATTGCGGAGTGAAAATCCAAAATGTTGAATTCGGAAGTGGGAGGGGGCGACGGGTTGGCAAAATGCGGAATACTCGGAATACTCGGAATATGCGGAATAGTATGAAACGAAAATCATTGCAAAAAAGCGCCCTCAAACGGGCGGTCCTGGCGGTGCCGGCGGCGGCGTTGATGCTGGGCGCGGCGCAAGCCGGAACGACCGTGGGCATGAACTTTATGGCCTGGTACTACGACTCCGGAACCACGCCCCAGACCATTGGGTTCGGCAGCGGCTACCAGACCACCGGCTGGCCGGTCACCGCCATGGCCTTCGGCGTGCCCGCCACGAGCTGGTATGGAACGTCCTCCCCCGACTTGCTGGACGCGTATTACGTGGCCATCAACAACACCTATGCTTTCGGCCCCACCACCAACCTGAACGCGACCTTAACGGCCCCCGGGGTGTGGCAGTCCGGGATTGGCGAATTGGTTCATGGGTTCCATCCCGAGCAGGTGACCCCGGGGAATGACGAAGTGACGTGGAATTATTTGTTCAGCGACGCGAGTTCCTCCCCGAGCGTGACGATCACCGGGTTGGCGACGCAGTTTCCCAATGGGTACGCCGTGCAGACGATTGCGGCCCATTCCGGGGTGGTGAACTTCAACGGGGTGACCTTCACGGACGGGGCCACAGCCAATGACGTGCCGTACGCGACGACGTATTACGAGGCCAATCCGCAGTCCGACGGTTACGTTTCCGGCGGGACGATCGGGCTCAGCGCACCGAGCGGCACGTTCAAGAGCGACACCCTGTTCATCAACTGCGACCCCGAGGCGGGCGGCAGCAATTCGGTGCTGTCGGCGTTCATCATCACCGACCAACCGGTGGTGACGCGGTCCGTGCCGGCGAGCCTGTTGATCCTGGGGGGCAATCCCATCAACCTGCCGGCGGCCAGCATTGTCGGCATCGGTTTGAGCTACCAATGGCAGCTCAACGGGGTCCCCATTCCGAACGCGGTGGGGCCAACCTACAGCAAAGCCGCCGCGGGCATGGCCGACTCCGGCACCTACCAAGTGGTGGCGACGAGCAGTTATTTTCCGGGGCAGTCCGTGACGGGGGTGGTTGCACAGGTGAGCGTGGTGCCCCTGCACCCGCCGCAAACTTCGACCTTCGATGCGAACCTGACGGCCACGGGAGCGCAGGACGGTTCGGGCACCTGGGCCTACGCGGTGACGAATTGGTGGAATGGTTCGCGGGATGATTATTGGAACCCGACGGATTCCGCCGTTTTCGGCCTGAACGGCGCGGGGGCCTATACCGTCACCTTGGGTGACAACCTCACGGTCGCCCAGATCACGTTCAATACCGGCGGCTACACCGTTACGAACAGCGGCAGCCAAACCCTCACGCTGGCGGGCACGGGGGGCATCACGGCGAACCGGAATGCGACCATCTCCGCGCCCCTGACGGTGGCGGTGCCCACCAACTCGTTCATCAAGTCCGGCACGGCCTATTTGCGGCTGATCGGCGCCTTCACCTGCCCGAGCAACACGGTGGTCGCG
>CAIYZC010000586.1 GCA_903930565.1 uncultured Pedosphaera sp.
GCCGTTGACCCACTTTTGCACGCCGCCGCCGGAACCGGTGGCGCGTTGGTCGGCGAGGTAGGCCAGCGTGCCCGCCGCGTTCACATCAAACCCCGCCGTGCCGGCCGTGGCCCCGGTGTTGATCACCAGCGCGGGCGTCCCCCCCGCGCCTACGGTGGCCGGCAGACCGTTCATTTCGTACAACCCCGGCGCGCCCGACTGGGTCGTGAACCAGAGGTTGCCGGCGATCGCCTTGACGTAACCGGTGTTGGCCTCCGTGGTTTGCACCGCCGCCGGCGCGCCCGCGGGCGGTTGCAGGCAGAGGGTTCCCGAGCCGGCCCCGGCGAGCCAGAAGAGATTCGTGCCGTCACCAGTGGCGCACCGGAAATTCAAGGCGCTGAAAATGTCCGGCCGCGCCTCGCGCAACACAAAGGCGCCCGTGGCGTCAATCGTCCCGAAACCGCGCGCCACTTGGGCACCGGTGGCGGAGGAGAGGGAACTCGAAATGGACGCCCGGTTCGTGTTGAACCCGGCGAGCACCAGCACGCTGCGGTCCAGCGAGCGGCTGACCCCGCCCTGCGAGGCGGCCACGCCGCTGATGATCAGCGCGGAGCCGCCGGAATCCGGGATCGGCACGGAGTTCACATACGCCCCGGCCGGGGTGTACTGGTCCACAAACAACGTGTTGCCGGAGCTGACCAGGGATTGCGAGCCGTTGCCGGCGCGCAGCACGGCCAAATTGCCGCCGGTGAATTGCGCCGGCGCATTGGTTGCGGCGAGGCCCAAAAGGGCGGCGGCGAGGAACAGGGGACGGGAGGCGGATGGTTTCATGGCAGAGAACGGCGGACGGGGAGCTTTCAGGAGATAAAATTCACTCAGGCGAAGATCGCGGGCCGCACTTCACCGGAAATATCCGTGAGCCGGAAATCACGGCCTTGGTAGCGGTAGGTCAGGCGGGTGTGGTCGATGCCGCAGAGATGCATCATGGTGGCGTGCAAATCGTGGACGTGCATCTTTTCGGCGTCATCCACAAACCGGTAGCCCAACTCATCCGTGTGGCCGAAGGTCAAACCGCCCCGCACGCCGCCGCCGGCCAGCCAGATCGAAAACGCCTGGATATGATGATCGCGACCGGTGCCCTGCCCCATCGGCGTGCGCCCAAATTCGCCGCCCCAGATCACCAAGGTGTCGTCCAACAGCCCGCGCTGCTTCAGATCGCGCACGAGCGCCGCCGAGGCTTGGTCCACGTCGCGGGCCGCCCCGGGCATGTCGTTGGCGATGTTGTTATGGTGATCCCACGCGCGGTGGTAAACTTGGATGAAACGCGTCCCGCGCTCGGCCAACCGCCGGGCCATCAGACAATTCGACGCGAAACTGCCGTCCCCCGGCTGCTTGATCCCGTACAGGTCGAGAATGTGCTTGGGCTCGGACGCAAAATCCGTGAGTTCCGGCACGGAGGACTGCATGCGGAACGCCATCTCGAACTGCGTGATGCGGGTCTGGATTTCGGGATCAATGCGCTCCTCCGCCAACATGCCGTTGAGCCGGTTGATTTCCTCGACCACTTGGCGCTGGGTGCTCTGGCAAACCCCGGGCGGGTTCCCCACGTAATGCACCGCGTCGCCCTTCGATTGAAATTGAATTCCCTCAAACCGGGTCGGCAGAAAACCGCTCGACCATTGCCGCGCCGAGACGGGCTGGAGGCCGGATTTGCCCGCGGAGGTGAGCACCACAAAACCCGGCAGGTTCTCCGTCTCCGCCCCCAAGCCGTACAACAGCCAGGAGCCCATGCTCGGCCGACCTTTGATTTGGGAGCCGGCGTTCATGAACGCGTGGGCGGGATCGTGGTTGATCTGCTCGGTGTGCAGCGAGCGCACAATGCACAAATCATCGGCAATGCCGGCGATGTGCGGAAAGAGGGATGAAATCTCCTGCCCCGAAGCCCCGTGCCGGGCGAACTCGCAAAACGGCCCCGCCGCCTTCAGCTTGGCCCCCTGGAGTTGGGCCAGTTGCTGCCCCTTGGTGAACGACTCCGGAAACGGTTGACCGTGCAACTCGCGCAGCCGCGGCTTGAAGTCAAAACTCTCCAAATGCGAGGGACCGCCCGCCATGTACAAGTGGATGATGCGCTTGGCCCGCACCCGGAAATGCGGGGCCGCCAGCACGCCGGTCCATTTGCCCGCCGCGGGGACCGGGGCGGGTGGCGCCCCCCGCAGGAGGGGTGGCTCCAGCAGACCGGCCAAAGCCAAGCCGCCCAGACCATAGGCCGCGCGGCCCAAAAAAGTCCGGCGATTCACGCTGGAGCGGAATGCCGCCAGGTCAAATTCGCGTTGCATCTGTACCGGCTAATCTCGCACAACCGCGCCAAATTGCACGCCCAAATTCCCCGCCGTCCCCCTCGGGCCGGCGGGTTTCGCGAAGGCTCACTCACCGTTTTTTGCGAAGAATAATTTGACCACCGGAGGCTCCTGTGTTATCGTCTGGGCGTGGTGAGTAATAACCAGCACAAACTGAAATCGTCCCGCCCAACCGCCCAACGACCGGCGGCCGGGATGTCTTGTGTCTGGCATCGGGGCTCCATTTGCCCCACCATCGCGGGAGGAAGATTCTAAACCCAAACCCAACTAGGATTTTCAAAAAACCCGCGATTGCCAGTCAATCGCGGGTTTTTTGTTTTCCCCGGCCCCGCCGGCGGGGGGACAAAGCCCCATACCAAACCAACCAAACGTTAGTAATCATCCAGCAGCTTATGCCGACAAAAGTGCAATACATTGTTCCGCGGTTCGGACCCGAAGTCGGGTTCGAGGTGCCCCAGCCCACCTTCCGGGCCGCCCAAACCAACACCTTGGACCAACTCAAGGAACGGCTCCTCCGGGAGGCGGTCGCGCAAACCGAGAGCGCCGAGGACAACAGCCACCTCCGTCGGGCCGCCAATGACGCCGCCACCCTCGCTTGGGCCACCGGCTATCCCCTGCTCTTCTTCCCGGCGTTGTTCGCCGAGTTGGGCCAGACCGCCCGGCGCCAAAACGCCCGGCAGGAAGTCGTCCGCCGGCGCAGCGCCCGGCTGATGCAGGAGGCCGCATGAGCGGTGCGTCCATCCGTCCGTCCCTGCGGGGAGTCGCGCCCCGGGCCGGATGCCGGCCCCGGACGCGGCTCCCCGCAAGGGGAGCAAATCGGCCAGGGACGTGGGGACGTGCCCGGGCGGCCGGCCAATCGGCCGGCCGCCCCCGGGGCAAGGGGTGAAGAAACCCGCCCGGAAAACGATTTTGTCATTGCGCAACCCCCGATTTGCGCGATGATGCAGTAGCGGAATTGTCGGAGCGTAGCTCAGCCTGGTAGAGTACTTGGTTTGGGACCAAGCCGTCGCAGGTTCAAATCCTGTCGCTCCGACCATTTCCCTTTTTTTCTTTTCCCAGCGCCCTCACTCTTCCTCGATCGAGTCCACCGGGTCCGGGGTCAAGCCTCGGACCGGACGAGCGGCGCATTGCCCTTTCAGTGCCGCGGCCCGCCCGATGATCCCGAATCGGATCAGGACAAACCACAACGAGCCGGCCACGCCGAGGATGCGGAGCGGACGGTTGATAACCCCCGCGCCATCCGCCAGGACATTGAAGGATAGATGCACCGCGGCCGCGAATAAAATGGACTTGGTGGTCTCCGTTATTTTCAGCAAGCCCCAGGAGCCGGCAACCAAGGACAGGAAGTGAATCCCAGCATTTTAAGACTGATTCCCGGGCGCAGAAAATTCAAGTGCCACAGGTACCCTAATCCGGCGATCAGCAAAACTTTGGGCAGATCGCAATTTCAGCCCAGTTGACGGAGGCAGTCCTTGGCATGGCACTGGGGAGGCAATCGTCCCACTGAGTGGGCGAACCCGCCCTCACGGGCGCCGGCAGGCCTGGTCAAAAGTACGCTTCAGGACGAGACTTGGAGAATGGCTGCGGAGATTTGCTCAAGGGTGAGCGGTTTGACCAGGATTTGCTGCGCGCCCAAATGTTTGGCCATGGCCAGCAATTCATCCGCACTGAACCGGCCACCGCCGGAAATCGCAATAATTTTCGGGCGGGGATTCCGTTGCTTGAATTTCAGGATGGTTTCAATTCCGTCCATGCAGGGCATGACCAGGTCGGTAATGACCAAGTCGGCGGGAGCGAGGTCATACTGCGCGACGGCTTCCAAGCCGTTGCGGGCTTCGGTGACTTCATGGCCCAGTTGTCCGAGCATGAGATGCAATACCTTCCGCGTTGAATCGTCATCATCAACCAAGAGTATGCGCTGCATATTTTTTTAACGGTATGGCACCTGAATATTTCAAATTTTGCCCACGGGCAGCCGGGACTCAAACTTAATCATATTATTAAAACAACTGAACGTGTCAACCGACATTTCTCGGCGGATGGGGCGGTAAAAATCCACCGCCCTCCAAAGCGCCCCTTGCCGAATTGGGAGGTTTGGTAGCGCGGCCGCACTGGCCAAGGGGAGATCCCTAGTTGAGGATTTAGAGGCCGGCCAGTTGCAACCAGAACACGCTGCCGCCCCCGTCGGCTTCCTCCACGCCGATGGTGCCGCCGTGCGCCTCAACCGCCAGTTTGCTGAAGGCCAAGCCGAGCCCGACGGAATGATACTGCATATCCGCCCGGGCCTGCACCACGCCAAAACGATCAAAGATTTTGTCCCGCGCCGCCAAAGGAATCCCGGGACCACGGTCCGCGACGGACAGGCGCACTTGGCCGCCGGTGTCACTCACCGAAACCCGCACCTCGGATCCGGTCGGCGTATGCTTGATGGCATTGTCGAGGAGATTTTGCAGGATCCGCCGCATGATTCCCACATCGCAGGAAACCAAGGCCGGCACTCCCGGAACCACGGTGATCCGTCGGGAACGGTCCAGCACGCCGATTTGCGCGACCACCTCCCGCGCCAATTCCAGCAAACCACAGTTTTGGCAATTCAGCGTCAGTCGGTGCTCTTCCAGCTTGCTGACGTCCAACAGATCATTCGCCATGTTGGCCAGGCGCCGGACCCCGCCGGCCGCCTCCTCCAAACTGGCGGCCGCGTCGGGGGAGAGATGCTCCCTCAGCAAACCTCGCAGCAAATCGTGATGCCCCATGACCACCATCAGGGGGGAGCGCATGTCATGCACGATCATGTGCACCAAATCATCCCGCATTTTCTCCAACTGGCGCAGCCGTTCGTAATTCCCGGCGAGTTCCACTTGCGCCCGACGGAGGGAAAGGTGCACCTGCACGCGGGCCAGCACTTCGTTGATCTGAAAGGGCTTGACGATATAGTCCACCCCTCCCACCCCAAAAGCTTTGGTCTTATCCGCAATCTCGATCAAAGCGGTCAGGAAAATCACCGGCACCTCCCGCACTGCCGGCATCTCCTTGAGACGGCGGCAAACCTCATACCCATCCATGACGGGCATATTGATATCCAACAAGACGAGCTCCGGCGCGGAATGCGCCGCGGCCTGCAAGGCCTGCCGGCCATTGATGACCGGCCGGACTTCGTAGCCGTACTCGGTCAGCATACTGGTGAGCAGGCGCAGGTTTTCGACCGTGTCATCCACAACCAAAATGTTTCCCAAGTGAGGGTTTCCAGGTTTCATTTTTTGCCGGCGGTCGCCAGGGTTTCCAGTAATTCATCGTATTGAAAATTGGCCGCGAGCGTTCGGATTTGCTCCGCCGCCGCCGGTGAATACTCCGCCATCCGGGCGGCCAGCGCTTCGATGCGGCCGACATGCGCGGCCATCGCCGCTTCGCGCAGGGATTCAAGAATCTCCCCGGGAACGCGCGTGAACTGCGCCGGCCCGGAAGGCTGCCCCGGATGGCCGTACTCACTCACCAATCCGGCGGGGGGAAATTCGTCCAGCACCGCGGAATCCACCGCCAGCAATTTGGCGAGCACCGTCAACAACTCCACCTCCCGGTACGGCTTGAGCAGGAGGGCGTTGCCACCCGCCCCGAGAACTTTCTCCGCCGCTCCAGGAATGACGCTCGCGGTGAGCGCGACGATGACCGCCTTCGAACCGCCCTGCCGGAGCCGGCCCATGACCTCAAAGCCGTCCATCTCCGGCATCCGGATATCCAGGAGCACGACTTGCGGCCGCCAGGCATCGTGAATCCGGATGCCCTCGGGTCCATCCGCCGCCATGCGGGTTTCGAAGCCGTTGATGGTCAGCAAATCCGACAACACTTCCCGGTTGGTGGCGACATCATCCACGATCAGCGCCCGGCACCCGGCCGAGTTCATGGGCGGGCGCGCCGGCACGGCCGGCAAGGATCCCGGGACGGCCGTCACTCCCGTATCCGCCGCCGTCGCCTCGAACGTAAATCGGAACGTGCTGCCCCGGCCCAATTCGCTGGCCACGGTCAGGTCCCCGTGCAACAGGCGGGCAAACGTCCGGCTGATGGTCAGGCCCAAGCCCGTCCCGCCCGCGCGCAGGCCGGATTCGGTTTGTTCAAACGCGTTAAAAATCCGCGCCAGGTCGGGCGCCGCCATGCCCGGCCCATCATCCGCCACCTCAATGGCGAGGCCAAAGACGTCGGCGGCGATGGGGCGGGCCAGGGTGGTGACCCGGATGTTTCCGCCGGTGGTGAATTTCACCGCATTGCTGAGCAAATTGAACAGCACTTGCCGGACTTTGCCGACATCCCCCCAGAGCGCCTCCGGGAGCGGGGAAGCGGTGTCGAAGACCAGGCTGTTGTGGCGGGCGGCCGCCAGGGGCAGGAACATTCGGCGGCTCTCCTCCAACATGTTTCCCAGATCGAAAGCCTCCCGGACCACTTGGACCCGCCCCGCTTCAATCCGCGACATCTCCAGCACATCATTGACGATTTGCAGGAGGTGATCCCCGCTGGAGCGGATTACGGACGCTTTCGCGCGCGCCGGCCCCGGCAGGGTTCCATCACTTTCCAACAACTGGGCGTAGCCGAGCACGGCGTTCATCGGGGTGCGGATTTCATGCGAGATATTGGCCAAAAACAGGCTCTTGGTGCGGTTCGCCTTTTCGGCGTCCTCCTTGGCCAGGCGCAGATCCCGCGTGCGGTTGGTGACGAGCAATTCGAGGTTTTCGCGGTACCGGCGCAACTCCAGATAGCCCACCAACATTTCCGCGAGCGAATTCAGCAAAGTGCGTTCCTCCGCGAGGAAGGGGCCTTCGGCGGCGGCGGGGCACGGCTCGAGGTAAACCACCTCAATGAGGCCGGCCCCATCCGCCGCTTGCAAGACCACCATTTGCTTCCACTCCGCATCCCGCCAACCCAGCGTCGTGGCTTGCCGGTCGCCATAAACAATCCGGGCTTCACAGCATCTCGGGTATTGCCAGGCCTCGGGAAACAGGAGGACCCATTCGTCCAGCAATTCCTGGAGCGACGAGCTCTGGCGTTGAAAGAGGCGGGCCGTCTGGTTGAGCAGGCGCAATTCCTTCACCCGCTTGCCCAGTTCCTGGAGCAGCGACTCCCGCTGACTGATGTCTTGGAATTGCTTGATGAAATGCCTTGGGCGGCCCTGCTCATCCGTGATCAGCGACACGGAAAGCTCCACCCAGAGCGGCCGGCCATCCGCGCGCAGATAGCGCTTTTGCACTTGGTACCGGTTCGTTTGGCCGTCCAGCAATTGGCGCGCGCCTGCGAGGTCCCTTGCCAGATCATCCGGGTGGGTTAGCTCCCGCAAATTCTTCGTGCAAAGTGCCTCCAATTCGTAGCCCAGCATCCGGCAGGCCGTGCGATTGGCCTTGAACCAGAACCCGTCGAGGGTGACGAGCGCCATGCCAATCGGGGCGTGCACAAAGGCACTGGCGAATTGCTGCTCGCTGGCCGCCAGGTCCAGCTCCACCCGCCGCCGCTCCGACTCTTGCTGATTCAGCTCCAGCGCGAACCCGATGTCATTGGCCAGTTCTTCCACCAGCCCCAATTCCGCGAAATCAAAAACCGCGGTTTCCGCCGCGTAGATGCCCAGGACGCCGACGGTCCGGGACGCGATCCGAAGGGGCAGGATGGCCGCGGAGCGGTAGCCCTGTTGCAGCGCGGCGGCCCGCCAGGGCTGCATGCGCGGGTCATTGGCGATATCATTGCAGTACTGATGCTCCCCGGTCAGCATCGCCAACGCGGTGGGGCCGCCCCGGCGCGATGCATCGTCCAGGTCAATTTTCAACAGCTCGAGATAACCTTCCACCCCGCCCGCGGAAGCCACCGGGGTGACCACGTGCCCGCCCGGCTCCAGCATCCCGATCCAGGCCATGCGAAAGCCGCCCCGTTCGACCGCAATCCGGCAGGCGCCCGCCAGGAGCGCGTCCACATTGCGCTCCCGCACGATCAGGACGTTGATGCCGCTGAGCATGGCGTAAACCCGGTTCAACCGGCGGACCTGTTGCTCCGCCTGGCAGCGTTCGGTGATGTCCTGAATTTGATAAATGAAGTGCACGGGGGCACCGGCATCATCCCGGACCAACGAGACCGCGAGATGCGCCCAAAGGATCCGGCCATCCGGGCGCAGGAAGCGGGTCTCCAGTTGGCCCGTCTCGATTTCGCCCGCCATCAGTCGCCGGCCATACGCCAACAACTTCTCCAAATCGTCCGCATGGGTGAGCTCCTGAAAGGATTGGCGGGGCAGTTCACTCACCGCCAAACCGAGCATGGCGCAAAGCGCGTTGTTGGCCTTGATCCAGCCACCGTCGGGGGCGATCAACGCCTTGCCAATGGGCGCGTGTTCGAAGGCGGTGGCGAACTGGGCTTCGCTCGCCCGCAGCGACTGCTCCGCCCGCCGCCGTTCGTTTTCCTGTTCGTTGAGTTCCAGCGCAAAGCCGAGATTGCCCGCCAGCCCATCCAACAATGCAACCTCTTCGGAATCAAAAAAGCCGGCTTCAGCCGCGAAAATGGTCAGCACCGCGGCAACTTGGGAGCCGTCCCGCAACGGAAACGAGGCCAGCGCGCGGCAACCCAGCCGGGCGGCTTCCTCCCGCCAGTAGGCCAGCCGGGGATCCTGCCCGATGTCGTTGCAAATCTGCCGGCCGCCCGGCGCGGAGGCGGGCAGGCCGGCTCCGCCCCGCTGCAATTCGTCAGGCGTGTGCAGCCCGAAAAAACCCGCCGGCTCATTCCCGGGCCCGGTGCAGGCCACCGGAACCAAGGCCCGCGGCCCGTCCCCCGGCACGCCAATGCAAGCCAGGCGGAACCCGCCCCGCTCGGTGACAATGCGGCACACTTCCGCAAACAAAGTCCGCGGATTCCGCTCCCGCACAATCAGTTCGTTGATCCCGCTGATGACCGCATAAACCCGGTTCAACCGGCGGATTTGCTGCTCGACCCGCTTCCGTTCGGTGATGTCCCGGACCACGGCGAGAATATATTCCCGCTCCAGGCAAACATAGCTGGCGTTGATTTCGACGGGAAACCGCGTGCCATCCCGGCGCTCGTGTTCGGACTCATAAACCCGGAAGCCGGACTCCTTGAGCAGTCGCAAGTGGTGCTGCCAGGCGGGTTCCCCCCCGGCGGCCATGGCCGGATCGATCTCCCTGACGGTGAGGTTCAAGTATTCTTCACGGGTGTAGCCATGAATCCGGCCCGCCTTTGCATTCACATCCAGAAAGCGCCCGGTCTGCGGGTCGACGACCTCGATGGAATCATTCGCGCGATCCACCAAGGCGCGGAAAAGGGTGATCGCTTCGGCCGAGCGCCGGCGTTCAGTGATGTCCTGATAGAGGGCCACCACATGTTGTTTGCCCCCCAGATGGATGAGGTCGGCGTTGATCACGACGGTCTTTTCGCCACCGTCCGGGAGGCGGACCCTCCCCTCGACGTCCCGCAGGGAGCCGTTGGCGCGCAGGGCCTGAAAAGCCCGGGCGCGGTCCGCGGCATCCGCCCACAGTCCCGTTTCCAGCGACGTCCGCCCGATGAAATTCTCCGGAGCATGGCCGAGCAGCTGACAAAAGCTTTGGTTCACCTCCACAAAGCGCCCCGAATCCAGTTCGCTGATGGCCATGCCGATGGGGTTGGCCCGGAAGGCCTTGGAAAATTTCTCCGCGCTCTCATTCAGCTCCGCCAGCTCGCGGGCGCGGTACTTGAGATTGACGATCAACACCGCCGCGCAGATGACGGCCAGCGACATCACGAGCGCCACCGCCCAATACAAGCGGTGGACACTGTGCTGGATGTAATCGGAGTAGGCGAGGCTGTTCGCGTGATTGAAATTGAGCAAGTCTTCGGCGGATTGCATCACGGGCAGATAGGCCGGCACCATCTCGCGCCCGAGGAACGCCGCGCTCCCCTCCCGGTCCGCGGTGAGGATCAAGGCCTCATAGGCCACCCGGTGCCGGTGGAATTCCGCATAATCCTGCTCCACCTGCGCCAATTGTGCTCGATCCCGCACGGGATCAATTTTAATGGTGGCCGAGTATTCTTGAACCGCATTGGTGAAGGCCACGTCCGCTTCATGCACGATTTTGAGACTCGCGTCCCGGGCTTGGGGCGTCTGCGCCGCCGCCGCCACCATCGCCCAACCAACGCTGCGGGACAGGGCCATGCGCATTTTGTGCGCCGCAATCGTGCCCGGCACGGCGTCCTGGGTGATCAAATCGCTGGTGCGCTGGATCCGCCGCCCCTCCAGGTAAGCCGCCCCTGCCAGCGTGAGGAACAAACTGAGAATCGCGATGCCCGCCAAACGCATCCGCGACGCGGGCTCAAGATGCTGCTTCATAGGCACGCACGGGCGGTAATGCCGTCCTCCACTAATGAAATATCCCCCCGGTCCGCGCCCCGAACGCGGCGAATGGATTTCACTAATGAAGAGCCATTCATTCGGTTGTTTGCCGAAACGCCAACCCGCACGCGGTTGCATGGGCCATGTGCATGCGGCATTATTAATTTGGTTCTCCGCGGAGCTCCAGTATTTTCTTCAAGCCGCCCGGCGGTTTCCGGCTTTGACCGGGTCGTTGCGGCGGCGTGGTGCCCGCGGACCTGGCGGCCAAGACCTTCCAGTCCGGCGCGCGGTGCTGCTTGCCGGCAACGCGGACGGTTGGGTCGTGGGGGCGGGAGGGCGGCGCCGCAGCCCCCGACACCCGAAAACCGCGGCTTGCAGTCCACCGCCCTCTGGGGGATAAACTGGCCGCATGTTGGCCAAGGTCTGTTCAGCGGCTGTCAATGGGATTGAAGCTTACCCGGTCGAAGTGGAAGTGAACGCCGGGTTTGGCGACACCAAAATCATCATTGTCGGCCTGCCGGATGCCGCGGTGCGCGAGTCCCAGGACCGTGTCACCACGGCGCTCAGCAATTCCGCCTTCAAGTTCCCCCTCGGCCGCACCACCATCAACCTCGCCCCCGCCGACGTCAAAAAGGAAGGCCCCAGCTTCGACCTCCCCATCGCCATCGGCATGTTGGCCGCCAGCGAACAGATCGAGACCGATCAACTGGACAACTTCCTCATCGTCGGCGAACTCGCCCTCACCGGCGCCGTCCGTCCCGTCAAAGGCATTCTGCCCATCGCCCTGCGCGCGCGAGCGGAAAAAAAGGCGGGCATTCTGGTGGCGCCGGAAAACGCCGCCGAAGCAGCCGTGGCCTCCGGCTTGCGGGTCATCCCGGTGCAAAACCTCCGCGAGGCCGCCGCGTTTCTGGAGGGGGCGGCCAAGATTGCGCCGGTGAAGCTGGACTTGGATGCCTTGTTCAACGAACCGCCGGAGGACGACATCGACTTCGCCGAGGTGAAGGGCCAGGAATCCGTGAAGCGCGCCTTGGAGATCGCCGCCGCGGGCGGCCACAACATCCTCTTGATCGGCCCGCCCGGCACCGGCAAGTCCATGCTCGCCAAGCGCCTCGCCACCATCCTGCCCCCGCTCACTCTGGAGGAGGCCCTGGAAACGACCAAAATCCACAGCATCGTCGGCCTGCTTGGTCCCGGCCAGGCCTTGGTCACGCGGCGTCCCTTCCGCAGCCCGCATCACACCGCAAGCGACGCCGGTTTGCTCGGCGGCAGCATGAACCCCACCCCGGGTGAAATCTCCTTGGCCCACCACGGCGTCCTGTTCCTCGACGAATTGCCCGAGTTCAAGCGCAGCGTGCTGGAAACCATGCGCCAACCGTTGGAGGAGGGCAAAGTCACCATCTCCCGCGCCGCCGGCACCATGACCTTCCCCTCCGAGTTCATGCTGGTCGCCGCCATGAACCCCACGCCGGACGGCAAAATGCCGCACGAATCCCGGAGCAGCCCGCGCGAAATCCAAAAATACCTCGGCCGCATCTCCGGTCCGCTCCTGGACCGCATCGACATGCACATCGAGGTGCCGTTGGTGAAATTCCGGGAACTCAGCGCCGGCCGCCCGGGCGAATCCTCCGCCGCCATCCGCGCCCGGGTCATGGCGGCTCGGCAAATCCAGCACGCCCGCTTCGCCGACCGCCCGAAAGTCGCCTGCAACGCCCGCATGGCCAGCCGCGACCTCAAGCAGCACTGCGCCATCGACGACGCCACCAACGAACTATTGAAGTTCGCCATGACCGACCAAAACCTCAGCGCCCGCGCCTACGACCGCATCTTAAAAGTCGCCCGCACCATCGCCGACCTCGCCGCCGCCCCGCACCTCACCCAGGACCACGTCGCCGAAGCGATCCAGTTTAGGTCGTTGGACCGGCAGTTGTGGACTTGACCGGACTTAAATCGGATCGCAGAGAGCGTTATATATCGTTCGAATCCACACCTCCAATAAGCCTTTTAAGCACACCTAATTGGTCAAGAAGCGCGAGGCCGCCAGTTGTTAATCATTTCAGTCAAAGGGAATAAGAAAAACATCTTACTATGAGCGAATTTACTTACTTTTTACGCCAACCACCCGCTGGTGAATTATTAAAAAACCTGGCGGAACTCGTTGTGGAGATTTCACCAAATAAGAATATCACGTTATTTCACGTTCAGAGCGGCATCGGGGAATTCAAATTGTTGGGAAACTCAAATGCAATCAACTCCAACACCCTACTTGAACGATTGGAATACAAAACTGCATTAGAAGCACTTGGTCAACGTTCCTATTTAGAAATAATTTCAGTTAGCCTGAATACAGATGATGGCTACTCGATGAATATTAAACAAACTCCGTCATTCAACATTTATTTGTCCACAAACGGGTTTCGTGCCAACGAAGCAAAGCACATAGCTCCCATAGTTGACGCTCTCCACAAACGATTCACTTTGCTTCGCAAAGATGCTGCGCTAGAATTCCAGATTCCAGAATTTGAAAGAGGCGCTCTGCAGACAGCCCGCACGATACTCTTGGAATTTTCCAGCCAAGCAGCTCGACTTTCCCAACTCGGGGCTGAGGGCACACAAAGAATCAATGAGTCACTAATCGAAAAGACGGATGAATTAGAAAATCGCTTCCAGCAAAAGCGGAGTGAACTGGAATTGGAGTTCCAGACGAAGGCAAAAGCCCTTGAGCAACGAGAAGAATTGTTTCGTAAGGAAAAATCACTACTTGATGCCCGTGAAAACACTGTTGTCCGTCGCGATCTCTTGGGAAAAATTGAAAAAATCTTGCAAGAGCAGCGCAAAATTGATATCAGCGATGCGACGCTTCGTAAGCGCTTGCCCATTCACTACATTTGCGCGACCTCCATGGTTATTGGCCTCTCCGCCGCCGCTGCCTTTTCTTATAAAGTGTTGAACGGATCAAATTCTGACTGGCACACAATTATTCCCCTTGGCACGGGAACTTTGCTTTTTGTCTCAACTGCAGTTTTTTATCTACGTTGGAATGATCAGTGGTTCAAGGATCATGCGCGGGCTGAGTTTGAAAACCGTCGGTTTTATTTAGACATTGTGCGTGCAAGCTGGATAGCCGAACTTCTCTTCGAATGGAAAGACAAAAAGGAAGTTCCATTTCCGGAACAATTGATCGCGAGTTATACTACCAAACTCTTTGAGACTGGTTCGGCTGCTCAAGCAACAAAGCATCCCATCGATGACTTGAAAACCATTGCGGCCAACGTTTCCGAAATCAAATTTTCCCAAAAGGAAGGCTTTTCCCTGAAACGGAAAGCCGAAGATCAGAAGTAGTTCACCGGCCTAAAAAAGCAACAACCCGGCTATTTACCTGAGATTGAGATATCCAAGTTCAAGCGCAAACTTATGGAAAGGGAAAAGCGTGCCGCGCATTGCAGTGGACTCGCGTAGGTTACCGCGAGCTCCACGTAGAGGGTGAGTCCACGTTTGCGCCACGGCTTTTAGTTCCCGATCCCGTTGATTAGATTAAGAGAATGACGCAAATTCGTTATCAAGTATTCTTCCAATGAAGGCGCCATGAACGGGATTTGCAACTTGTCCAGGTCGAGTGACGCCATATAGTCCAGCACGTAAACTTCTCCTCGGTAACCATTCATTTCATACAAATCCTTTTCCCGGTACGGGTGCAGGTGGGCATAGAGTCGGTTACTTGTCTTTGACCCAAATGACGCCTTTCCAATGTATAAGCCATTTTTATCGGCCAGAGCCTTTTCGTGCCCAAATAAAAAGTAGACGCCTGCTGTGCCGTTGTTTGGAAACGGAAATCCATTCCAATCCTTGTGGATGATCTTAACAATTTCACTTTTTTCCAGCCCACTTGTCTTATCAAATGTTGGTATCAAGGCCTCCTCAGCAGAATCTGTGGGTGAATTCGTCCGGCTCCGGTAGCTTGCCGAGCGTGTGGTACAAGGCGGTTTCCATCGCATTGTAGGTGCGAAAGCCATAGGATCGTCTGGTCACCACTCGAATCTTATTGTTCAAGCC
>CAIYZC010000587.1 GCA_903930565.1 uncultured Pedosphaera sp.
CGCCAATTTGGACGAACTCTTCGCCGCCAAGGTACCCCAACTCACCGCCATTGAGGATGTCGGCGAAGTCATCGCCACCAGCCTCATCCAATGGCACGGCGACCAGCGGAACCGTCAACTTTTGGAGCGGCTGCGCAAGGCAGGGCTCAATTTTGAATCCGCCCTGTACCAACCCGCCGCCGCCCTGGGGCCGTTCGCCGGCCAAACCTTCGTGCTGACCGGCACCCTGCCCACTTTGAAGCGTGAGGAAGCCGCGGCGCGCATTGAGGCCCGCGGCGGCAAGGTGAGCGGGAGCGTGAGCAAGAAAACGCACTACGTCGTCGCCGGTGAGGAAGCGGGGTCGAAGCTCGAAAAGGCCCGCACCTTGGGCATCCCGGTCCTGACCGAAGCCGAATTCCTCGAGCTCTGCGGGGAAGCCGGGGCGTCGACGGGCACGCCCCCGGCATGATGCCGCCGCGGGGAATGCGTGAAACTTTCACGCATCGGGCGTGAAAATAACGCAATAATTGCGAATGGACTACTTCAAGCCGTGTAAAGTCGGCTCGGCATGGTTTGTGCTAAGCCAGTGAAAACCTTTGACCATGAAACCCAGCGGCCCCAGCCTCGGTGCGTTCACCATCTTGGAGATGCTCTCCGTGGTCAGCATCGTCATGCTCCTGGCGCTCCTGCTGGTCCCCGCCTTGAATCAAACGGGCGACAAGGCGCGCCGCGCGCACTGCCTCTCGAATCTCCACCAGACCGGCCTCGCCTTTCACTCCTTCCTGCACGACCATGGCGACGCGTTCCCCATGGATGTCTCGACCAACAACGGCGGCACGAGTGAAGTCCTGGAAGCCTCCTACCTCTCGCACGGGGAATTTTACCTGGCGTCCGTTCACTTTCAGGCTTTGTCCAACGACTTGGGCAATGCCCGGGTGCTGATTTGTCCGACCGACCTCAATCGTTCCACCGCGGCGGACTTCGCGTCGCTGGGGAACAAAAGCGTGAGCTACTTCGTGGGCGCCAACGCCGACCCCGACCTGGCCAATTCCATCCTGGCGGGCGACCGCAACATTACCGGCGCCGCCGGGTCGCCGCGCAGCTTGGTCCGCTTGAATGAGGAAAACCCCGCCGGCTGGACGCGCGAAATGCACGGCTTGAAGGGCAACCAGTTGTTTGCGGACGGCCATGTGGAGCGCGTCAACCAACCGCGCGTGCGGCTGCCCCGCCGCAACGCCCCGTCGATGATGGACCTGATGCTGCCCACCATCAAATCCAGCGCGCCCCCTTCGGCGCTCGCCAGTCTTTCCGCCCCGGAACTGTCCGCGCTCCTCGGCCGGCCGGGTTTCACCTTGCCGTGACGCCATGAACCCGCGCCGCCGCCCCCCTCGCCGCGCGGGTTGCGCGGGGTTCAACATCCTGGAGTTGCTGGTCATCGCCGGCATCGCCCTGATCGTGATCGGCATGTTTTTGCCCGCCTTTTCCTCGGTCAAGACCAAGGCCGTGGGGATCCAGTGCCTGAACAACCAACGGCAAATCGCCCTCGCCTTCAATGTGTGGGCGGGCGACAATGGCAACACCTACCCCATGGAGCGTGCGGCCGGGCCCACGGGCCTGCCGCTGTTCACGACGGCGGGCACTTCGTTCCATTACTTCCAGTTTCTCTCGAACGAATTGGCCAACCCCAAGCTCTTGGTGTGCCCGGACGACCGCCAACCGCGCCTGGCGACCAATTTCACGTCGGGCATGGGCGCCCGAAGCGTCGATTACCTGCTGAGCCTCAACGCCCAACCCACCAATTCCGGCATGGCGCTGGTGGGCGACCGGCATTTGCAAATCACCCCCTTGCAGACCAACGGCCAAATCCGCCTTGCGGCGAATCAACCCTTCACCTGGAATCCCGGCCGCCACGGCGGCCTCGGCTACATGGCCCGCACCGATGGCAGCGCCCAACGGCTCCCCCATCAAGCCTCCCTCGGGGTGCTCGGCAACCACACGGGGATGAACTGGCTGCTTTTCCCGTGAAGCCTGCCGCCCGCCATTCCCGGGCCGGCGCCTTCACCCTCAGCAACTTGTTGGTGGTGCTCGGGACCGTGCTCCTGCTCGGCTTGCTCATCGCCCCCTATTTCGCCGTGTGCAAGGCCAAGTCCCCCCGCATCACCTGCGTGAATCAGCTCAAACAAATCACGATGGCTTTTCAAATCTGGGGCCGTGACCACGATGATCGCTACCCCATGGAGGTCCTCACGAACACCCCCGCCGCCTTCGCGCTCGTGAACCCCGCCGGCCCTTGGCGTTACTTCCAAGCCGTTTCCAACGAATTGGGCTCGCCAAAAATCCTCCGTTGCCCGGTGGATAATGGGCGGAAGCCCGCCGAAAACTTCGGCCGCTCGTTCGGCGACCAGACCATCAGCTACTTCGCCGTTTTGTCCGCGAACGAGATAAACCCCAACCTTATGTTGGCTGGGGACCGGCATCTACGCGGTGACAAGCTGCCCGTCCAAGGCCAACTCTGGATCGGCACCAACGAACACATCCGCTTTACCGGCTTGAGCCACGCTGGAGCAGGCAATGTCGCCATCACTGATGGCAGCGTCCAACAACTCAGCTCCGGGACGCCTTCCGATCACTTCGGCGGCACCAACTGGCTGCTGTTTCCATGAAACCAAGGCACTTCTGCTCCCCCTCGAACCGACGTCGCGGCTTCATGCTGGTTGATATCATCCTCCTCATCGCGTGCTTGCTTGTGCTCTCGGTTTTCTGGTTCGAGCATTTCCGACCGCACCGTAAAAAAGCGGTACGCGTAAATTGTGTGAACAACGTAAGACAGGTGGCCCTGGCCTACCGCATTTGGGCGGGCGACAACGGGGATTTGTATCCCATGGAGGTGTTCACCAACTCTGCCGGCAGGCCAGCCTTTACCGATACGAACGGCGCTTGGCGCTACTTCCAAGTCATGTCGAACGAATTGTCGACCCCGAGGTTGCTCGTCTGCCCGCAAGATTTCGGGCGCCGCGCCGCCACGAACTTTACCACGGATCTGGACAACCAAAAGCTCAGCTATTTCATTGGTTTGAGCGCCCGATGCGACACCACCAATCTTCTGCTCGCCGGGGACCGAAATCTGGTGGCCAACTCGGCCCGGGCGGGCAACCAACTGAGCATCGGCGTCAACGAGTCGATCCACTGGACCGAGGACATCCACAGATTCCAAGGCAACGTTGCCTTGACCGACGGCAGTGTTCTTTCACTCGGCCCCAGCACCCCGGCGAACTGGTTCGGGAGCAACAACTGGCTGCTGTTTCCATGAGGA
>CAIYZC010000588.1 GCA_903930565.1 uncultured Pedosphaera sp.
GAGCAAGCTTCCCGAAAACCCCGTGATGGGCGGCAAATACGGCACTTGCTTCGACATTTCCGTGCTCCGCGAAACCAACCAATACCGCATGTGGTTGTCCTGGCGCCCGCAAAAGGCTGTCGCCCTGGTCGAAAGCGCGGATGGCGTGCATTGGAGCGAACCGCCCCGCATCGTCCTCGGCCCGCGGCCGGAAACCGGCTGGGAGGACGACATCAATCGCCCCTACGTGCTGAAACGCGACGGCGTCTACCACATGTGGTACACCGGCCAGGTCAAACCCGGCGCCGCCGACGGCCACTCTTGGATCGGCTACGCCACCAGCACCAATGGCGTCGCTTGGCGGCGCATGAGCGACCAACCGGTCCTGAGGTTCGACCAACCGTGGGAAAAAGGCATCGCCGTCATGTGCCCCTCCGTGCTGTGGGATGACTCAACCAAGCTGTATCGGATGTGGTATTGTGGTGGCGAGCAGAACGAACCCAACGCCATTGGCCATGCGACCAGCCCGGATGGCTTGGTCTGGACGAAGTCCACCGCCAACCCCGTCTTCAGCGCCGATCCGGCCAACCCCTGGGAACAGCACAAGGTCGCGGGGGTTCAGGTGACCCGGCAAGGCGATTGGTACGTGATGTTCTACATCGGCTACCGCGACGAACCGAGCGCCCAAATCGGCCTGGCGCGCTCCCGCGACGGGCTGACTAATTGGGAACGCCACCCCGCGAACCCCATTGTCCGCCCCGTGCGCAACGAATGGGACCACGACGCCTGTTACAAACCCTTCGCCCTCTTCGACGGCACCCAGTGGCTCCTTTGGTACAACGGCCGCCACGGCGGCTTGGAACAGATCGGCGTCGCCCGGCATCCCGGTTTCGACCTGGGCTTTTAAGCCGCCGCCGCGGGCCGGCCGCCGACAAACATCAGGTACTGCCACGCCCCGCCGTAGGCCGAGCAGATTCGCTCCCGCCGCGGGCTGAACTTCTGACGCAACCGCGGGAGCAAATGGCCTTCCATCCGGACATGGTTCACGCCCATCCAGCGGCGGAACCAACCCAACCGGGAGGCGTGGAAATCCACCACGGCCACCACCCCGTCGGGCGTCAAATCCTCCGCCACGGCGGCGATGGCTTCTTCCCAGCCGGGATTGAACATGGAGAGGCTGTAGGAGAACAACACCAAGTCAAACTTCTGCGGCCCCGCCACCCCGGCCGCATAGGGTTTTTGGATCAGGCTGACCCGCTGCCCGTAGCCCGCGAGCTTGTTCCGCGCCACGCGGAGCATATCGCCGGAGAGATCAATGCCCGTCATCGTCGCCCGCGGGTATTGGTCACCGAGCACCCGCAAATTTCGCCCCGTGCCGCAACCCACCTCCAGAATCCGCTTCGGCGCCGGACACAAGTCCGCCAGCTCGAGCAGAATCCCGGCCCGGCCGAAGAGAAAGCTCCAGCGCGTCGCGTCGTAAATGACCGAGTGAAACCGGTAATACGCCGTGATCTGTCCGCCCCCCGCCGCACTCATAGGGACTCGCCAAAATGGCAGCTACCGTAGGTGCCCACCCGGTCCTGCAGATGCAATTCGTTCGCGAGCTTGGCATGCCACTTCAGCCGCGGCCCCACCCATTTGGGGAGGAAATCCGCATTCAACCCCGCCGAGCGGAGCAGGACTTTGGCTCCCGGCTTGCTGTGGGCAAAAATCAACCGCCACTCCTCCTCCAGCGCGGGCAGGTTGTGGTAGGCCATCCAATCCTGATGGTCGAGGAGCACGAAGTGGGTGAACGGCTTCTCGTGCCGCTTCAACTCGTCGGCAATCGAGCAGGTGTGCAGGTGCAGATTCCCGATGCGCGCCTGCAACGCCGCGAAGTTCTCCTCCCGCAGGTAGTTCGGGCGGCAGGTCTTGGTGTAGCTGCCCGTGAGATAAACCCGCCAGAAATAGTTGT
This sequence comes from uncultured Pedosphaera sp., assembly GCA_903930565.1. Taxonomy (GTDB): domain Bacteria; phylum Verrucomicrobiota; class Verrucomicrobiia; order Limisphaerales; family Pedosphaeraceae; genus CAIXFN01. Next base: position 1,934 of record CAIYZC010000588.1, read on the forward strand.
CCCGCATGGGGATTTCACTGAACACATGCCGCAGCTTGTCCTTGATGAAACCCAGCATGGCGCCGGGATAGTTTTCATCAATCAGTCGCGCTTGCGGCCGGGGCACCCCGATCATCGCCATCACCAACGGACTGCGGATGAGCATGCGGCACGCCCAATTCCACACTTCCGGTTCCAGCTCGCGGTAAATGCGGCGTTGTTCGTCCACGGTCTCCGCCGCCAACAGGCCCTCCAAATGCCCGCGAATGCTCCGGTTTGAGAACATCAGCGACCGCACCACCCACGCCACGTCGCCCGAAGCGCCGTGGAAATAGAACGACCCCTTGATCCGCGCCGGTCGAAAATAGTGCGACTTGCGCACCCAATAAGCGCGGGCGTAATCCGGCAAATCCCCCTGAATGCGCCGGTACAAACCGCTAAAATCCGGGTGCACCCCGTCGGCAAACAAGGCGCTCAATTCCTCGAACGCTCCCAGCTTGATCAGCGTGGCCTTGAGGGCCAGCACGGAGTTTTGGCGGAAGTTCAAATCCACCGTATGGATCGCCTCCGGATTGTCCAACAAGTAGTCCAACGCGTTGCAGCCCGCGCTGGTGATCATCAGCAGCCGGCTCTTCTGGTTCAAACGGAGCATCTGCCGGTCCAGCCGCGGATCCTCCCAACAAGCGTTGTAGATCAGCCGGTTGCCGTGCATCCCCTTGAAGCAGAGGTCGTGGGCGTAGGTGCGCAAGCGCGTCAGCGGATTGCGGGACGGGGCGGAAGTGGCGGTTTGGGTCATGCGGGGGTATCCGATCCGGCCCCCGACCGCCGCGGCGAGGCGGCGGCCATGGCGGGCAGGGCCCGCCCCAGGGCGCAATGAAAGTCCAATGACATCCCAGCCAGCTTGAAAGTCCGCCTCCCGCATGGCAAGCCGCTTACGGTTACAAAACCGTGACGATTCGGTGGGCTTTCGCCAGAATTCGCGCCCGTTGACATCCCGGCCCGCCGGCGGTTTACTCGGGGGGCCGAAACCAACAACCGCATCCGCCTATGAAACGCCGAGAATTCTTGAAGTCCTCCGTCGCCGCCGCCAGCGTCGGCACCCTGGCCTCCGCCCTCGAGGCTCCCGCCGCCGAATCCGGCGCCGGCACCGCGGGACCCGCCCGCGAGTATTACGAATTGCGCCGCTACCTCCTCCGCCGCGGCCCCAAACAAAAACTGTTCGATGACTTTTACCGCCAGGCGGCCATCCCCGCCCTGAACCGGGCCGGGGTCCGCGCCGTGGGTGTGTTCGGCATGATGTACGGGCCGGACAGCCCGGGCATGTATGTCCTGCTCCCCCACGCCTCGCTGGAGGCCTACGCCGCCACCCGCCAAAAGCTGGACGACGATGCCGAATACCAGAAGGCCGGCGCCGAGTTCCTGAACGCCCCCGCGACCGACCCCGCGTACATCCGCGTGGAGAGCTCGCTCATGCGCGCCTTCGCCGGCATCCCCCAACTCGAAATCCCCGCCGCGGCCCAAGGCAATCACGCGCGCATTTTTGAACTGCGCACCTACGAAAACCACAGCTTCAAGGCCAACCAAAAGAAGATCGAGATGTTCAATGTCGGGGAAATCGCCATCTTCCGGCGCGCCGGGTTGCAGCCGGTCTTTTTTGGCGAGACCATCATCGGCGCGAAACTTCCCAATCTCACTTACCTGCTCACCTTTGAGAACATGGCCGCCCACGACAAATGCTGGGGCGCCTTCGGCGGTGACCCCGAGTGGCGGAAGCTCAGCAGCACCCCGGGCTACACCGACCCCGAAATTGTGACCAACATCAGCAACATTTTTCTGCGCCCGGCCGCCTATTCGCAGATTTAAACCGCCGCGCTCCCGCCCGGCGGCCCGGCTTGCCGCCGGGCCGCCCGTCCCGCCATGGCCGGATTGATTCCCCCCGACAAACTGGAGCAAATCCGCTCCGCCAGTGACATCGTTGATGTCATCGGCTCCTACCTGCCCCTCAAGCGCGCGGGGGGGAACTTTGTCGCCCTCTGCCCCTTCCACAAGGAAAAGTCCCCCAGTTTCAACGTCAATCCGCAACGCCAAATCTTCCACTGCTTTGGCTGCCACAAGGGCGGGGATGTCTTCACCTTCGTGCGGGAATACGAGAGCCTCCCGTTCATGGATGCGGTGCGGCGCCTCGCGGAGCGCGCCAAGATTCCCCTGGAGTTTGAGAACGACCCTTCGCAGGGCCGCAGCCGCCAGCTCAAGGATCAGTTGCTCCATCTCCACGAGCAAATCACCCAGCGCTGGCAAAACTGCCTGGCCAACGAAGCCGCCGGCCACGCCGCCCGGGATTATTTGGCCCAGCGCGGTGTCCCCCCGGAGGCGGTGCAACTCTTCCGCCTCGGCGCCGCCCCGGAAGTATGGGATGACACCGTCAACTGGGCCAAATCCAAAGGCCACGACCTGGCGCTCGTCGAGCAGGCCGGCTTGATCCTCCGCAAGGAAGGCGGCGACCATCACTACGACCGCTTCCGCGGCCGCCTCATGTTCCCCATCTGCGATGAGCAAGGCCGCGTCATCGGCTTCAGCGGCCGCGTCTTGTCCGCCGATCAAAAGACCGCCAAATACGTCAACTCGCCCGAAACCCCCATCTTCACCAAGGGCAAGGTGTTCTTCGGTTTGGACAAATCCAAACGCGCGCTGCTGGATGCGCAGACGGCGATTGTGTGTGAAGGTCAGTTGGACCTCATCGCCTGTTTTATGGCCGATGTCAAAAACATCGTCGCCCCCCAGGGCACCGCCCTCACGGCCGATCACGCCCGCATCCTGAAGCGCTACGTCGAGGAAGTCGTCCTCTGTTTTGACGCCGACACCGCCGGCCAGAACGCCACCGTCCGCTCCTTGGACAGTTTGCTCGCCGCCGGCCTGGCCGTGCGCGTCGCGGTCGTCCCCGCGCCCCACGACCCGGACAGTTTCATCAAGGCCGCCGGCGGCCCCGCCTTCCGCGAGGTCATTGCCCGGGCGGAGGGCTTCTTCGATTATTTCCTCAACCGACTGGTCGTCACCAACGATTTGGGCACCGACCGCGGCCGCCTCGGGGTGCTGCACGCCATGGCGGAAGCCGTCCACAAGACCGGCAACGGAGTCCTGATTGACACCTACGCCCAAAAAACCGCCCTCCGACTGGCGGTCTCCCCCGAATCAGTCCGGCTCGAATTCCGCAAATTCGCCCGCACCAAGCCTTCCGCCCCCGCCGCCGACGAACCGCCGCCCGAATCCGACTACGACCTCCCGGTTCCGGAAGTGGAGGCGGAGGTCTGGACCACCCCTTCCGAGCCGGAAATCTGGCTCCTCAAAGTCGTCTTTGCCCACGAAGACACCTTGGAATGGCTCGTCGCCCACCTCGATCTGTCTTGGATCGCGCACGCCGGGGTCCGCCACATTCTGGACTTGCGCCTGAACCGCCACCGGGAAAACACCTGGCGCGGCGTCGGCGCCCTGCTGGAAGACATCGAATCCGAACCCGCCCGCCGCCTCATCACCGAGCTCACCACCCACCCCCGGCCCATTCCCAACCCCACCCAGCAGGCGTCGCTCATCACACTGCGCCTGCGCAACCAATTCTTCGACCGCCGCAAGTCGGCCCTCCTCCAGCAAACCACCGATCCCGCGCTGGACGACACCGCCCGCCACGCCCTGCTCCACCAAATGGAAGCCGTCCGCCAAGCCAAACTCCAACCCCTGACCCCGCTCCCGGGAATCGAGGACGAACCGTTCTGAATCCAATCGGCCAGCCCCGCTTGAGCGCGCCGCCGGATTTGCTTGGCAGCCCCCGGTTGGCCGGCCATCCTGCTTTATGAGTCGTCACGTGCGCCTGGCCATCGTCAGCGATCCCCACTATGCGGGGGCGGCGGAGCGCGCCCGCGGGCAGGATTACGAGTTGCGCGGGCTGCCCAACCCGTTCGTCCGTTTCCTGCTCCGCCTGCACCGCCGCTATGTTTGGCTCCGCGATCCGCTCAGCCACGGCGGTTTGGTGGACCGCTTTCTGGAGCGGGTGGGACCCGTGGACTGGTTGGTGGCCAACGGTGATTATTCCTGCGACTCCGCCTTCATCGGCGTGGTGGACGATGCGGCGTGCGCCAGCGCCCGGGAATGCCTGGGCAAACTGCGGGCCCGCTTTCCCGGAAATTTCCGCGCGCTCATCGGGGACCACGAACTCGGCAAACTCAGCTTCGTGGGGGGTAACGGCGGCATGCGCCTGGCCAGTTGGGAACGCACCCGCGGGGAACTGGCCTTGGAACCGTTCTGGCGGCTGGAGCTCGGGCGCTATGTGCTCATGGGCGTCACCTCCACCCTCGTCGCCCTGCCCAGCTACGCGGCCGACGCCCTGCCAGCCGAACTGCCGGTATGGGAGCAGCTGCGGGCCGCCCACCTCGCCGAAATCCGCGCCGCCTTCACCGCGCTCCGACCGGATCAACGGGTGCTGCTGTTTTGCCATGACCCCACCGGCATGAGCTACTTGTGGCGGGAAGACGCCGTGCGGGCCAAGCTTGGTCAAGTGGAGCAAACCATCTTCGGCCATCTCCATTCCAACCTGGTTTATTACCAAAGCCGCCTCCTGGCGGGCATGCCGCGCATCAACTTTTTAGGCCACAGCGCCCGCAAGATGAGCGCCGCGCTCAACGCCGCCCGTTGTTGGCGCCATTTCCGCCCCCGCCTTTGCCCCGCGATGGCCGGCGTGGAACTGCTCAAAGACGGCGGCTTTTACACCGTCGATCTGGACCAGGACGCCGCCACGCCCGCGCGCTTCACCTTCCACGGTTTGCCGCGTTGTCCGCGCCAAAAATGACACGTGCGTCGCGTCTCCCCTTTGGTTAAGCTTCACCCCCGTGAAACCGGGAACCGCGCATGAGTGAATACAAAGTGCTGGGCAGCAAAGTGTTGGCAACCTCGTATGGGGATTTGACCAACCGCTTTCAGGAATGGTGCCGCCGCCCGCGGCGGGTGCTGGTGGAGTTCGGCAACACCCAGATCGTCACCATGCTCCGCCACGACCCCCAATTCCGGGACGTCATGGCGGAGTTCGATTATTTCATCCCGGATGGCATGCCTCTGATTTGGTGTCTGAATGCCGCCGGCGCCAAGTTGAAGGACCGGGTTTACGGCCCCACCTTCCTCCGGGAGTTCCTCACCCATGTCCCGCCCCAACAAACCCATTACCTCCTCGGCGGTTCAGAGGAGATTGGCACGAAGCTGCGTGAACGCTTTTCCAAGGTAAATCCCGGTATTCGTTTTGTGGGTTCCTTCCATGGACGCTGTCAGGCCGACGGCCGCTTGCAGGGCGAGGCCGACCAGAAAGTGGTGGACGAGATCAACCGCCTTTCTCCGGATTATATCTGGGTGAGCTTCGGTGCGCCCAAGCAGCAGATGTGGGCCAAACAACACCAGCACTTGATCCATCGCGGGGTGATCAGCATGGTGGGCTTCGCTTTCGATGTGAATGCGGGCGTCAAACCCGATGCGCCCTCCTGGATGCAGCGCGCGGGGCTGACCTGGGTGTTTCGTTTGTGCTCCGAACCCCGCCGCCTCGCTTCCCGCTATTTTCGCTGGAACTCCCTGTTCCTGTGGTACCTGTTCTGGGACGGCCTGCGCGGCCGCGCCGTGAACCGCCCCGCACCGGCCCCGGCTCAATAGCCCGTCAACGCGGCGTGGCTCACAGTGTCCTGGCCCACGCCGAACCGCGGGAACGCCTTCACCGAGAAGGTCACCGCCACGGTATAATCCTTCTGGGAGTTCAAGTTTTCCCGCACCCGGAACGTCAACGCCCCGGTCCAGCTCCGCAAATCGCGGTAAATCGAATAGTCCTGCTCCTGCATGAAACCATCCCGCACGTCGTAATAGTGCGTCATGCGCAGGCCCCAGTTGTCGTTCAACCGGTAGAACAACCCGCTGGTGATTAACTCGTTGCCCACCCCGAACACCGAGCCATCACGCAGGTAAAAATGCCCCAAGGTCCAGCTCCAAGTGCTGTCGGGCTGGAAGGTCACGGAGTGCCGGGCCAGATTGAACCAACCATCGTTGATGTCGTAGCGGGTCTGCGAATTGAACGTAAGCCAGGTGCGGGGGCGGAAGCTGAGGTCCGAATAAATATCCGAGAATGTGTTGATGCCCGGCTCCGAGGCCAAGTGCCAATCCAAGTAGAGCCGCCAATCCACCACGTCCTGCACCTCCCCATCCCGCTTGGTCTGCCACCGGTTCCTAACTCCGTAGCGCAACACGTTTTCGCTGTTGATCGAGTCGATGGAATTGTAATCGGGATATTCGATCGGTTGCAGCGCGAAACTGTTGGTCAGGTCGTAATCAAACTGCGGCAAGCGGCCCGGTGGCACGTTCGGCCGCGGCACAAACGCGTAATTGATGGAGGGCTCCATAATGTGGCGCGCGCCGTCCATGTCCAGAAAATGGTTTTCGTATCCCGGCCAAACCCGGGAAAGCTTCGTGGCGACCTCCGCCCCGGTGTTGTACACCTCGCGGTTTTCCTGAATCGTGGCCGCCCCCGGCCCGGTCTCCTCGCTGTACGAAGTAAACCGCGCCCCCGCCCGCGGGGTGAACGTCAGCCAGCCGAAAAACGTCTCCGGCATGGTGACTTGGTGGAACGTGTCCGCCCGCGCCGCCGAATAATTCGGGTCCACCCCGTTGGTGTTCGCAAACAAGCGCCGGAAATAGCCCGCCGAGCTTTCGCTCTCGTAGTAAAACGGCGTGTCCAAAATCTGCTGCCGGAAGCCCGAGAGCCGCACTTCGGGCAGGCGCTCCACCGTCTCAAAAAACGGGTTGACGCGCGGCTGCGCGATCGTGTCCAGACTCCAGTTTGACCAGGCCTGGTTCACGTCGAAAAACGTGTTCGGCTGGATGTTCTTCCGGTACTCGCTCTCGAAAAAGTCGTGCGTCACCAGCGGATCGCTCAAATACGCCACCTGCCCCTTGATGGTCAGGTTCGTCCGCAGGCTGCTGTCGTAGCTCAGAAACAGCCGTTGCCGGTTCTCCGAAATCGGCACCGTCGTGGTGATGTTGTCGTAGTTCGGCTCGGAGTCGTGCGTGTAGTAATACTTCAGCTTGACCTCGCCGTACTCGCCAAGGTGCAGCCCCAGATCCGGCCCCAGGCCCGGCCCGCGCTGCTCCCGCCAATCCAGGTGGATCGCACCCTCCACGGCGTCACTGTAGTACCAGTTGTACGTGCTCAGCAAGTACGGTCCGAAACTGCTGCGATAGCCCGGCAGCAGCACCCAGTTGTTCGGATGCCGCTTCAACGAGTGCCGGTAATAGGGGAAATAGAACACCGGTACGCCGTTGATGTACAGGGTCGCCTCCCGGGCCGCGAAATACTCGCCCGGGATCAGCGTCAGGGATTTCGCCCGGATTTTCACCAGCGGATCGGCGTAATCATCCGTGGTCATGTAACCGTTGTACGCGGCGAAAACGTCGTTCGTCTGGTCCCCCGCCAACCCCGCCCCCTCCAGGAACATGGTGCCGTGCCCGCTGCGGAACGCGCCCCCGGTGATTTGTTGCGTGCTGTAATTGTAGCTCAGCTCGTCGCCGGAAAAAACCTGGTTGTCCTTCTGGATTTTGACCGCGCCGCGACCCTGAATCTCCTGGGTTTTCTCATTCCAAGTCGCCTCGTTGGCCGTCATGACCATGTTGCCGTACTTCACGGTCACCCCGTTGGTGGCGGTGGCGATCCCGGTCGCGGGATCAAACGCCAGGGGACTCTGCGCCTCAATCACCACTTCCGGCGGCCCGCCCGCCGCCCCGGCCCGCCCGGCCGCCAAGGCCAGCGCCAAGGCCAAGCCCGCCGCGGCGACCGCTCCCGGCCCGAAAGCCCGGCGCAAACCGCGGCCCGTCGGCCCGCGGCGCGGGCGGCGGAAATATGTGTGCGCAACCATGGTCTTCAACCCCGCCATCTAAGCAACCCCGGAACTCGCTGCCAAGCGGGATTTCCGAATCGCCCGCCCCAATCTTATTTAATCCAGGCGCACCGCGCCGTGCACCATGGCCGCCAGCAAGGCGGTGTGGCTGAGCGAACTGCAGAATTCCGGCCGCGCCAGCAAATCCCGCACTTTGCCCGTGTATTTCACCGGTTCCATGCCGGCCTCTACCGCGTAGGCGCGGTCCGGGGTCGGCTCCGCGTCCAGCGCCAGGAAACACCACATATGATTCGTAAACCGGCCGATGCAGGGCGCCAGGGTGCGCAGCATCAGAAACTCCGGCGCCACGTGGCCCGTTTCCTCCAGCAATTCCTTCCGGGCGGCTTCCTCAGGCGTTTCCCCAATTTCCACATGCCCCGAAACCAGTTCCAAACTCGCCTCCCCGCGCGCCGGCCGGAATTGCCGCACCAACAGCAGTTCCCCGGCCTTGGTGACCGCCACCACCACCACGAAGTCCGTGCACTTGAAAACGTAATGGGGATGCCGCGCCCCGGTCACTTGGCGGGCGGCCAGTTGGAACCACGGCGTCTCGTAAACCACGGTGTCAATCAAGGTGGGCTCAGTCATAATTTGGTCCGCGCAGCCTACCGCCCCCATCCCGGCCCCGCAACCCGGATTTGGCAAATCCCGGAGCGTCCGCTAGACTCGACTCATGATCGTGCCTTTGATCCTCCGCTCTACCACCACTCCCCGCCCGTGGCGGACCGCTGTTGCCCTCGTGTGGCTCGCGCTCGGCGCGTTCCCGGCCCGCGCACAGAATCCCGCGGCCACGAACCGCGCGGCCAACGCCGACAATCCCCCGCTCCATTGGTTTGACGCCCGCGCGTTCACCCTGGAAGGCCGCGGTTGGACCAACACCCCCACCGCCTACGACCGGCTTCCCGCCCGCGCCCAAGGTGTCGTTCGGGACCCGGTCTGGCAATTGAGCCGCGATTCCGCCGGCCTCGCCCTCCGCTTTGTCAGCGACGCCACCGCCTTCTCCGCCCGCTGGACCGTCCGCCGCGACCGCCTGGCCCTGCCCCACATGGCCGCCAGCGGCGCCAGCGGGGTGGATTTGTACGTCCGCTACCACGACGACTGGCGCTGGCTGGGCGCCGCCCGCCCGGACACCTCCCGGACGACCGAGAAGCGGATGACCACCGGTCTCGCCCCCGGTCGCCGGGAATGTCTCCTTTACCTGCCCTTGTACAATGGAGTCGAACAGTTGGAAATCGGCTTGCCCGAGGGGGCGTACTGTGAGCCCGCCCCACCCCGGCGACCGGCTGCGCGCCGGCCCATCGTCTTCTACGGCACCTCCATCGTCCAAGGCGGCTGCGCCTCCCGACCCGGCATGGCCTACCCCGCGATCCTCGGCCGGCGCTGCGATTGGTCTTTTCTCAATTTGGGCTTCTCCGGCAACGCCCAATGCGAACCTGAAATCGGCGCGCTCCTTGCCGAACTCGACCCCGTCGTGTACGTCCTGGATCCGCTCCCCAACATGACCAAGGAGAATGTCGCGCTTCGCGTCCCGCCCCTGCTGGATCAACTCCGCGCCGCGCATCCCAAAACGCCCATCATTCTGGTCGAAAACGTTGAAGCCGGCGACGCGCCGGTGAACCCCGGCCGCCGGGCCGGTTATTCCGTGGCCAACGCCAACCTCCATCACCTATTTGAAACCCGCGTGCGGGCGGGCGATCACCGCCTTTATTACGTTTACGGCGACAAACTTCTGGGCGAAGACGGCCAGGGCACCGTGGACCGCATTCATCCCACGGACCTTGGTTTCATGCGGCTGGCCGACGGCCTCGAACCCGTCCTCCGCCGCGCCCTCCGGGCCGCGCGCTGAGCCTCTGACAAAACGCCGCTCCGGTCGGCGGGCCGGGACCGTTATTGCCCGCTCCCGCCCATCCCCGGTGCCCCCTCCACCGGCACCGCCCGGCTATCCCGCCGCGCGGATTCAAGGCACGCTTCCAGCACGATCTGCGTTTGCAGTGCCATCGCCGGCCACGCGGGGTTCAAATGGCCCGTTCGCACCTGGTCGGCAAACGCGCGAAATAAATTCGTTTCCTGGGCCGTCGGATGGCTGTTGCTGTATTCCGGCACGCTCCAGCGTCGGTGGCCCGGCTCCATCCGACTGTCACACCCCGTCATGACGAACGCGGGATTCCGCGTTTCCAAGGCCGACTCGCAGCCATACACCGGCAGCACAAAATCGTCCCACTGCAATTGTCCCCGGGTGCCGTTGATGAGGGCGTTCTGCTGCAATTCGGTGCGGAAGGAGCAATAGAACCCCGCGGAAACGCCGCTGGCAAACAGCAACTCCCCGGAAAACTCCGTCGGCACGGGCCGCCCGCCCGAAGGCGGCGTGGTGGCGGCCAACATCCGGCCGGTGACTTCCCGCGGGGTCTCCCAATTCATCGCCCACAAGGGCAACCGGACGCAATACCAGCCCAAATCCCCCACGCACCCCCACGGTTCCAACGCCGCCTGCGCCCGAATATTGCCGGTGAAGAATTCCTCGGGCGCATTAAAACTAAACGCGGTCTGCATCCGACGAATGGGCCCGACCGTTTTTCCGTCGTCCAACAACCCACGGGCCAGGGGCAGCCGGCGGCTGTGCATGAACATCACCCCGTCCATGAATTGGACCCCGTGCCGCCGGCAAGCCGTGATCATCTCGCGCAGGTCCGCCGCCGACACCGCGCACGGCTTTTCGCACACCACATGCTTGCCCGCGGCGGCCGCCTGCAACACCCATTCCTTGCGGAGGCCCGTCGGCAAGGGAATATAAAGCGCGTCGATTTCCGGATCTGCGACCAGGGCCGCATAACCCTCCACCACCCGCGGTGCGGTCGCGAAGGGGACCGTCGCCTGGCATTCCGCGATGAATTGCCGGCTGCGCTCCCCGTCCCGGCTGGCCACGGCCGCCACCACCCCGTTTCCGGAGTGCCAAATCGCCTGCCAGTTCTTGCGCGCGATCTGCGCCGTGCCGAGGATGCCCCACCGGATGCTGTTGGAACTCATAGTTGGGCGTGACAGTCCGGGCATCAACCGTGGGAAGGCAAGCCATTTATTGCGCCTTCGGGCACTTTTCCCGCTCGCCATCCCGCCCGCCGCCCGGCAACGTGGACGCATGGCAGACGGATCGGGATCGTAAGGAATCCGCATGGCTTCCCCCCAAACACAACCGCGCCTCGGAGCGCTGGAATTACTGGGCGACCTCCACCCGCTCCTCGCGCAACTCGGCGCGGTGGACGGTTTGGTCACCCTCCAGAGCGCGGTCGCGTCCCTGCAACTGCCCCCGCTCGCCGACCGCCCCGCGCTCCGCGCGTTCCTGGGCCACTACCGCGACCGCCTTCTGCTGCCCGTGGAATTCCCCGCCATCCGGCAGGCCTGGCACCATGCGGGCCGCCGGGAAGCCCGCGAATTGATTGCCCTCGACACCGCCCTCTCCGCCGATCCCCGCCTCGCGCATTGGGCCGCCGCCAGCCGCCGCGTGGGTGGCGCGCAGTTGCAACAACTCCGCCCCCTCCGCGATGAACGGGTGGTCCAACGCTACCTCGCGGCGGTGGAGACCGGCGCCGCCCATGGTTGGCACACGTTGGTGTACGGTCTGACCCTCAGTGTGTATTCCCTGCCCCTCCGCCAGGGCCTGCTTGGCTACGCGCACCAGTCGCTCGACGGTTTCCTCCACGCCGCCGGCCGCGCCCTGCGGCTCGACGCCGGCGAGGTGGAGTCCTTGTTCAACGAGGCCGCCGGGGAAGTTCCCGCCGCCATCGACCGGCTCTTGCAACCGGCCGCGGCCTGACCGTCCCCGCGACGCTTCCGGCTCAAATGTGCCGGGAATCGTCGTGGTCTTTGGCGGTGTATCCGGAATCCTGACGTTGGAAATTCACCGCGTTCTTTTTGACATACGCGTTGAAGACGTCGTCCGCGCTCATGCCCAGCACCTGGGCCATACTGATCAGAAAGTGGAACAAATCCACCACCTCCACCCGGGCGTTTTGCTCGTCAAACTTTTGGTACTTGGCCCACCATTTCCACGGCACGCTGTCGGTCAATTCGGCCATCTCCTGCCCCATGGCGCGGCAATAGTTCAACACCCATTTGGTCTTCTCGGCTTCGTCCATCGCGTCGGTGTTCACGCCGATCCGCAGATTCAGGGCCCGTTGCATTCGAAACAGTTCGCGCAGTTGGTCAGGATTTTCCATGCCCCCACTTTTACCCGGTCGCCGGCGCGGGTTCAAGCCGCCGTCAGCCCGCCGCTCAGCCCTCCCCGCCGGTGGGGGCGAACCGGGCTTCGAAGGCCGCCGCGCAATCGTGCACCGAGGAGTAGAAGTTCCCCGCCGCCAAATCCTCCGCCAACCCCGTCCTTTCCAGCACCGTGCGCAACGGCCGGTTCGCATGGGCGATCTTGAACGCGATCCCCCGCGCGCGCAATTCCGCCTGCAAATCGTGAAGCGCCTCCGCCGCGGTCACATCCACGTCCGTGATCGCCTGCGCGTCCAACAGGAACCAAACCACCGGCGTCGGGTTCGCGGCCACCAACTCGCGCACCCGGGCCACAAAATGGCCCGCGTTGGAAAACAACAGCGGCGCGTAAAACCGGTAGACCAGCAAACCCGGCCGCGCCGCGCCCAGCGCCGCTGCCCCCAAATCATGAAACCCGTGCCCCGGCACTTCCCGCAAAACCGCATCCGGCGGGTGGGAAATGCGGTTGATCAAGCCGAGCAGGGACAACCCCACCCCGATCAAAATCCCCGGCACCACCCCCGCCACGAGCACCCCCAGCGTCGTCAGTCCCGCCACGGCCGCCGAGCGCGGGTAATGCGCGTAAATCCGCCGCATCACATCAAATTCCACGAGCGTGGAGCCGCCGTAAATCAGCACCACCGCGAGTGCCACCACGGGCAAATGAGCTATCAACGGGGTGAGGAAGGAGAGAAACAACGCCAGCGCCCCCGCCGCCACCCAACCCGCCAAGGGCGTCCGCCCCCCGGCCGCGTCGTTGATCGCCGTGCGGGCCTGGCTGCCCGTGACGGCGAAGCCGTGGAACATCCCGGCGGCCAAGTCCGCCACCCCCAGCGCCACCAATTCCCGGTTCCCCTCGACCTCGTAGCCGTGCTTCGCCGCAAACGCCCGCGCCAACAGGATCCCCTCCGTATAAGTCAAAAACGCAATGCTGAACGCCGCGGGCAGCAATTGCTGGATCTCATGCCAATCCGCCCGCGGCCACGCCCATCCGGGCCAGCCGCGCGGCAGGTTGCCCACCACCGCCACCCCGCGCCCCTCGAGCCCGAACGCCCAGCCAGCGACGCCTCCCGCCGCGCACACGGCCAGTGCGGGCGGCAACTTTGGCGTCCACCGTCGCAAGGCCGCCAAAATGACCAGCAAGCCCGCCCCAAGCCCCAGCGTCGGCATGTGCGTCCGCCCCAGTTGGCCCGCCAATTCCCCCAGGCGCGGAAAAAAATCATTGTGCGTCAGCGCCACCCCGAACAGCTTGTTCAGCTGCGAACCCGCCAGAATCAGTGCCGCCCCGGTCATGTAACCCACCAACACGGGTTTCGAGAGAAAATCCGCCACCGCCCCGATCCTCGCCCGGGCCCCCAGCAACAGCACCCCGCCGGTCAGCAAGGCCAGCATCCCGGCCAACGCCGCCGCCCGCGTCTCGTTGCCGCTGGCCAGCGGCCCCACCACCCCGGCGATCAACAGACAAATCGCGATATCCGGCCCCACGATCACCTGCCGGGAGGTCCCGAACAGGGGATAGACCAGCAACGGAATCAAGGCCGCATACAGGCCGTATTGGGGTGGGATGCCGAGCAATCCGGCGTAGGCGATGACCGAGGGCACCATGACCACGCATACGGTTAACCCCGCCGCCAAGTCCCCCGCCAGCCACTCCCGCCGGTATCCGCGCAGCCACGCCAAGCCCGGACAGAGCCGCAGCCAGCCGGGAGGCGGGCTCGGTGGGGCGGGTGCGGAGGCGTTCATGGCGGCACTTTAACGCTTTGCCTCCGCCGCCCCCAAGTGCAATTTCCGCCTCCTCCGGCGCGACCGCGCCTCACTTTGCCGGGGCATTGGTGCCGGGCGGCGCAGGGACGGCCGGGGGCGGGTTGGACGTCGTGCCGCTGACCACCGTTGCCACCACGGCCGACGGCCCGGCGTTGGTGGCCGTGACGGGCGGCGCGGCGCCGGCCACCGCGTCCGCTTGGGCCAGCTCATCCGGCAAAAGCGTCACCGCAATCCGGCGGTTCCGCGCCCGGCCTTCCGGGGTCGCGTTGTCCGCGATGGGCCGGTATTCGCCGTACGCCACCGCCCCCACCCGCTTCGGGTCCACCCCGGCCTTTTCCGTCAGAAAATGCACCGCCGCCAGCGCCCGCCCGGCGGACAGCTCCCAGTTGCTGGCAAAGCGATTCCGGATTGGCACATTGTCCGTGTGGCCGATGACCTGGATTTTCAGTTCCTTGTGCCCTTCCAAAATTCCCGCGATCTTGCGCAGTACGGCTTCGCCGTCCGGCTTCATCAGCGCTTCACCCGAGTCGAACATCACCCGGTCCAAAATATTCACCGTCAATTTGCCCTGCAGTTTGGAGATCGTCACATCCTTCGACTCCAAATCCGCGCGCATTTCCTCCTCCAGCCCCTTGGCCGCCTGCCCCACGCGTTCCTTTTCCTTCGCCAAATCGGCCACTTGCTTTTGCAGAGCCGTGATCCGGGCCTTCGCCTGCTCACTGTCCGTCATCGCGGCCATGGCGGTCTGGGTGCTGGCCGCCAATTGCGCCGCCGTGCCCTCCGCCTTGGCGTGCGCCGCCGCCAACTCAGCCCGGCGCGCCTCCGCCACGCTCCAGAGCCAACCCGCCGCCGCAAGGGCGGCCACGGCCAGTCCGGCCACCACCCAGAGCCCGCCGTTATTCCGCCGCGCGTCCTGGGTTTTCTTTGCCGCGAATTCCGAAAATGGTTGTTCTTTGCTCATTGCCTGCCCTCATTCAAGCACACCCCTTCCGCCTGTCAAATCGCTTCTGGGGCCCGGACGCCCGGGGCGACCGGTGCCTTACTCCGTCAAGCCTTGCCGCGTGGCGATGGGCACATACCCCGCTTCCAGGCCTTTGGGCGGGGTCATCACCAAAGCCGGATCGAGCGCGGCGAGTTTGCCCAAGGCGGGGGGCGTCAAATAGTCGCGGTCTTTCTGCCAATGCCGGTGGAGCTGCTCCACCCTTGCCTGCAACTCCTCCCGCTCCGCATCGGTCAAATCGGCGTTCAAAATGGCTGGCTGATCCGCGAACCGGTACCACGAATAGGTCACCACGCTGCCGTCCCCCAAGCGCGCTTTGAAGGGGCCCGCCACGGGCCCGGGCCGCCGCCAACAACTGCCTGCTTCGTCCGGGGTGGTATAGGGTTCCTGGCGCTCCTCCACGGGCGGCGTGAAGCGCTCGGCCGCCAGCCCGGTCTCGGACGGAACCGCCTCGGCGCGCACGGGCACCCACGTGGGCTTTTTGTCGGCCGATTGGACCAAGTGGTAATACTCGGGGAGCGTGACCAACGGTCCGTTTTGGGAATCACTTTTGGCCGCCAGCGCAAAATTCCAATGGTAGCCGAAGGTGTGGGGATCCAGGGCCGTGGGGGTGGCGAACGAAGTCCAGGCCAGCGGTGTCTTTTGTTCTTTGGGGGTTCCCGGCAGGTAGATTCTCCAAGTGGCGCCCCCTTTGCCGGTGAAAACGTGCCGGTAAGCGCCTTGGGGGTTGATCGCGCCATCCGCTGCGGGTCCGCCTTCAAACCAGACCTTCACCGCGTCCGGCAGTGCGCTGCGATTATAAGAAGTGACCTGGTGCACGACCACCGAATCATCGGCCGCGCCCCGGGGGAACGAGGTGGGGGCGATCCGGGCGTAAGTTTCCCCCTTGGCGTCCACTGCTTGGACACTGGGCACGTACTGCGTTTCCATCTGCAACGCCCGGTTGGGATTGGTCGGGCGGCTGTCCAGCAGTTGGCCCGCGAAACGGGCTTCTTTCAAGGCGGCCCGGGCCCAGAAATTGGGGGTGAAAAACGCCACCGGCCCTTTGAAATTCTCGGTGTTCAGAAACAGGGTCCAACAATTATCCCCGGTCGGCACCGCTTTGCCCCCGGTCGTCGCTTTCGCCCGGGTGAGTGGCAAGGGAAGGTAGCCGTAGCCAAAAAGTTCACCGCACACCCCCTGCTTGAGGTTGAGGCCGTCGATGGGAAACAGCAGCCAGGGGCTGAGTTGGGCGACACCATAAACGCCGCGGGGCTTGTCCCACGTGCCCCGGCCATGCGCCGGACCATTCGCAATATCGCCAAAATTGGGCCCCACGCCCCCCATGATAAACTTCGGGGTTTCCGTGGGAAACCGGGTGTCCCGCCACCAACCCAGACCGCCCTCTACGTCGGAATACAGATTGGTTGGCGCCTGGCCGGCATACTGGGCAAACATCCACGTGCCAAATAGCCCGGTTTGAAAGCGGTGCCCGGGATATTGCTTCAACAACGGCCAGGCCGCCACGTACATGGAAAAGCCGGCGTTGTAATTCGTGGGCACCTTTTCATTGGGCACGAGCAAATACCCGGCCATCTCCGCCGCTTTCACCGCGCCGCCCTCGGCCCGGCCCGTTATCACGGAGACGAGCGCCCCGACCACTTGAATTAGGAAGTAAGGAAAGGCTTTTGCGAGTTTCATACCGCCCGCATCCTCCCCCCGACCCCGCCCCCGGACAAGCCATTAATATTCCCGACTTTTTCCGCGGTTCCACCGGGAGCCGTCGCGCACCAACCTCACCCCGGCGCGCGCATTTACTGCTCCCCATGGGAAAGCAACGGTTATAAATGCAGTCCCCACGCACCTACTGGCGCCTCCGGTGACCAAGCCGCCGCGGGCACGTCCCCACCCCGCCTCGCCTCACTCGATGTTTGCCCCGGGCGTGCTCGACACACTGGGGGTCGGGCCGTCGCAATCGTTTCTATCTATGGGTTGGCCCGCCGTGCAAATCCCCGCCGGATTCACCCTCCTCCGCGGGAAACCCGTCGTCACTGGGGGTTACCGGGGCGTGGTGGAAACCAAATCGCCCGCCAGTTCGAAACGTCTCCTTCCCCACCACTCCCGGGGAAGTGGTGGGGAAGAATCACGGAACCGGCCGGGCGGGAGTGGGATCCGACTCAAGCCGCCCGCCAACCCGCCCGCCGACCGGCATGAACCAGCCCGATCAGCGCCAGCCCCATCAGCCAAACGGTGTTTCCCTGGTCCGGCACGTTGGCGGTGGACTGGATTGAACCTTCCAAGCTCACTTTGTGGCGGCCTGCGTTCAGGGCCAGCATGGAGCCCAAAGTTCTCGTATTCCACGACCAACCCAACTGGATCTGGCCTTGCTGGCTGGCCAACGCAATCAGATCCTCTTCGCGGCCCGTATAGTGGCCGGCGGACAAGTTCAACGTCAGGTTCTGGCTGACCGGGGCGTTCACACTGCTGATCCCATCCGCGCTCCAAGCCAGGTGACCATTGTGCTGGACCGTGTAAACTTGGGTGACCGTGTCGAACGTCGGCGTGGCTTCGAAAATGTGGCTCGCATTCGCTGGTGCGTTGATCCCCAAGGCCGCATTATAACCCGGGTCCATAATCATTAAAACCGGCGTGCCAATATCGGTAACCGTGGCCTTTTCCACGTGCAGCACCCCCGAGGGTAGGACGAAGGTGGTGTCCGTGTAACCGGTGACCGCGAATTGCCCGCTCAAAATCCCCTCGTCCCCGATGGCGGTGGGGTGGGATGGGTCCAGCCGGGTGTTATTGATCTGGAAATCGAACCCCTTGCTCGCATCGTTCAGGGTGCTGGCCAACAATGTGAACGTGGCTGATTGGCTCGAATGATTGAGGTGCGTCGCCCCGGTGAATTGGAGTTGACTGTTGCCAACACTGGCGAAGTCAAACTCCAAGGCGCGCGCCCCCGGCACCGTGAGGGTGGCCAAACCTACCGCCGCTGCAATAGCATTCTTTCTCATGTTAATTTACTCCTGTTTTGAGGTTAAGGCCATGGCATTTCCAACGAATCGAATTTAACCAAACCCGACCAGTCATGCCCTTCGTTTGGCCGGAGCGGATATCGCTCCCTGTGTCGCCGGGGTCAACCGCCCCGGCTGGCAAAAATCAATTAGCATTTGGAGTGCCAATGATTGAACCCGCTGATTTGCGACTGCGCTTGACCGGCCCGGTTCATGGTGCCGGCCACGGGAAATGGGATCGGAGCGTGGTCGGCTTTTGCCCCCTAAGTGCCGAATTCCCAATTGGTTATTCGATCGGCTCCGGGGAGATTCGCGCGGCGGCAGGCCCCGGCCCGGGCGGGCTCAAGCCCGCGCAAGCGGCCGCCCGGCTGCCGGACTCTGCGCCTTCGCAACGGGTCGCCATTACCATCCGGTCCAATATTACTGCCCCCATTTACATCCCCCAAATTCGCCCCGGCGCCGCGGTTGATGGGCTTGAACGCGGGCAAGGGAGTTGAAATCCGAGCTCAGTCACCGGGAAGTCAAGGGGCGCAACCCGCTTACCGCCGCAACCGGCGGCCGGTCATGAAGCGGTTGGATACACGAGGCTTCGCCTCTTCCCCCACGCCCGCCGACACCGTGGCTCAATCAGATCGGAAACTGCAGGTAGTGGCCCTGATCACGCTCAATCTCAATCCCCCTTTTGGAAACTTGGGCCCCGGACCGCGGGCGGTAATCGCCTCGCATTGGCGCACCCGGCGGGTGATCATTTGGGGAACCGCGGTGGTCCGGACCTGGAGCACCGCCCATCGCTGTGTTTGTGAAGCCGAGCTTGGCGCCAGGACATTGTGAGTGCGGTGGGGGAAGTTCGGTTTGGACGCACGCAGGGCGCCGGGCGGCGGTTCCCGCGCGCGCCGGACCCACCAATCGCCCCCCGGGCGGAAGGGCCACCCGCCGACGGGCCGCACGTCCCGCAGCCATTCCGAACCGGGCCGCTTATCGGGTGGATTTCTCGGCCAAGGCGCGGACCAAGCGCTCCAATTCCAGCAGGCGTTGCCGCAGGACCGCATTTTCCTCCGTCCGTTGGCGCAATTCCAACTCCAACTTCTGATTCAGGCCTTGGATGGCGGCCAACGCGACCCCGTCCTCATCCACGGAGCCAATGGCCCGATCGCTGTCCCCCAAGCCGAACGCGGCGTGAAAGTCCTGCGCCACCGGCCCCAGATGCTTCACCCCGTTGCGCTCGACCTTGTAATTCCACTCCGTGATCGGCAGCGCGACCACTTTCGCCAATACCGCCGCCGGTTCGATTGCGGTGAAATTCTCCTTGGCGTTGCGGTCGGAAACACTTGTCCAAACTCCCGCACTCGTCAAATAGGCCCCCGACGAGGTATCCAACAGATGGCCGGCGGCCACATTGGAGACGCCCAGTCCGAGATTGCCGTGGTTGTCCAACAACAAGCGGCTGGCGGTGGCGGTCATGTCGATCATCTGCAAGCCCGGGGCGCCGGCTTGCACCAGCCATTGGTCGCCGTTGCCGGCGGTGCCCAATCCCAAGGTGCCGGTGAAAGCCCCCGTGAGATTGACCGTCGCCGCCCCGTTGGTCACCAAGCCCGCCGGCATGACGCTCCAGGGGATCGGCCCGTTGGTCAATTGGGTGGCCGGCAGCCGCGTCAAGAGGCTGCCGTTGTTGGCGGCCAAATTGTACAGCGAAGGTTTGAGGACGGAGGTGGGGAGATAACCGCCAGTCAACGCTCCCACTTGGACATTGGTCAGGAAGAAGGCGTTGTTGGTGGTCAGCGGCACCAAGGAGGGGGGCAACACGGACATGGGCAGGGGGCCGCCCATCAGTTCGGCCGCGTTGGCCGGAGCGGGATTGTACGGTTGCCAGACTCCGTTTCCGACATACTGCAAAGCCCCTGAAGTGCCCGCTCCCCCCCAGGCGCCCGCGGAGTACCGGGTGGTGAACACCGTGCCCCCATCATTGTCCACCGCGGCCAGGTACAAGCCATTGGTGGAGCAACTCACCCCGGTCCAACCCGCCAAGGGAAGGCCGCTCTGGGCGTACCAACTCAATCCGCCGTCCGCCGAAACATAAATGGCACCGCCCGACTCGGCCGCCAACATCGTCAAGCCATTGGCCGAGCAGGCCACCGCCGACCAAAAGCCATTGGGCACCTGCGTGCTGGCCGTCCAAGTCACCCCATAATTGGCGGAAATATACAAACTGCCGGGATTGGAAATCAACACCACGATGCTGCCGTCGGCGGAGCAGGCCACGCCCGTCCAAAAGTAGTTCGGCACGCCGGCCTGCGCGGTCCACGTCACCCCGCTGTTGGTTGAGGTGTACACCTGCCCGGGATTGACCACGGCCACCAAATGCGTTCCGTCGGCGGAAGAGGCCACCGCGGTCCAATTGGTCAAGACGGATTGAGCTTGCGCCGTCCAAGTCACGCCGGCGTCGATGGAGGTGTAAAGGTAGTCCCCGGTGGCGGTGGCCACCAAATTACTACCATTGGCGGAACTCGCCACCGCCGTCCACGCGTCCACCGGAGCGCCGGCCTGCGCGATCCACGTCACGCCGCGGTCACCGGAAGTGTAAATCAGGCCACCGCCCACCACCCCCACCAAGTTGGTGCCGTTGGCGGAGGCGGCCAAACTCGTCCAGTTCGTTGCCGGGGCGGTGGACAGCAGGCGCCAACTGACTCCGAAGTTGGTGGACTGGTACAAGCCCGAGCCGGTGCCACCCAAGGTAATCGTCGCACCATCCGCGGAGGCGGCCATGCACGACCAGTTGGTCACCGGAGCTCCCAATTGAGCCGTCCAAGAAGGCGGTGCATAACCCAGAACGGTCTGCCCTGGCGCGGGGTTGATCGTCCACCCCCCGTTGGCACCGACGGAGGAAACATTGATCACGTCCCCCAAATTGGCGGTGGCCGGGAGGCTCAGGGTGGTGACTCCGCCATTGGTCAGGATGTACGAGCGGTTCGGAAGCAAGTTTTGGCCGGAAGCGGCGGTCAACCATCCGGGCAAATTGGTAAGGCCGGCGCCATTCCCCACGAAGTTGGTGGCGGAAACCGTGCCGTTGACATTGAATTTGCCCACGAAGGAGTTCGTCCCGGTAAAGGTTTGCGAGCCGTTGAGCAACGGCACATTGGCGGACAGTCGGGCGTCCGCGAGGGTGCCGGCCGAGATTTTCGAAGCGTTGAGATTGGTTAAGCTGGTGCCGTTAAACACCGCCAGCGCCTGCAGCGCGGTCGGCAGGCTGGCCGTGGGAATCACGCCCGTCAACTGCGTCGCGTTCAAGTTGCCGAGGGAGGCTCCATTGTTGCCCACCAGATTTTGCAAAGCCGCCGGCAGACTGGCGGTGGGCACGACACCAGTCAACTGCGTCGCGTTCAGGTTGCTCAAACTCAGTCCATTGTTGGTGCTTAAGGAAAGCAAAGGGCCGGGCAAAACGCTCGTCGGAAGGGTTCCGGTCGTCAGTTTGCCTGCATTAAGGTTCGTGAGATTCACCCCGTTGTTGGTCGCCAAGGTCTGCACGGTCGCCGGCAGGGCCGGCTGCAGATTGGTCAGGCCGGTCCCATTGCCCGCATTGAGCGCCACCAACGCCGCCGGCAAGGCCGCCACCGGCACCACGCCGGTCAATTGCGCCGCACTGAGGTTGGTCAAATTCACCCCGTTGTTGGTCGCCAAGGTCTGCACGGTCGCCGGCAGGGCCGGCTGCAGATTGGTCAGGCCGGTCCCATTGCCCGCATTGAGCGCCACCAACGCCGC
>CAIYZC010000589.1 GCA_903930565.1 uncultured Pedosphaera sp.
GAATGCGGGTACGGTAATTGGCGAAATTGCGGAACCCCCGCGCCGCCGCTTTGAGCGCCTGAATCTTCGAGTTCAGGCCCTCCGTCGCCGCGTTGGTGAGTAGCGACGGGTCTTGCGGATGTTTGGTTGCGTTTGGTTTCGTTGTTTAACGCTTAACCCAAGACCCGTCATTTTTCCAGCGGGTCGCCCCGAGCCTGCCCGCGCGCCCACCAACGAACGGCGGGTCGCAGAGCTCCCCGCGCCGTCGGATTCGCGGGGGCCAGCGAGCGGCGGAGACGGGCACCCGAGCAGACTGCTCGCGGCTCCGCCGGTCGCCACGCGTAACGGACTTGCTTGGCCCCCGCGAATAGGCGCGCCCGAAGACGTCCGCAAATCACTCCCCGAAAAAGCTTGCGCAAAAGCATGAATTGTTGTATTTTTACAAACAAATTGTGCTACAGACCTTGGAAACCAAACTCGTCTTGCTGCACGCAGAAATCCCAGCCATCAAACTCGGCGAACGCGCCTTCGAGATCGTCATGGCCCGCAAGATGGTCGCAGGGGACTTGCAAACCACCTGGTTCGAACGTCACGGCTCCACGCCCATCACCGACTTGCCCGCACAGTGGCCGCAGTCGTATCGAGAACTGGTCGAGCGCCGGATCGCCTTGATCGAGTCGGACCGCAACATTGCCCTGATTGAGCAGCCCGAATGCAACCGCCGCTGGAACACCGAACCGTGGGACGAACAACTGGAGCGCGCCTTGCGCGAATGGCTGTTGAGCCGTCTCGAAGGCTATTTCTTCGGCGGGGAACGAATGGTCGAAACCGCACCCACCGTCGCCCAACCGCCAGGCACCGCACCCGATGCCGCCTTTACTCCGTCCCTGCCTAATGCCGGCAATGAAGACCTGGAGCGCTTGCGGGCCTCTTGGGCGGCCGGCCACCAACCCACTCTCGTTTCCACCGGCCAGCTCGCCGCCATCGTCGAATCGGATCCCGCTTTCCTCCGTCTCGCCGAGATCTACCGCGGCGGCCCCGGCTTCTCCGTCAGCAAACTGGTCCTCGAACTCGTCGAAGCCGAGTCGGTTCCCTTCCTGCCGTACCAACGCTACAAGGAGTCCGGCCTGCGCAAACGCCAGGACTGGGAACACGTCTGGGATTTGCAACGCCAGGAAGACGCCATCGACGCCCAGGAGAAGCTCGACGAACCAGGGATCACCGCCATCGAACAATTGACGCGAAAGCAAAGCGCCGACGCCCGGAAGAAAGCGGAAATCGGCGACATCCCCGTCCCCCCGAAATACGCCTCCGGCGACTTCAAGAAAGGGCACTGGTGGAAACTGCGCGGAAAACTGGACGTGCCCAAGGAACGCTGGATCAGCTACCCCGGCGCCGAGCGGGACGGCGATCCGAGCCCCGTCATCGCCTGGGCCGGTTGGGACCACCTCCACCAAGCCAAAGCGCTGGCGGCGTACTACGTGGACGCCAGCACCAACCTCGGCTGGCCCCCTGCCAAGCTCCAACCCCTCCTCGCCGGCCTGGCCGACCTCCTGCCCTGGCTCAAGCAATGGCACAACACCTTCGACCCCGAAGTCACCTCCGGCCTCGGCGACTACTTCGCCGGCTTCCTCGACGAAGAAGCCCGGAAACAGGGGACAACAGTGGAGGCGCTGAACAAGTTGCGACTCGGAAATGCCGTATTAACAACACCAACCTGAAAGATTCCAAACCATGAAATTGAAAACGCTCTTCTGCGCCCTTCTGGCACTAATAACGATCACCGTTTCTGCCCAGACATTTACAAATACCGCTCCGATGAATTTTGCCAGGTATTGGCACTCCGGTGTTTTGCTGGCCAATGGGAAGGTGCTGGTCGCCGGAGGATTTGATTATTTGCAGCGCTACTTAGCCAGCGCTGAGCTTTATGATCCCGCCACCGGACAATGGACAAATACCGGTTCCATGAACGTCCCGCGAAACAATTTTACAGCCGTCTTGCTGCGCGATGGAAAAGTCTTGGTCGCCGGCGGTTACAATTCCACCAGCAATTACCTTTCGAGTGCGGAATTGTATGACCCGAGCACCGGCACCTGGACTGAAACGGGCTCGCTTCATGCGGCCCGCAATTGGCATGCAGCTGTGCTGTTAACCAACGGCAAAGTTCTGGTTGCGGGGGGCGCGGATTCGTATAATAACAGTCTTGCTAGCGTTGAGATTTACGATCCCGCCACTGGAATCTGGACCTCCACAGGTGACCTTAACGTGTCCCGGGAGAATCATTCCGCGACTTTGTTGGCGAATGGCAACGTATTGGTAGCCGGCGGGTCATCCCCCTCAGGGGGCTATCTTTCCAGTTCCGAGATTTACAATCCGGATACTGGAAATTGGACGATAACAGACTCGCTGAAGCTCCCCACCGCATATCCAACCGCGACCTTATTACAAAATGGTCAAGTGCTCGTAACGGGAGGCATTTACCAGGGGGCGGTTCTTTCTGACGTGGAACTATTTGATCCGGTTTCCGCGACCTGGACCAAGACCAAACCGATGAATGAACCCCGGACCTGGCATTCATCCACACTCTTGCCGAATGGGAAGGTACTGGTCGCGGGGACATGGATGCTGAATAACTATTCTGATAGTAGTGCTGAGCTCTATGATCCACTGACGGGGGCATGGACGACTGTGGGTTCCATGAAGGCTGCGCGGAGTCGCCAGGTGGCCATCTTGCTGCCGAATTGGCAAGTTTTGATGGCTGCGGGGGTTGATGGTCCCAATATTCTCGCCAGTTCAGAATTATTTGTGAATTCGCCGCTCTCGAGCCCTAGCTATGTGGTCGCGTGGGGTGATAACAGCTCTGGGGAGACCTCCGTTCCGGACGGGCTGCACGACGTCATTGCCATCGCGGCAGGTGGTTTCCACAGCATGGCCCTGAAAAGCGATCATACGATTGTCGCGTGGGGCGACAATGGCTTCCGGGAACTTCAGGTGCCGCCGGGCATTGGACCCGTGGCCGCGATTGCGGCTGGTTATGATAGCAGCATCGCGCTCAATTCAGCTGGCCAAGTCTTTGCCTGGGGCTACAACCGCTATGGACAAACCAGCCCCCCCACCGCGGCCCTTACCAATGTAATTGCGATTGCGGCGAATAATTTCCAAACATTGGCGTTGCTGAACGATGGTAGAGTGGTTGCCTGGGGTGACAATATCGAAGGTGAGTGCACGGTGCCAGCAAACGTACATGACATCGTTGCGATCTCCGAAGGATATTCCCATAGTCTTGCTCTCAAAAATGATGGGACGGTGTTTGCCTGGGGACTAAACACATCGGCACAATGTGATGTTCCCAGCAACCTCAATCATGTCATAAGCATTTCTGGAGGCTATTTTCACAATCTGGCCCTCAAGG
The DNA here is from genome assembly GCA_903930565.1 of uncultured Pedosphaera sp. Taxonomy (GTDB): domain Bacteria; phylum Verrucomicrobiota; class Verrucomicrobiia; order Limisphaerales; family Pedosphaeraceae; genus CAIXFN01. The sequence continues at coordinate 3,392 of CAIYZC010000589.1, forward strand.
ATGACGGAACGGTGGTGGGCTGGGGAGACAACACGTATGGGCAAATCACGATCCCTTCGGGACTCAAAAATGTCATCGCCATTGCCGCCGGCGGATACCATAGCCTGGCGTTAAAAAATGATGGAACCGTGATTGCCTGGGGCCAGAACGATGCTGGTCAATGCACATTGCCGGCAGGCCTGAGCAATGTGGTTGCCATTGCCGCCGACAATATTCACAGTCTGGCATTGGTTGCGCCACAAAAGTCACCCATCACATTGCCCGCTTCGGGGGTTACAACCAGCGCAGCCCAACTGAACGGCAGCGTCCTGCCCGGTACTGGCACAACCGCCTATTTCCAATATGGCCAGACGGCCGCTTACGGCAAAACTTCCCCCAAAGCAACCCTGGGCAGCGCTCAACAAACTTTGGCCTTTAGTCTGACGGACTTGCTCCCGGCAACCACCTATCATTATCAAATCGTGGTTTCCGGCCCAGCCGGCACCGTCTCCGGTGGTGGTGTTCAATTTTCCACCTTACCGGTATCCACCAGCGCCACTTCAGCCCGGGTCGCCGGCACCTTCGGCCTCGGACTCCGGCTTCACAGTGCGCCCAGTCTTTCATCACCAGTGCTTCTGGTGATGCCGGAGGGCGCAGTAGTAACTCTGCTCGGAGGCACGCAGTCCGCCGACGGTCACCTTTGGCGCAATATCGGCTATGGGACTCAAACCGGCTGGGCCGCCGCTGAATATCTGATCTTTGGTTCGCCGCAATCGCCTCCTTCTCCCCCGAACGCCTTGGCCCAACGGCAATCGGACGGAACCACCCCCTTCCCGCCGGCGGGTACGGCACCCTCCGCTACAGTGGTCCTGGCAGCAAAACCGGTGGGCCTCGCCAACCAGCAATTCCAAATCCAATTCGAACTCCGCCCCACCGGCACCACATTTTCCGCTCCCACCGCCACGAGCGCCAGCGGACCAGGCGGAACCCCCGCCCAAATCACCGTGCCGAATCTGCCGAACCACGGTTACCATTGGCGCGCGCGCTCCCTGGACGGCTATGGGCAGGTCAGCGATTGGGTGAGCTTTAGCACCGATCCCACGGATTTTACCGTGGCCGCTCCCGCGGTCCCGCGCGCGTTCTTCTCCGTCTCCCCCCAGGTCATCTTTCCCGGAGACAGCGTACAATTCACCGCCACCGCGTCCACCCAACCCGGTCTTACGTTCGCGTGGGATTTCGGCAATGGGCAAACGGCGACCGGCCCCAGCACTACCCAGACCTTCCCCCAGGTCGGAACCTTGGTCGCCCGACTCACCATCACCGACCCTCATGGCCATACCTCCACGTCCACCCAAATCATCAACATCCAAAGTCATGACTTGGTGAACGCCATTAACACTTTGGCACAGGACACGGAACACTTATTCGACTCCCTTTACGCTCAGGCGGCCGACTGCGCGAGTGCCGCCGACTATTTCCGCCCCGGAGTCAATTCGGCACAAGCAAAGATTGCTCTTGAATCGGTCTTTGATGGACTGAGCTTCGGCCTTTCTGCCCTTGATCTAAAGCAACTCCTTGGATTGACAGTTCCGCAGGATACCCTCCTTAATGCGGTCCTAAACACAGTCGCAGATTACAGTCAAACTGCAGCGGCCGACACCTTGGATTCTCTTTATCAGCGGCACCAGAGTCCGAGTGACATATTACTTCCACCCATTCAAAATTACATCCAACAAAAGAAATTGGAACTGGAGACCCTACGCCTCAAAGCCATCGCTGCGACAGCGGCCATCCCCGCCGGCACCGCCGACGCAATGGCCAAAAATCTTCTGGCACGCTACGTTGGCAACCTCGCCATCTCTGATAATTATCAGGCCAAAGCCACCCTCCCGGTCACGTATGCCGCCTTGAAACAAGCCGATGAGGACAGTTGGAGCTACATCCTGGCCAGCCATCTATTCACCTTCAGCGTCGGGCTGGGCCTGGACGCGCTTGGGGCGGGGCCATTTGGTGCTGCTGCTGATTTGCTACCGTATGCAGCTACCACGGGCCTGAGCACCCTCAATATCGTGGGGCTCCTGTCCGAACAGTCGACCGACGCCCAAATGCTGGGCTTGAGTATGGGCGTATTGTCGCAAACAGTCTCCGGCGCGCGTTTGATGGTGAACAATGCCGAACAAGGACTGCAATCGGTGATTGCTGCCCAAGCGTCACAAACACCCAACTCAGTCATGACGGTGGAACATTTTGCCGAGGGCACTTTAAGCGGTGTAGGTTTTACACCTTCTTGGCTTACGGACACCGCCTACGATATTGTCACAATCTACAACTCAGGAACTGTCGCGGCAGATTTTCGGGTGGAAGCTCGCTACGCGAAAACCTTCAGCACCGTGGGTCTCATTCCGTTCCGCACCTATGGAATCGGGGATCACGAATATCCCCTAACCGTCGTCTCCGACGGGAACCTGGTTCACCTTGATCACGGACAACAGGGCACGATCCAAATCACCTACAAGACTCCAGCCGGTGGCGAAATCCCCAGCACTGATATCACCTATGCACTCACGGCAAACACCGCCGATGGACTTTATGGCGAGCCATCCCAATCCAGCCACTTTGGCACCACCCATCTGGATGCCAATGGTCAGGTGGTGGATCCGGCGACCCTCCCCCAAGGCTTGCTGGACACGACTGCTCCGCTGCACGCCACCGTCGTCCAATACGGCGATTCCACAATCGCCACCCTCAACATTTACCTCGGCAATCCGTTTGACACTCCCCTGTTGATCAACCTCCAGCAACCCCTTCAGCCGGGCACCACCGTCCTTGACGCCGCTGGCGGTACGGTAAGCAATACCCAAATCACCTGGGAAGTGGACCTGTTGCCAGGAGACCTGCGGTTCCTCCCCGTCTCGCTCCAGTTGCCCGCTTCCCCCACCCAATCGCCCCTTGGCGCCACCGCCGCCTCCGCCTACGACAGCCAGAATGCCAACTGGCTCCAGTTCAGTGCCGCGCCCAACCTGCTGACTATCACCAACCTGCCCGCGGCAGGATTAAAGTCCCTCGGCTTTCAAACCGACGGCTTCCACCTGCAACTGGAACCCCTCGTCCCCGGCGTTTACCAATTCCAATCATCCACCAACCTGTCCACCTGGACCGGCCTCACCACCCTCACCAATCTCCAGAACGCGGTGGAACTCAAGGACCCCGCCGCCCTAACCAACGCCGTCCAGTTCTACCGCGCGATCAAGACGCAATGACAACAGAAATCAAACATCGTCAGCGTTCCGTCCGCATTCATTTCTACGCTCGGCGACTGCGGCGCCGCCCTATTGAACCTCGCGACCAAGGCCAAACCGTTGCACCACTGGGCAGGTTGAAGACAGGCGTGATCCCTGACCTTAATTCTTCAACTGCTATTTTATGAACATCACTCTATGGCCACGATAACAAGGCTAACCGGCCAATCCGGACCAAATCCAAAAGAAAAGCGTCGCTATAAAAAGGCCTCCTCAGCAGAATCCGTGGGTGAAATCCTCCGGCTCCGGTAGCTTGCCAAGCGTGTGGTACAAGGCGGTTTCCATCGCATTGTAGGTGCGAAAACCATAGGATCGTCTGGTCACCACTCGAATCTTATTGTTCAAGCCCTCGCTGACCGCGTTCGAGAACTCCCCCTTGGCCCGAAA
>CAIYZC010000590.1 GCA_903930565.1 uncultured Pedosphaera sp.
CGCTTCGTGATTTGCTGGAATTCGAGGTGGGGCATGAGCCGGGTAGCGGTGGGGCGCCGTTATTTCGGCAGCCACTTTTCCCAGTTCTTGGCGAATTCGTCCACGTTTTCCTTGGTCACGGGCACCAGTTGGCTGATGTCCCGCACGGCCGCCGGATCTTTGTGGAGATGGATCTTGTTGATCAGGTGCTCCGTGGAGCGGTAGCCCCATTCATAAACCTGTTGCGCCAGGAGGATTTGCACGTGGCCGCTGCGCAGGTAGCCCAATTGGGCGGGGAGGGCGTCCACGGAAACGCATTTGACCGTGCCGGCGGGCCATTTCAAAGCGTGGTCGGTGAAGAGCGGCCAGCCACCGATCATGGCCCAGCCCGTGATGTCCGGGTTGGCCTGCATGACTTGTTCCACTTTGGCCGCGGCATCGGCCGGGGTCTCTTTGTGGTAATAGGCGTCGCGGATTTTGATGCCCGGAAACTTCTTGGCCGCGTTGCGGACGCCCTGCACCCGCTTTTGCAGATTGGGGGCGTTTTGGTTGCCGGCCAGAATGGCCACCACCCCTTTGCCGCCCATCGCCTTGGCCAGTTCGTTCATCACCTGCTCACCGCATTGCAGGTCATCCACTCCGAACGTCACGAAGCGTTTGCTCGCGGGGGCGTCGGAATCGAAGGTCGCGACGGGCACGCCATTCTTGACGGCGGAATTGATGGCATCCGTCAATTTGTTGGCGTCGGAGCAACTGACGGCGATGCCGTTGGCGCCGGACAGGACGAGTTGTTCAATGGCGTCGGCTTGTTTTTGGGCGTCCTCTTCATTGGGCGTGCGCCAATCGATTTTGATGGTCACCCCGTATTTCTGGCCGAGCTCCTTGGCGGCATCCTGCGCGCCGACGCGGGCGGCTTGAAATACCGGGTTGCCCTGCGACTTGGCCACGAGGCCGATGGTGTAGGATTTGGTTTGGGCTTGGGCGCCGACCAGGCCGCCCAGCAGCAGCCAGGCCGCCGCCAGATTTCTTGCGAGCAAATTCAGTTTCATAATTCCGGTGATTTGTGCGGTCTTTCCCATACGGCGGAGCGGGTGGGTGTTTCAACTGAAATCTGCCGGCGCGCACGCCGCCGGGGCGGGAGATTTGCGGCAGGCGAGCGGACCTGGGGGGCAAAGCGGTTGCCCAACGCATTTTCGGCCACGAGCGTCCATCCGCCACCGATTTGGCGACCCATTCGGCCAGCGGCATCGCGGCCATGTAAACGGGTCACCACCACAATGGTCCTTGGCCGATGGGGCGCGTGGGGGCGGCGCTGTGGGCGATGCAGGTGGACCAACGACGCAACCAACCTCCGCGCCACGGCTGGGCGCTCGTTGAAGCGCCCCGGAGCCGCCGAAAAAACGTAGCCTGGGACGGAGTCCCAGGGCCACGTGCCAAATTTGGCCAAATCCCGGAGGGACGCGCCAAGGCAGACGCAGGCCCGGTGGTGCGGTGATTCGTTTCGGTGGGCGCATGGTTTGGGGCGCCCCTCCGGGACTTGGAGGGGAAACGCTCATATTCCAGGGGCTTCGCCCGCTGGCTACATTGGGGCGTCCCGTCGGGGCTGGGGAATAGGGATCGGGGCCATCAAGCTCGGGCTGGGGCCAACGAGGAATTTGGGGGCGGGCGTTGCGACACCCCTTCTCAACCGCCGGCTACGTGGCTGGGAACCCTCCGGGTTCAGGAGCCAGGTTGATGGGGTGGACTGGTTCCGTGCGCTGCTTGCGCCAAACTTCTGGACGGCGGCGGCCGGTTCGGCGACGTAATCATTTCTTGCGAATTCGCCATGGGTGAGCCAGATTGAATTCCAGAACAACAGCTTCCCAATCATGACATCGGCCAAGACATTCGAAGAACGAAACCCGCAGCCGTGGATCGCGCCGAGGCCGTCGGCGTCACCGGCGGGTGCGGTCGCTTGTGCCGGGAAAGCGAAGGGAAACCACAAGTTACCTGATCGACCTGCTTGCCGCAATCCAAAGCGGCGGGGCGGGGATAATTGGAAAGTGAGAACTGACCGCTTCGCGGCCCTATGCTGCTCGTATCCTTTCGTTGCGATTGGGCGTGTGAGATGGCAGATGATTGTGGGCTTTCTTGCAGATGGCGGACAGATATTAGATTTGTATGTTTCTTGCTTTCGCTTTGGCCTTGCTAATAATTAGTTGCGCTGCTTGGGCATTTACAAGCAGTGTCAAACATTATGTTGATCTGCATCGATATAAGAAACTCATGGTTTTCCTAAGCTGCGCCATGTTCGGCCTGTTGGTCGGCGTTCGTTTTGGTGTTCTGGAAGTCTTTAACCTGAACAATCACTTGCACATCCAAGGTGCCCCCATACCGTTGGTGGTGTTCCTATTGGAGGACACGCACTGGGTTGACTTTGTAAAGCCCAAGAGTATAACTTACATTTGTGCTTTGGCAAATGTGCTGTTTCCCGTGGCGGCATTTGCCGTTCCGCTGCGCATTCTGTCTGCGAATAAAGGCGGACACGCGGTGCCCCAGAGCTGATGTTTTACTTTTGGCTCGGAGTCATCTGAGTTAGCCGTCGGCCCAATTATTGGTGACGTGTTGGGCTCAGCGGATGGTCGGTGGAGAGCATGGGGGCGGCGCTACGATCGACGCAGGTCGATCAACGACGCGACCAACCTCCGCGCCACGGCTGCGCGCCCATTGAAGCGCCCCTGGAGCCGCCGAAACAACGTGGTCTTGGGACGGAGCCCCAGGACCACGTGCCAAATTTGGCCAAGTCCCGGACGGACGCGCCAAGGCGGACGCAGGCCCAGTGGTGATGGGATACGTTTCGGTGGGCGCATGGTTTGGAGCGTCCCTCCGGGACTTGGGGACGAAACGTTCATGAACCAGGGGCTTCGCCCGCCGGCTACATTGGAGCGTCCCTCCGGGACTGGGGCATGGGGATCAGGGCCATCGAGCTCGGGGTGATGCCAACGAGGAAAGTGGGGCGGGCATTGCGACAGGCCTCCTCAACCACCGGCTACGTGGCTGGGAACCCTTCACGTGCAGGGGCCAAGCGGCTGGACCGGACGGGTGCCGCACATTGCTTGGGGGAATTCCAAGCGGCCGGTGCGGGGATTGGCGCGCCGGGAAATGGGGGACGCAAGCAAATCATTGTCGTCCAAAGCTCGGGTTTGGGGCGGCTCTCCGGGACTTGGATGGTTGGGGTGGTGGATTTCAAGGCCTTCGTCTCCGGCTACCTTGCTTCGCGCCTCGGAGGCTTGGGGTCGGTCAAGTGGCGCGCGTCGGAGTAGGCGGAGGCCGGCAGCAGGCGGACAAATCGCGGCTGGGTTTGAACTTAAATCTGGCCGTCGCCATCCCGCTTTCCAGACGATGCCGGCCTTCGGTCCCGGGATTCAGCGGACCGGCCGCGCGGGGGCGAGCGGATCCGGTTCCCAGTGCCGGGCAGTGGGAACTCTGGCTCACTGCCCTGCGTGCCATCGTCGCCGGTCCTCCGCCAGGCGCGCCGTCCTGGTGCTGCCGAGTGGTGGCTTTCCAGCGGAAGTGCACTTCGCCCCGCCGCCGGCCGGGGAAGGGGACCGCGCGCACCGTATTCGGGCACCCGAATCTGGATTGGTAAACGGCTCGGCGTCGAGAGCCTGCAGTCGGGTTGATTTTGCCGGGCGTATAATTTTTACGCGCTTGGTGATGCCTGGGCCTGCCGAAGGACCGGCGAACCATCCGTCCGGGCGAGGACGTCATCCCGCAGCGGCCGGCAAGCCGCCGCAAAATTCTCATGGTTGAGGCATCCAAAGGCCGGCGCTGGTCGTAATAGGGGAAGTTGGCCATCAAAGTCGTTATGAACCAGATTGCTTGCAGCGAGGTGTTGGGCGGCTTGCGGGAGGCACTTCCGCCCGGCGGTTCGCGGTTGCCGAAGCGGGGCCGGCCCGAGCGCCGGGATGGCGGTTCGGGCGGCCGCCGCCCGCTCCGGCCCGAGCCAGCGGGGCGGCATCGCGAACACCCCGGAAGCCCGTCCGGATTGGGCCGTCGTCGATTCCGCCAATGCCGAGCTTGCATTTTGGCGGAAGTTGTGCTAGTGGTAATTAACTGCTTGAGATGCGGTTGGGGGTTAAGGTGGTGCGGATGGGGCGAAGTTGGGATTGGTCCGGCACTTTAGGCACCTCTTGGTTTCGTGGCTGATCGTTCAATCGTTCCGATTTGGGGCGTGAAAGGGGCTGGGAACTTGGCGAATTATTTGACTCTTTTGATTATTTTTAGTTTGCCGGTGTCAGAGTCGATAGTGGCCTGATAAATGCTTGCTTATTGCTCGGAAAGCGCTGGCGACCGGCTTGCGTCGAATTGAAACAATTTTGTGAATTGCATTGTGAAAATCAGCAAACCGACAAAGGTGGGACCCCGGTCCGACCGGGGTGGGGTGCGCACCGCGCCGCCGCAGGCTGCCGCTTCGCCCTTCGCCCCCCGCGCCCGCTGGGCCTGTCGGTGGGCAGCCGTGCTGGTTTTGAGCGGTAATTCAGTTTGGGCCGACGAGAGCGGCCAGACCAACTTCGTGTGGACCGGCGCGGCTGGCTCCGTTTGGGACAACGCCACCAATTGGAATATCCTTTCGCTGACGAACACCACTCGGGCCACCCGGCCGCCCAATTCGCCTCAGGAGTTGGATTACGTCACTTTTTCCGGCACCACCAAGAACCGCACGATCGATCTCGGGTCCACCCTGAAGTCCGTCGCGGGTCTGAGTTTTGCCCCTTCCCCGGGGAACAGCAGCGGGTACACCTTCAACACGAGCGGTTTGAACGCCGGGTCTTCCGGCTTCGGCTTCGCCTTGGGGCCGCAGGGCATCATAAATACCGACACCCATCCGGAGCTTTTCAACGCGCCCATCAAACTCGTCAATTACGGTGGCGGGACTTTGAACGGTTTGATCGATGTCGCCATCAAGGCCACTCCCGGGGCGTTGGTTTTTTCGGGGGTTTGGCGGGATGGACCCGCCAACGTTCCGACCCTGGATTTGAACGGGGCGACGGTGGTTTTTCAAGGCAGCGGAAACATCACTTTTGGCGCGCACAATGCGCCGACGATCATTTCCAGTTCCGGCGGCGGCGGGTCCTTGATCATGAACGGCACCGGAACGCTGATTCTCGATGGTACTTCGGCCAACACCTACACGGGGGGGACCTTCATCAACAGTGGTTCCGTCTATGCCGGCAAGTTCGGGGCTTTGGGCAACCAAGGTGCGCTCAGTGTCAATGGCACCGGCTACCTGAATGTGGGCAACGCCAATGAGTCGATCGGTCAGTTGCACCTGGGGGGCGGCACGATCGCGGGCGGCAACGCCACCATCACCTTGACCAGCCGCTCCAACAACATCGAGTCCGGCTCGATTAGCGCGAACCTCGCCGGGATCGGAGGCATCACCAAGACCACGCCGGGAGCGGCTTCGCTCTCGGGCACCAACTTCTACTCCGGCGGGACGGAAGTGGTGGCGGGGGCGCTGTTTGTCGATGGCTACAAGAGCACCGGGGTCGGTCCGGTGCAGGTGGATCGCGGCGCCACCCTCGGCGGAGTGGGCGTGATTCAGACCCCCTTGACGCTCGCGAGCGGGTCGATTCTGGAAGGCGGCGACGCGGGCGTCCCCGGGACCCTGACCACCGCCAAAACGCTTTGGAGCGGTGGCTTGACCCTGAATCTGCAAATGAACCAAGCCAACGGTAAGGCGGGGGCGAATCCCGGTTGGGGCGTGGTGAAGAGCTCGGGGGTGGTGACCATCAGCGCCACACCCGCCAATCCCATCACGATCAATTTGACCTCGCTGACGTTGGGTGGCCAGCCGGGGAATGCGGCCAATTTCAATCCCGACTCGGTTTACACTTGGCTGTTCGCGACCGCCGCGGGCAGTTTCGTGGGGTTCAACACCAATCAATTCAAGATTTCCACCATCGATTTCGCCAATGATCCCGGCGACAAGCGGTTTTTTGTGGAAGTCCTGGGCAAAACGAATCTTTATCTGGTGCATGTGCCCGAACCCGGGGTGGGGCCGCTCGCGGTGCTGGGGCTGGGGGTGCTGCTGTTCGCCGGCGTGGTGGGCGGTCGGCGCTTGCGCTAATCGCCGGGAGGCTTGGTAAATCAGGTTGGCAAGCACGGCCCGGCGGTGCTTAATTGGCGCATGAAATGTGCCGGCATGCAGCGTTGGGCCCGCGGATGGGTGGGCTTGCTTCTTCTCTGGTCTGTCGGCCTGCGCGGGGCGGGGTTCGACACCAATAAACTCGCCGCCTTGGATCGCGCCGTGGAGGAGGCGATCGCCGCCGGGCGCTGCCCCGGCGGGGTGTTGTGGGTGGAGCACGCGGGGGCGAGCCATGTGCGGGCTTTCGGCCGGCGGTCCGTGGCGCCCGAGCCCGAGGGCATGACCACCAACACGATTTTCGACCTCGCTTCCCTCACCAAAGTCGTGGCCGGCACCCCCGCGCTGCTGCGCTTGGTGGAGCGCGGTCAGGTCCGTCTCGATGCGCCGGTGCGGGACTACCTGCCCGAGTTCACGGGCGCGGGCCGGGAGTTGGTGACCGTCCGGCAGTTGTTGACCCACACCTCCGGTTTGCCGCCGGATATCGAGACCCGCACCGATTGGCAGGGCCGGGCTGCCGCGGTGGCCAAAGCCGCGCGCGAGGAGCTGCGCCATCCCCCGGGGACCGCTTTTCTTTACAGCGACATCAATCTCTTTCTGGCCGGGGCCATCGTGGAGCGGGTGACCGGCCGGGGTTTGGAGGAGTTCGTGGCCGCCGAGATTTACCGGCCGTTGCACATGACGGACACGGGGTATCTGCCGCCCGCGGAACAGCGGTCGCGCATCGCCCCCACGGAACGGGACCCGGCGCACACAAATGAGTTCTTCCGCGGCGTCGTGCATGATCCCACCGCCCGCCACATGGGCGGGGTGGCGGGCCACGCCGGGCTGTTCTCGACCGCCGCGGATTTGGCGCGGTTCGCCCGGATGATGCTGCATGAGGGCGAATTGGACGGCGTGCGGATTTTCACCCCGGCGACGGTGCGCCTCATGACGAGCGTGCAGACGCCCCCCGGTTTGGCGGCCCGGCGGGGCCTGGGTTGGGACATTGATTCGCCCTACAGCCGGCCGCGGGGCGCGCGGTTCCCCCTCGGCAGCTATGGTCACACCGGCTTCACCGGCACCTGCCTCTGGATCGATCCCTACTCCAAATCCTTTTACATTTTCCTCTCGAACCGGGTGCATCCCGATGGGCGGGGGAATGTGGTGCCCCTTTACGGCACCTTGGGCACCCTGGCAGCCGAGGCGGTGGCGGACTTTGATTTCGGCGCGCTGACGAATGCCCTGCCCGCCGCGGAAACCGGCGTGCTCAACGGCATCGATGTGCTGGCGCGGGACCACTTTGCGCCCTTGCAAGGCTTGCGCATCGGTCTCATCACGAACCCCACCGGGCAGGACCGGGAGCGCTATTCCACCATCCATTTGCTGCGGAACGCCCCTGGAGTGAAGTTGGTCGCGCTGTTCAGTCCCGAGCACGGTTTGTACGGCACCGCGGACGAGGCGGTAGGGGACGGGCGGGACGAGGTCACCGGCTTGCCGGTTTACAGCCTCTACGGCCAACGGCAGGCCCCGACGCCCGAACAGTTGCGCGGCTTGAACGCCTTGGTTTACGACATCCAGGACATCGGTTGCCGGTTTTACACCTATCCGGCCACCCTTGGCCACGCCCTCGCGGCCGCGGGTCAGGCCGGGATCAAGTTCGTGGTGCTGGACCGGGTGAACCCCATCAACGGGGTGACCCTCGACGGCCCGGTCCTGGCTGCCAAGTCCACCTTTGTGGCGTACCACCCCCTCCCGTTGCGGCACGGGATGACGGTGGGGGAAATGGCGCGCATGTTCAACGTGGAACGCGCCTGTGGGGCCGATCTGCGGGTGATCCCGGTGGCCGGCTGGCGGCGGGCGGATTATTATGACGCGACCGGGTTGCCCTGGCGCAATCCCTCACCGAACATGCGCTCGGAGACCGAGGCCATCCTGTACCCCGGCGTGGGGTTGCTGGAGCGCACGGCGGTCTCGGTGGGGCGGGGGACCGGCACCCCGTTTGAGGTCGTGGGCGCGCCGTACATCGAAGACCGCCGCCTGGCCGCGGCGCTCAACGCCGCCGCGCTGCCCGGCGTCCGGTTTGTGCCGGTACGCTTCACCCCCGTGGAATCGGTTTACAAAGGCCAATCCTGCGGCGGCGTGAATGTGGTGCTCACGGACCGGGAACATTGCGCGGTGGTGGACGTGGGGTTGGAACTGGCCAAAACCTTGCACCGGTTTTATCCGGAGCAGTTCGGGGTGGAGAAGGTGGACATTTTACTGGGGCATCCCGCCACCCTGGCCGCAGTGAAGGCCGACCGGCCGCTGGCCGAAATCCATGCGCTCTGGGCGGCCGAGCGGCGCGAATTCGAAGTCCGCCGGGCCAAATACCTCCTTTACTGAGGCTTTGGTCGCAGGCCCGCCAGGGCGTCGAGGAGCGCGCGCTGCACCACCGGGTGGGCGAGGTTGCCGAGATGCCCGCCGTGGTCGAAAATGCGGACCCGTTCCGCGGGGGCGACCGTGCCCAGCCACGCCAAATCGTCCGGGGAGAGGAGGAAATCATTCCGATTAAGCACCAGGCGGACGCGCGGGTTGGCCCGCAGCCCCGCTTCGCCGGCGCGCAAGTCGCCCGCCGCGGTCAGCGCGGCGCGCGTGTCGCCGGGCAGGCCGTTGGTGTGGTAATACGGGGTGACGAACTGGCCGATGTAGTCGCTGTAGGAATACGCCATGGCCTCCCGCAACCGGTCCTGGCGCCGGCCCTCGTTCAAGGGGTGCGGGAGCACGCCCAGGGGATGGTTTTCCTGACTGGCGAAAATCGTGTCGCGCAGGATGAAGCGGAAGCTCAGCCCGATCAGAAATTTGGATTCCGCGGCGGAAAAGGGCGGGGCGGCCGGGGCCGCGGCGGCGGCAGCGGTGGGCGGCGCGGGCGCTTGGTTCAGGGCCGCCACTTTGCGCAGGGTGTTCGCCAGCCGCGCCGTGCGGTTCGTGGCGGGCCAGGCCAGCGGCGCGTGGTAATAGGCGTCCAATTGTTCGATGCCGTGCATGAGCCGCACGGGCGGGTTGATGGCCACCACGCGGTCAAACTGCAGGGCTTCCGGATGCTCGCCCTGCCGTGCGGCGATATGGAGGGCCAGGAACCCGCCCATGGAATACCCCACCAACGCCCGGGCGCCCAGGCGCCGCGGTGCGCTTTGGCGCAACTGGTCGTCCACCGCCGTGAGGGCCGCCAAGAGATCGCTCCCATCGGCCGGGGTGAATCCGGGCAGGGCGGCCACCGCGGCCTGCTCGATGAACTCGTAGTTGTACGGATTGCTGATCACCACGACCGTGTAACCCGCCCCGTGGTACAATTCCGCCAGGGCCAGATTCATGTCCTTGAGGCGGTGGGAGCCCAGGCCCGGCACCAGGTAAACCACCGGGGCCCGGCCCGGCTGCCACCACACGGAAACCGGCAGCCGCCGCCCCGTCGCGGGCATTCGGATGCGCTCGGTTTTCGCCCGGTTGGGGAACTCCGGATCCTTCACCGTAAACTGCAACGCCCCGAGCGTTTCCAGCGTGGCTTCATCCGGCGCTTCGCTCACGCGAAAATCCGGGGGGCCGCCGCTCCGCGACAACCCGTGGAGAAATTCCAACTCCGAATACGGATCCAATTCGGAGGTGAGGAAGCGGTCCGCGGCGTCCACGGAATCGGTCATGCCGTTGTAGCGGAGCCCGTACAGCCCGTAGGAGTAGGGCGTGAAGTAGCTCACCGGGTTGGCCAGGGAGTCCGCCACCAGTCCCGTCGCCTCCCGCTCGTTGCTCGGGCCGACCACCGGCAGCATCAGGTAGCAGCCCGGTTGCCAGCCCCATTGGGCGAAAGTCCGGCTGAAATCGGCGTCCGATTTGGGGATCTCCCAGAGGGTGGCCGTATCCATCAGCCCGCCAAAGCCGGCGATGGAGTTGGCGAGAAAGCGGCCCGTTTCATCGCGCGCGCCGGTCCAACGCCCTTCCAAAAGGTGGTTGGCAACGCGGCCGGGGAAATTCAGGTGACGTTCCAAATTGCCCAGCCCGCGGCGGAACGGCCGGGGCACAATCCGGCGGTAAACCCGGGCGCTGGGCGCCACGGCATCGGTGAGCAGCACCCGGTTCACCGCCCACAAGCCCCGGTTCACGGTTTCCAGCGGATCCCGCACGCCCACCGGGAGTTCCAACGAGTCCATGGGCCGGGCCGGGCCGTTGCCGGCCGCCGTTTCGACCCCGCCGCGCACGGGCGCGGCCACGCAGGCCCATGCGGCCAGCAGCAGCACCCAGTGCCGCCGAGAGCGCGCGCGCGAACGCCATCCCCGTTGATCCCAACCAGCAAAACCCTGCATGACGGCTAGACTAGTCCATTCCGCAAAAAAATGCAAATCCGGGGCGCGGTTCCGGGCGGAGCATCGTGACTGCGGGGTGTCCGGCCCGCCACCGCCCGGCCGCTTGCGTTTTGGGTCGCCGCCCTCCCGCCCGAGAGCGGAACTTCCTTCCGCACTCCACAACGCTGCCGCGCGGCTCATGCCCGGGAACCGGCCAGGCCGAGTAGTGTGCCGTGCCCAAGGCCGCTTGCGGGGCAAATAGTTTGCGCCAACGACCGGCCGCCAGTAGCACCCATCGACGCCGGCTGCCGGTCGCCGGATCGCGATTGGCGTGGACGCGGCCGCCGGTTTGCCGTATGGCATGGCCCATGCGTCCGGTAATGATTGAACCAATTGGCCAGGAGTTGGCCGTGAAATGGGATGATGGCAGCGAGTCGTTCGTGTCGTTGGAGCGGCTGCGCCGCGCCTGCCCGTGCGCGGGTTGCAAGGGCGAAATGGATATTCTGGGGAATGTGTACAAAGGGGAGGAGCGGCCGCTGGGGCCGGCGGCCTTCCGCTTGCTGCGCGTGGTGAACGTGGGCACGTACGCCATCCAACCCATTTGGGGCGATCAACACGCCACGGGCATTTACTCCTTCGACTATTTGCGTTTGGTGGCGGGCACGGGCCCCGGCGGTTGAGCCGGAGTGAACGGCGCATTGACCGCCCGCCGGGGGCGCGCAATAATCGGGGACTGATTATTGCAACCACTATGAAGCCGATCAAAAAGCTGAAAGCAAAGTCCGCCTACCTGATGGCCAGCGGCGATTTGCGGCCGGCGGCAAACCAAAAATGTTGGCCGGAGCAGGCCCGGATGGAAGCCGTGCTCACGGCCGCCCTCAAAGCCGAGGGCTGGAGCGTGGTGCGCGCCCACGCCTTCGACAAGGAAAAGCAGCACGGCTTCATCGATTCCCAAAAGCTGGGGATGGAGGTCTTCCGCCGGTTGGATCCGACCGCCCCGTTGATCGTCGCCGAGAGCGTCTGGCAATACAGCCATCATTTGCTCGCCGGCCTGCTCACCCACCAAGGGCCCATTTTGACGGTCGCGAATTGGAGCGGCACCTGGCCCGGGTTGGTGGGGATGTTGAACCTCAACGGTTCCATGACCAAGGCCGGGGTGGCCTACAGCACCCTGTGGAGCGAGGATTTTCAAGACGCCAAATTCCAAGCCGGCCTCCGGGCCTGGTTGCAAACCGGCGTGGTGCGGCACGAGGAAAGCCATGTCCGCGATCTGACCGCCGTCCGCCTGCCCGCGGCGGAGGAAAAGCGCGGCCGGGAAGCCGGTCGCCTGCTCAAGGTGGAAAAGGCCATCATGGGGGTGTTCGACGAGGGCTGCATGGGGATGTTCAACGCCATCATTCCCGACGAATTGCTGCATCCCACCGGGGTGTTCAAGGAGCGGCTGAGCCAGTCGTCGCTCTACGCCGAAATGCTGCAAGTCGGCACGGCGGAGGCCAACGCGGTCCTGGAGTGGTATCTCAAACGCGGGATGCAATTCGCCTGGAGTCGGGACGAAAAGAACGGCCTGACCCGCCGGCAGACCTTGGACCAGTGCAAGATGTACATCGCCGCGCTGCGGTTGGCGGACACGTTTGGCTGCGCCACCATCGGCATTCAGTATCAACAAGGCTTGAAGGATCTGACCCCGGCGAGCGATTTGGTGGAGGGGACGTTGAACAACGTGGACCGGCCGCCGGTGAAATGTCCGACGACCGGCCGGGTGTTGTACCGCGGCGAGGCGCTGCCCCACTTCAACGAAGTGGACGAATGCGCTGGTTTGGACGGCTTGGTCACCTACCGGCTCTGGCGGGAGTTGGGCTACGACCCGGAGAACACCCTGCATGATCTGCGCTGGGGCCAGGCCTACGGCCCCGCGGGGGAGGAGGAATACGTGTGGGTGTTCCTGATCTCCGGCGCGGCGCCGCCCCGGCATTTTGTCGGCGGGTGGAAGGGCGCGTCCAGCGAACGCCAGCCCGCGATGTACTTCCGCCTCGGGGGCGGCACGCTCAAGGGGATCAGCAAACCCGGGCACATTGTCTGGAGCCGGGTGTTCATCATGGGCGGGCAATTGCACTGCGACTTGGGGGTGGCCAAGGTGGTGGCCTTGCCGCCGGAGGAGACGGAGCGCCGCTGGCGGGAGACGACGCCGCAATGGCCCATCATGCACGCCGTGCTCGACGGCGTGACCCGCGACCAGATGATGGCGCGGCACAAATCCAACCACATTCAAGTGGTCTACGCCCCGGACCTCGCCGCCGCCCGCAGCGCCTGCCGCATCAAGGCGGCCATGCTCGCGGAAATGGGTTTGCAGGTGCATTTTTGCGGCAACGTCGGCTTGGAATGACCGGTTCCCGGAGCTTTGCCGACCCGCTTATGAACGATTTGAACGCCGCCCTGCCGGCGCTGCTGCAACTTTCCCATGAATTGGGGAACCCGCTCCACGGCCTTGCCATCCTGGGGGAGGGCAACACCTCGACCCGGTTGGCGGACGGCCGGTTCTTGGTGAAAGCCAGCGGCTCGAATCTCGGCACCTTGGATGCTTCCGGAGTGGTGGAATGCCGGAGCGCGCCGATTCTGGAACTGCTCGCCCGCGACGCGGTGCCCGACGCGGAGGTGGATGCCTGTCTGCTGGCCGCCCGGGTGGACTCCGCCGCCCGGAAACCGTCCGTGGAGGCCCTGTTCCACGCTTGGCTGCTGAACCTGCCGGGGGTGAATTTCGTTGGCCATACCCATCCCTTGGCGGCCACCGGCTTGCTTTGTTCCCCGCAGGCGCGGGACTTTGCCGAGCAACGGACCTTTCCCGACGCCATCGTCTGCTGTGATGTGGAGTCCGTCTTGGTGCCGTACACGGATCCCGGCAGGCGGTTGGCGCGAACCATCGCCCTCCGCACCGAGGAGTTCATCGCCCGTCACCAGCGGGCGCCGCGGGTCATTTTGTTGGGCAATCACGGCGTGATCACCCTGGGACGAACGGCCGAAGCGGTGCTGGCGGCGATGTTAATGACGGAAAAATCCGCCAAGATTTGGCTCGCGGCCGCGGCGGCCGGCGGTCCGGTCTTTTTGACCCCCGCGGATCGGGCCCGGATCGCCCACCGGCCGGATGAGGCGTTGCGTCAGCGCGTGTTGAAGCTTTAGGGGCCGCAACGGCGGCGGTTCGGCGGTGCGCCACGAACGATCCGGGCAACCCGGAGGGTTGTCTGGAGTTTGGCGGAAAGTTACGAGAGGTTACGTGGTATTTGTTGGCCTTTGCATCAATTTTCAACTTCGTTTTGCCGTCGCTTCGCCCGCCGTTGCCTGTCGGCGCAGCAACCCGACCAACTCGCGCGTTGAGGGCCG
>CAIYZC010000591.1 GCA_903930565.1 uncultured Pedosphaera sp.
GCACACCGAGGTCACCGGCTGGCGCACCCAAGGCGCCGACGGTGAAATCACCGCCCTCCAAACCAACCGCGGCGAACTCACCGCCGACGAATACGTCATCTGCGGCGGCTCCTGGTCCCCCAGCGTGGCCCGCGACCTCCGCCTGAACATCCCCCTGCAAGCTGGCAAAGGCTACAGCCTCACCCTGCCCTCGCCCCGGCAACTGCCCGCCCTCTGCTCCATCTTCTGCGAAGCCCGCATCGCCGTCACCCCCATGGGCCAAACCCTCCGCATCGGCGGCACCATGGAAATCTCCGGCCTGAACGAGCGCATCAACCCAGCCCGCGTCCGCGGCATCATCAAAGCCGTCCCCCAATACTACCCCGAATTCCAAGCCACGGACTTCGCCGACATCCCCCCCTGGCGAGGCCTCCGCCCCTGCAGCCCCGACGGCCTCCCTTATATCGGCCGCCCCGCCCGCCACCGCAACCTAGTGGTGGCCACCGGCCACGCCATGATGGGCCTCAGCCTCGGCCCCATCACCGGCCGCCTGGTCTCGAACCTCCTCACGAACGAACCGACCCAAATCGATCTAACCCTCTTGAATCCCGACCGCTTTGCGTGAAAAAGGCTGAGCGCATTTGGTTGCGCTTCAAGAAAAACTGACACCTCCTCACCTTGCGAATGAGACGCGCGCGAAAACGAGATCGCGGCGGACACCCGGACGCCGTGTGCCGCATCGCAAACCCGTCAGCCAGTGCCGGGGTGGACCGTAAGGCAACTTTACCCCCTTCGTTTTATCCGGTCGGATCGCATTTTTCGCAATCCGGTGTCCAACCGGGTGGCGCTGCTGCCCGGCTTCCCCGTATTGCAAACCTTAACTAAGAAAGCCCCACCATGCTAGGCATCCGATTTATCAAGGCTCAGCCCAATATCTACTTACTGCAATACGCCAAAGGCCGCGTGGTCCGCGAAGGCGTGGGCTTGTCGTTCTTTTACTACGCGCCGACCACATCACTGGTCGCCGTCCCGGTGGCAAGCACGGAGTCGCCGTTTATTTTCCAGGAAGTAACGGCGGATTTTCAAACCGTTTCCATTCAAGGACAGGTTACCTATCGCGTGGCCGACGCCAAGAAACTGGCCACCCTGATGAATTTCACCTTGGATGCCCGCGGTCAAAAATATGTCTCGGACGACCCGCAGAATTTGTCGCAGCGCGTCATCAACGTTGTCAATGTGCTGGCCCGGGCTGAATTGCAAATCCAGCCCCTGCGCACGGCCATTCGCGGTTCCGATTCGTTGGTGCAAACCGTCCGCAAAAAGCTCGCGGCATCGGGGGAGGTGTCGCAGCTCGGCTTGGAGATTTTGGGCTTGAACATTTTGGCGATCAAGCCGACTCCGGAGACCGCCCGCGCGTTGGAGGCGGGTGCCCGCGAACAATTGCTGAAAGAAGCCGATGAAGCCATTTACGCGCGCCGCAATTCGGCCGTGGAGCAGGAACGAGCCATCAAGGAGAATGAAATGAACACGGAAATTGCCGTGGAAACCAAAAAGCGGCAAATCCGTGAGACCCAGATGGACGCCGAGCGCGCCGTGCAGGACAAGCAACACCAACTTGAACAGGCCGGCATGGCGGCGAAAGTTGTCTTGGAAGAAAGGCGCGAAGAGCTTGTCAAGCTCGCCACGCAAAATTCCAAATCCGAAGCCGACGCCCGGGCTTATGGCATACAAACGGCAATGGAGGCGTTGGCCAAAGTGGACTCCCGCACCTTGCAGGCCTTGGCAAGCGTGGGCATGAAGCCCGAACAGCTTATCGCCGTTGCCTTTCAGGAGCTGGCTGGACGGGCGGATAAAATCGGCCAGTTGAATATTTCGCCGGATTTATTGCGGGAGCTGATGCAGAAAAAGCAATGACGCGGCTCACGGAAAACAAGATCGTCTTGGTGACGCGGCCAACCCGCCTGGCCGAACTGATCGCCCGTTTCAATACCGCCGGCCAGGCGCGCTTCTACGTCGAACACCTGGGCGCTGATTTTTCCGACTACGAGCGGGAGCATGAAATTTACCAGGCGGCGATCGCCACCGTTGGCGCCACCTTGGAGATGCTGGGGCGCGTGCAAACATTGGATCGCGCGCTCCTGCCGAATTTTTTATTTGGACCGGAGGACACCATCGTGGTATTGGGCCAGGACGGACTGGTGGCCAACACCTTGAAATACCTCGATGGCCAACCAGTCCTGGGTGTGAATCCCGATCCCGTGCGCTGGGACGGACAACTACTCCCTTTCAAAACGCACGACCTTGCTAAAATAATTCCTGAAGTATTCCGCCATACGCGCCCGATCAAATTCGTCACCATGGCCAAAGCGGAATTAAACAACGGCCAGATTCTTTACGCGGTGAACGATCTATTCATTGGGCCGCGTTCCCATACTTCCGCACGCTATACGATCACACTCGGTAAGCAGACCGAAGCCCAATCTTCCAGTGGCGTCATTGTTTCGACGGGCCTCGGTTCGACGGGCTGGCTGA
>CAIYZC010000592.1 GCA_903930565.1 uncultured Pedosphaera sp.
CCACCACCCGAAACCCTCGCCACCAAACCCAACCCACCACCGCCCGCGATGGCCCCTTTTCCCCAGTCCCAGAGGGACGCTTCGTGCTCGCGCCAAAGGTGCGAAATTCCTCAGCCCGGGATAAAATCCCGGGTTATCGTTCCCCAAAATCCAGCGTCCTGAAGGGACGCGACCCCACCGCCGCCAACCCCACCAACCTGTTCCCCCCCAACCCCCACGCGGACCGCTTGCCTGCTTCCGCTCGTACGCACAATCCGACTCGCGCCAAAGGTGCGGAACTCCTCAGCCCGGGATAAAATCCCGGGTAATCGTGCCCCAAAATCCAGCGTCCTGCAGCGACGCGACCCCACCGCCACCATCCCCCTTCGGCGCCAACCCCACCAACCTGTTGGCCCCACCCCTTTACCTCATCGCCCCCCAACGAGCGGCAAGATTTTGGAAGCCTTTACGCAAAACCGCTTGCTGGGTTAAAAACCGGTCAAAAATCCGCCTGCGATGGCTTACCCCCTGGGCTCCCCGGCTGGTGTCCCAAGCGAGTTCGCGGGCGTTGGAAGCAGAGCGTCGTTGCCAAAAATGTCAAATGTGACGAGCCACCGCAAAATCCTCTCGACACCGCTCTCGGGCGTGCGTAAGGATCATCCTCGAAATCCACATCAAAAACTGCCGCAACCAACACTAACCAAACACCATGCCTGAGCAATTGCCTCATATCATCATTGACGCCGGTTCCGGCTATGTCAAAGCCGGCCTCTCCAGCGAAGAAAATCCCGGGATTGAATTCCCCAACATGATTGGCCGACCGAGCCTTCCCGGTCACACGGTCGGCGAGGTGGGCAAGAATTACCTGGTCGGTGCCGAAGCGGACGCTTGGCGGGCCAAACTGACCCTCAAACACCCCATTCATTTCGGGGTGGTGACGAATTGGGAGGACTGGGAAATAGTGATGGACTACGTTTTGAACAGCGAGTTGCGAATTGATCCCACCGAGCACAAGGTGCTCCTTGCGGAGCCGCCATTGAATCCAGCCGCTAACCGGGTGAAAATGACCCAGTATATGTTTGAAACCTTTGATGTGGCAGGTCTCTATATCGCTCCGGGACCGGTGCTCTCCCTGTACTCCGTTGGAGAATTTACCGGCTTGGTGGTGGAACTGGGTGATGCGCAAACGCTGACCGTGCCCGTGGCGGACGGCAACACGCTGCCTGAGGGCATTCTCCGCAGCCATGCCGCCGGCCTGGCGCTCACGGTGAACTTGGGCCGGTTGCTGTCGGAGCAGGGGTTGCAGCTGACCACCTCCAGGGAAGGTGAGATTCTCCGCGACCTCAAGGAAAATGCCTGTTTCGTCGCCCTGGACTTTGATGATGCAATGGCGCGGTCGAAAACCGGCGCGGCGGAGGGCCGCTCGTACAAGACGTCCGACGGCACCATCTTTCACCTCGGGGACGCGTGCTTCCGCTGCCCGGAGGCCTTATTCCAGCCGGGGCTAATGGGCTTGGAAGATTCTGGATTGGCGGAGATGGTTTGCCACTCCATCCTGCAATGCGATGCCTCGCTGCACCGTGATCTCTTCCACAACATCGTCCTGGCCGGTGGCTCCTCCCTTTTCCCGGGACTGCCCGAGCGACTCGCCCAAGAGGTCCGGAAACTGGCGCCGCCAAATCTTGCCGCCAAAGTAAAAGTCCACGCTCCTCCGGAGCGGAAATACGCCGCTTGGATCGGCGGTTCAATCCTGGCCGGTACCTTTACCAAGCCGAAACAATGGATCAGCCGCGATGAATACAACGATCACGGCCCGCAGATTGTGCGCCAGAAATGCTTTTAGCCGACCGGGCACGGGCGGTTGGCCCCCGCCTTCCCTTCGCTCTCCCTTCGAGAACGTGCACCTCTCCCGCTCGCTGGTCCAATCCGGCTCGCGCCAAAGGTGCGAAATTCCTCCCCGTCCGCCATAGCGCTGGCCGCGGCCGCGGAAGCCCGGGATAAAATCCCGGGTAATCGTTCCCCAAAAAACCAGCGTCCTGCAGGGACGCCACCCCACCGCCGCCCTCACCCTTCGGCGCCAACCCCACGCGGACCGATTTCCTGCTTCCGCTCGCCCGCCCAATCCGGCTCGCGCCAAAGGTGCGAAATTCCTCAGCCCGGGATAAAATCCCGGGTCATCGTTCCCCAAAATCCAGCGTCCTGTAGGGCCGCGACCCCACCGCCGCCATCCCCCTCCGGCGCCAACCCCACGCGGACCGATTTCCTGCTTCCGCTCGCCCGCCCAATCCGGCTCG
>CAIYZC010000593.1 GCA_903930565.1 uncultured Pedosphaera sp.
AGAAATGGACCCCGGATTTCGGACCGGGTGTTAAGTTAGACTTTTCAGGCTCCGCCGGGCGTGCCAAATCGGTGGAGTATGAGCAAAGCAAAACGCAAGCGGTATACAGGTGCCTTCAAGGCGAAGGTCGGGTTGGAAGCCTTGATGGGGATCAAGACGGTTGGACAGATCGCCCGGGAAAACCAGGTGCATCCGGTCCAAGTGACGCAGTGGAAAGGGGTGGTGCGGGACCGGTGCGGGGAGCTCTTTGAGACCCGGCCCGCGGAAGCCGGGGAGAACCAGGAATTGATCGCGCAACTGCACGAGAAAATTGGGCAGCTCACCGTGGAGGCGGACTGGCTTAAAAAAAAATCCAAAGCGCTGGGGCTGTAAACCAACGGCAAGCATGGATCACCCCCGAGAGCCAATTGAGCGTGCGTCGGCAGTGCGAACTGCTGGGCATCGCGCGCAGCGGCTACTATTACGAGCCGGTGCCGGAGAGCGCGGCGAACCTGGCGCTGATGCGGCGGCTGGACGAAATGCATCTGGCCCGGCCGGTGTATGGCAGTCGGCGCTTGACGGCGCTGCTGCGGCGGGAGGGCCAGCTGGTCAATCGCAAGCGGGTGAGCCGGTTGCTGGGGCTGATGGGGCTGGAAACGGTGTATCCCAAGCGCCGGTTGAGCCGGCCCGGAGCCGGGCACCGGATCTATCCGTACCTGCTGGAAGGGCTGGAAATCACGGGGCCGGACCAGGTTTGGTGCAGCGACATCACGTATGTGCCGATGGCCGGCGGGTTCATGTACTTGGTGGCGGTCATGGATTGGTGGAGCCGGTATGTGGTGGCTTGGGAGCTCTCGAACAGCCTGGACAGCGAGTTCTGCATCCGGGCATGGAATGCCGCGGTGAGCAAGGGGCGGGTGCCGCTGATTGCGAACACGGACCAAGGGAGCCAATTCACGAGCGAGGCGTATTTGGACGCCGTGGAAGCGGTGGGGGTGGACGTGAGCATGGATGGACGCGGGCGGTGGATCGACAACCGGTTCATCGAACGGTTGTGGCGGAGTGCGAAGCAGGAGAACATCTACCCCTCAGACTACGGAGATGGGTTGGAAGCGCAACGGGGCTTGGGCGGGTGGTTCGACGAGTACGATCATTTCCGGCCGCACCAAGCGCTGGGGAACGCGACGCCCGGGGAGTGGTATCACACGCCGGAATCGTATGGGGCCACGCCCGCGGTGTGGCGGTGGCGGTAGGGGAGGTGGCGCGTCCGGCGTCCAGGCCTCCGTTCGCCGTCCGGCCCCTGCGGGGCCGGGCGGCTCACTCCGGCCTGGACGCCGGAGCCACGGGCGGGGTAAGCTTTAGGCAAGCAGTGAAACAACCATAAACCAAGTCCCGGAGAAGCCTGAGAATATAACTTAAATTCCTAAATCCCTGGTCTAAATAGTGGGGGCCACTTCAAGCCTTCCCAACTTGTCGTCAGGCATCGACCGGTTTGTGCCGATTTTTTGGGACGGCTCAGCGAGCTGGCTGGCAATTGACGTGAAACCTTCCTTTCAAAACCGGCTTGTGATAATAGACCTTGATAATCCCGAGCCGTACAGAGAGGCCTATAGTTCCTTTCGTCACTTTCTTGCTGATGCCATCAGGGCCAACGTCGAAGACACCGGCTTGCGTTGCTTTCAATGATAAAATGTGCAAGCGCATCCCATGAGCGCAATTACAAATCATCTTTACGAAATTAGTGTCGCGGCGTCCAAGCTGGGGATCGATTTGGCGTCCAACATGAATCCGGCGGCGACTCCCGAGGAGATTGAAAGTGAAACGAAAGAACTACCCTTCCAATTGCCGTCGGAAGTGCTGGATCTTTATCGCTGGAAAAATGGTGTCCTACTTCGTGGGCAGCAGTGCGAGACTCGCATGGTTCCACGATTCTATTTTATGCCGCTCCAGAGGTCCGTTGCAAGCACGAGGTTCCGGATAAGCACGGTTGGTTCGGATTACAGCGAGTGGCGGAAGTCGTGGTACAGTTTGTGTGAGGATCTGGCCGGCGACCATTATGCCTTGGAGGTTTCACGAGGTGAAGAATCCTGCGGGCGGATTTATTCCGTCCAAGGGGTGCGCGATCCATTCCCTGCTTTCTGGTCATTTGAGATGATGCTCCGCTCCATCCTGGAATGTTACAGGCAAGGCGCTTACTATATCGATGAGGACGGCTGTCTGGATGAAGATGTGGAGATATGCGATCCGATTTGCCGGCAGTTTAACAACGGGCTTTCACCCTACAAATATTATGAGCTTTCATGAAGGCGCGCAATTCCCACTGATCACCGTCGGCGCCGACAGCTGAGTGAATGCGCAACAGTTTTAGAGTGGCATTTGAGGTCGCCACCCCTCGCGCCTGCGTGCTACAAAGAGAGCGATTTTCAATATTGCGGTTAGCCGTCCTTCCGGCCCCATGCAGGGTGCAGGTCAATCGAACGTAAACTGCCTCGCCAATGTTTGGGCGCGATTTACCACTTGGCATGCGACGTCAAATCATGGCCTTGCCACTGCTGGCGAAGCCCACTTTCCGCCGGCGTGAGTTCCGTGCCCGCCGGGGTTAAATCCCGTCGCCATGCCAACTTTACAGTGGTCTGCTCACCGTCCGAAGGGTTGCGGGGCGGCCACCCCGGGGCGGCATTTCAATTTGCATTTTCCCGGCGCTTACTGCGGGTGGGTGTTCCGCGCGTCCCGGCGTCCGTCGGCGTAGGCGGCGAAGGTGCGGGCGATTTCGTCGCGGACGGTGCGGAATACTTGGAGCTTTTCGGTGTCCGTGCCCTCCACCTTGGCCGGGTCGAAGAAGGGCCAGTGGTGGCGGTTCACCTGGCCGGGAAAGACGGGGCACACTTGATCCGCGTTGCCGCAGACCGTGATGACCGTTTCCACCGGGCGGGTGAGAAAGGTGTTCAGGTGCTTCGAAGTGTGGGTGGAGATGTCCAAGCCCAACTCGGCCATGACTTGAATGGCCATGGGGTGGACATGCCCCGCGGGATGGGAACCGGCGCTGTGGACATCGAGGATGTCCCCGGCGTAATGGCGCAGCAGGCCCTCGGCCAAATGGCTGCGGCAGGAGTTGCCGGTGCAGAGGATGAGGACCAAGGGTTTGGGCAGATTGTTGGTGCCGGCGATGGGGTTCATGGGCGGGGTGGTGCGGATGATCAGGTGCGGAAATTCAATTTGCGCGGGTCGGCGGGGGCCGTCTGCTGGGTCGGCGGACAGCACAATTCCTCGGCGAGGCAAGCGGTGTGGCGGGTGGCCAGTTGGAAGACCAATTCCGCGCCCAACACCTCGCCCCCGGCGATCGGGAACTGCGAAATCAAGGGCGCCTCGTGCTCGATATCGACTTCGAGAGTTTCGGAGAGCAGCAGCGGGCGGGCCAATTCCAAAATGCGCAACAATTTGGTGGCGGTCAGGCGGTGTTCGACATCGTGCGCCACCCAGGTCTGCAGGCGGCAGTAGGAGTTTCGGCGGACGGTGCCGCCGCAGTCGATGAAGTGCTTGTCCATCCGGGCCACTTCGGTCACGTGGGCATGAGCCGGGGTAAGGTTGCCATCCGGCAGGCGGAAACGCAGGTTGGCGGTGGGAAACCCGGCCAGCAGGATTTTGAATTCATTCAGCAACATAAAAGAGCGCGATCTCAGGGGGTTGGAATCGGCGGGATGGATTCCTCCAGCCAACGAGCGACGGGCACGGCGAGGGCCGCCCCCAAGACGGTCCCAACGAGGTAAATCCAGAGGTGCTCCAAATGGCCGGAAACCAGGGACGGCCCGAGCGAGCGGGCGGGATTCATCGAGGCCCCGCTGATCGGCCCCGCGAACATCGCCTCCAAAGCAACGACGCCGCCCACCGCCAGCCCCGCTGTAATGCTTTTTTCCTTGGCCCCGCTGGAGACCCTTAGGACGACGAGCATCAGAAAAAACGTTAAGACTGTTTCCAGGATTAGGGATTGAAGACTGGATCCCGCCGGCAAGGTGGCGCCCAACGTTCCGTTTTCCGGAAACAGCAGGTGGAGGAGTCCGCTCGCAGCCAGGGCCGCGAGGCATTGCACCAAGATATAGGGCGCAACCCGCGCGCCGGGAAAGCGCCCGGCGACAAAGAAGCCCAAGGTGACCGCCGGATTGAAGTGCGCGCCGGAGATTTCCCCAAAGGCGTAAATCATGCTCATAACGACCAGTCCGAAGGTCAAGGCGATGCCCGGATGCGTGATGACCCCGCCGCTGACTTGATTGATCACAATGGCCCCAGTACCGGCCAACACTAGTCCGAAAGTTCCCAAGAATTCGGCCAATAGGCGGTTCATGGGGTTCCCTTCCCCGTCGGGGTGACGGAGTGGGCCAAGAACATGAAATCAGATACGAACACGCCATCATATTCGCATAGGCGAATATGGAGCGCAAGCGGATTGTTCTACTTTTAGGGGCAACAATCGCCAGCTTCGCGGATTTTGGCCGCCTGGTCCAGGTCGGCCTGCAGCTCCGGAGCTTCGACCAAGCAATGATCCAAGGAGGCCAAGAGCATCGCGTGGAAGGGGTTCGCGGGGGCGCAGAGGGAATAATACGTCCAAAAGCCGGCTTTGCGAACCGTGACGAGTCCGGCCCGACGGAGGTGGGCAAGATGGCGGGAGGCGGTGGGTTGCGGGACCTGCAAAACCGTTACCAAATCGCAAACACACAGCTCCCCGCCGCGCAGGAGCAGCAGGATGCGCAAGCGGAGGGGTTCCGCGAAGGCTTGAAACTTTAAATCGGCTCCGGTACGCACCCCGGCACCGTATGCCCGGCGGTTCGGCAAGTAAAGTTCCGGTCGCCGGGGGATCGCGCGAAGAGCGCCAAATTGGCAAAACCCGGATTCGTCCGGGGGCAAGGGACCGCCTTGGGGCCGCAAATTCCGGTGGTTGCAGGTGGCGGAGTTTCGCCGCGCCCCGGCCGGGACTGTTACGACTTCTCGGCCAGGTATTGGAGCAAACTCAGAATTCCCGCACCGCCGAAGGGCATGAGGACAGCCTTGATCACCGGTTGCTGGGAGATGGGGGCGAAAGCGCCATCGGTGCGTTCCTCGACATCTTTGACCAGTTCGCGGATTTGCCGAACCAACTGCATTTGATCGCGCCGCCCCATGGCCCGGATCAACCGGACGCGCAGGCGGTCGAGGAAGGTCGCCCGGGCCGCCTCCGCGGCGCGCCGCAAGGAGGTGACGGCGTAAACCGCGTAGAGCGCGTTGAGGCTGATGATGAGGATCATCGAGGGC
>CAIYZC010000594.1 GCA_903930565.1 uncultured Pedosphaera sp.
CCCAGCACTTCAACCCCGGCCGGGGGTTTGATGTCGCCGATGTGGATGGCCTGGCCGATTTCCAAATGGCTCTCATCCAAGGAGAGCACTTCGGGCAGGTCCTGCGGCAGGGCGCGGACTTTGATCTTGTGCAGCACGTGCTCGAGCACGCCGCCGCTGTTCTTGACGCCGGCGGCTTCGCCGCTGGTTTCGACGGCCACCATGATGGTGTCCTTTTCATTGGCGGCCACTTCGTGGAAATCAATGTGCAGCATCTTGCCGCTGAGGGCGTGGTGCTGAACTTCCTGCACGAGCGCGAGGCGGTTGGGCCGGGCGTCGTTCGCCACGGTCAGGTCGACGAGCAGGTTTTCGGAAACGGAATGGTGAATGAGGTTCGCGATGTCCTTCGCGTCCACTTCCACGCTCTGCGGTTCCAGCTTTTGACCGTAAATGACGGCGGGCACACGGCCGGCCGTGCGCAGCTTCTTGACTCCACTCCGCCGGGACAAGGTCCGCGGAAACGCATTCAGTGATACAGATTTCATGTTATAAAACAGTCCGGGGCGCCGCCCGCACGAATCAACTCGTGCGCCCGCCCGCAAATTCAAACAACGAAGTGACCGACGAATTACTGTGAATTCGTTTGATCGCTTCGCCCAACAACTTCGCCACCGTCAGCGTGTTAATCTTGATCCCGCTGATCGCCGGGCGGAAGACAGTATCAGTTGTTATCAATTCGTCAATACTTGATTTGCGTAATCTTTCGAGCCCCAAATCCTTGAGGATGGCGTGGGAAACGCAGGCCATGATTTGGTTCGCGCCCTCGCGCTTGAGGAGCTCGGCCGCCGAGGTCAGCGTGCCCGCCGTTTCGGTGAGGTCATCGACCAAAATGACGTTTTTGCCTTTGATTTCGCCAATCACGGTCATGGATTCGACCTCCACCGCGCTCTTGCGGCGTTTGGCGACGATGGCCAGGCCGGCGTTGAGCACTTGGGAGAAGGCGTGCGCCATTTTGATTCCGCCCACGTCCGGGCTGACGATCACCAAGTTCGGAATATTTTTGCTCTTGAGATACTCATACATCACCGGGGCGGCGTACAAGTGGTCCACGGGAATATCGAAAAAGCCCTGAATTTGCTGGGCGTGCAGGTCCATGGTGAGCACGCGGTTCGCGCCGGCGGCCACCAAGAGGTTGGCGACCAGTTTGGCGGTGATGGGCACGCGGGGTTGGTCCTTGCGATCCTGGCGGGCGTAACCGTAGAAGGGCAACACCGCGGTGATGCGCGAAGCGCTGGCGCGCCGGACGGCGTCCATCATGATGAACATCTCCATCAGATAATGGTTCGTCGGCGGCGAGGTGGATTGGACGATGAAGACATCTTCACCCCGGACGTTCTCTTCGATCTTGACGAAGGTCTCCCCGTCCGGGAAAGCCGAAACGGAGCATTTTCCCAACTCCATCCCGATATAGGCGCAAATGGCCTCGGCCAAAGGCCGATTAGAAGTCCCGCTAAATATTTTCACAATAAGGTGGTAAACAACCCACTCAGAAAGCAAAAAGGCCGCCAGTGACGGCTGGCCAGCCTTTTTGTTGCCGAAAGTTTACCGGGCCGGGGGGCGGGTGCAAGCCAAATCGGCGGCCAAATGCTCGGCCCCGCGGAATGGGCCGCGAGACCGGGAGAAACAACGCCGGCGGTCCCCCACCCCAGGTGCCCGCTGCCGAAGGCGGACGGGTTTTGGACCTGCTTCACAGGATGAACATTGTTTTTTGAGGGACGGGTTGGCGAAGGCGGTTGGCCTTCCGTGACTGCGTAGGGCGGGGGAGGCGGGCAGGCGGGAGCGGGGAATCTCGCGCGAAGCCGCGAAGCCGCGAAGGGGGCCAAGGGGACGGGTTTTGGACATGCTGCACAGGAGGAACATGATTTTTTTGGGGAGGGGTTGGCGAAAGTGGTTGGCCTTCCGTGAGTGCGTAGGGCTGAAGGACATGGTCGGGGACGGGGCCGGAATGGTCTCACGCGGAGCGGGACAGGAGGGGGGCCGGAGCGGGCAAGACGGGTTTTGGA
>CAIYZC010000595.1 GCA_903930565.1 uncultured Pedosphaera sp.
CCCGAGGCGTTGCCCCTGAGCCATTGGGTTAAGCGTTTGGACCCACCGCCCACTTCTCAATCCGGCGCGCCAACGGTGCGCGATTCCTCCCTGTCCGCCATAGCCCCTTGGGCGACGGCGGAAGCCCAGGATGCAGTCCTGGGTATTCGTCCCAAATATTTCCAGCGGCCTGAAGGGTCGCGATAACTTATTCCCTCTTCCCCTATCATCCGCCACAAAATCGCCAACCGCCACCCCCCGTCCTCCGGGATCACAGCGCTGCAAGGATTCCCGCTGCGAATCGAAAGGGCGCACATTTTGCACCGGGCACGTTCCGCAGTCCCGACGGGACGCCCCAATGTAGCCAGCGGGTGAAACCCGAAGAGCCCGAATGCGGAGGGTTTCGAGTCCCAAAGGGACGCCCCAAAACACACCACCGCTTGGCCGCCGTGCAGCACCAACCGCCGACCACCGGGCCGCTGTTCCCCAAAATCTCCGCCACTTGCGACAATGCCCGCTCCGCGGAGTTCTACCGCCGTTGCAAACTGCTGGGCATCAAGGGCATCAGCCTGCACAGCTACCGCTACGCCTGGGCCGGGCGCGCCAAAACCTGCGGCTAGCCCGAGCGGTTTGCCCAGGCCGCGCTGGAGCACAACAGCCAGGCCGTGCATCGCGCCTACGCCCGCAAGGCGCTGGTGCTCATTCCGACGCTGGAAGAATACGAGGCCAAAGCCGAAGCCGCCGGGACCGCCCGCCAGATCTTGCAGGCGACTGCCTGACGGCCGGGTGGGGGAGGTCGGCGCGTGAAAACGCGCCGCCTCTGGCCGTTCCACCTGCGCACTAACTTAGTATTGACGCGCCTGGCTTTTGAACGCCTCACCGGCCTTTTGCGGGGGCAGGGATTCGCAACCGATTGAATTTTCCAGCCGATTTCCACAGAGATCAGCACAAATAAGCATAGGTCGACCAGCAACACAGCTCAATGCAATTGACCAGAGCGAAGGTTCGCGCCGCTCTTCCAAAGGCCGATGGCGGAGTGTTGGTTTATTTGGCTGTTGTTGGTTCGTTCTTTTTCTCGTGGGGGGGAAGTTTTCGGAGTTCATACCGCGTCACGTTTTCGTCGTCAAAACTGGTCGGCGCGGCTTCGGAGCCGTCCCCTCTCGCGGCCACGGTCAGGATTCCATCCTCAATCTTGAAGAGCGAGACGACCACCTTGCCAATGGCGTCGCGCTGCGAGTGGGCGCTTGCCTTGATGGTGACGTGCAACTGTTGTGGGTTGGCGGGTGCAGGCGGTATGGTGTGCTCCGCCGGAGGGATCACCGCCGATTCTGCTCCAAACAATGGAATGTCGGGCGTCGGTTGTAAATCGTTTAGGCCAGGCAACGGTTTGATTTTCAGTATGGTTGTCTCAAACCAAAAGTTCGTGTCCCGGTGAAAGTGGAACGAGCTGCCGGTGATCGTGATGGTGATTTTATTGTCCGACTTCTCACCGACTACTGCTCCTTCCCAGGTTCCCTGGAGCGGCTGTAGTTCCGCCATGGTGGGTGGGTTGGTTTGGCAACTGGCCCGCAGGCCAAGCAATATCCAAGGCAAGAGGAGGCAAAGCGCGGCCCTGCCGCGGGCTTGTTGGTGGTTCCTTTTCATCTTCTTATTCTCGGTGTTTCTCTCGGTAAGCGGATTGGCGTGGGATTGGCTAAAGAATGATTATGCCAAACGGGGCTCGGCAAGTTGCTTCTTGGGCCGCAGCCGGTGCGCGCCTCCCGATTCAATCGGCTTCATTCGCGGAGTTTGGACTCCTTCCCGGTGCGCTGTCAACTGGCGAGTCGGCTCCGCGGCGTTCCCCATCAGGAGTTCACGTCCTCCAAAATCCGGTTCTTCAGGGAAGTTTGTGTTTAGAGTCGTGAAGCGCCAAAAGCCTAAGGATGAAGTAACTTTCATCACTGAGACCGTAGCACACCTTGAGCAACGTCCGGATCTTGTTATTCGTGCCTTCCATTTTTCCAGAAGTGATTGGATAGTCCGCATAAGCTAGAATACCTCTGGCATGAACTCTTAGAGTCTTTGCCATTCTCATCAACTGTCCTATGCCTGTCTGTTCAGCCTTGGAGCACCAGTCCTCCAAGAATTCCTTCATCGCGCCTTTCGTGCCTTGCTTCCAAAGTTCGTGCAGTTCCTCCTTGAGATACCAGCCAATCAATAG
>CAIYZC010000596.1 GCA_903930565.1 uncultured Pedosphaera sp.
CGCGTGCGACATGCAACCCGCATATTCGATGCCTTCTCCCAGTTTGTCGTAGGCTTCGTAACCGTCGCATTGCAACACCCCGCGGAAGCCTTGGAGAAAAGTCGCCGGGCCAACCCGCCCACGCCCCATTTGAAAGTCAAAGACCACCGGCCCGCCGGGCACGCCATACTGCCACAAATACCCGGTGTGGTTTTTCCCGGTCTTTTCCGGCTGTTGCACCGGCACCGTGGTCTCATCGCCCTGCAGGTAAGAACCCCGTTTGATTTCCTCGGCCTGCGCCCGCACCACCGCCCCGAGCAGCTCCCCGGCGGCCAGCACCGCCTGGGTGAGGGTCGCGCGGCTCAATTCCAAGCCGTGATCCTCGGCCAGGTTGGCGCATTGCCGGTAAATCGGCAGGTGTTGCTGGTATTTGCGGGCCAGCACTTCAATGATGAATTCGTCGGCCAGTTTGCCTTTGGGGGTGATGCGGGCCGGGGCCGGAGCGGTCACCACGCCCTGCTCGGGCTGGCAATGGGAGCCGCGCTTCTCCCGGCGGACCTCCTTGATGAAAAACTTGGCGGGCTCCATCCCCAGCTCTTCGTGGGTCTCAAAGCCGATGACCGGGCGTGGCGCTCCGCAGCGGACGCACTGACAATCCTTGGGATGGCACGGGATGATCACCACGCGCCGTTCCAAATGCGCCGGCAACTTGTCCCGTCCCGGATGGCGGTTCCGGGGCTGCTTGGCCTTGGGCAGCGGGTCGGCTTTCTTGGCCTCCGGCAGGTCGGCCTCCTTTTGGACTTCCTCGGCGGTCAGCCCCGGTTCGGCAAAGAGAAAATCCATTTGAGCCGGGGAAAGCTTTTCGCTCTTGGGTCCGAAGAGGCGGAAGTTCAGCAGCTTGATCTCCTCGTCCTTGAGTTTGTGGAGCTGGGTCAATTGCGCCAGGGCGGCCCGCTGCTCCAGAATATACTGGCGAACCTCATCCGGGAGTGTTTCGAGCGCAATCATCAATACCTATGTCTTATACATACTATTAGCGGCCATGTCTATAACTTTCTTTGAACCAAGTCACTTTTTTTGATTTTTTTTCTCACGCCGCCTTGCGCCACCATTCCCGCGCCCTTGTCTTGTCCAAATCAATGCCGGCCAAGAGCAGAGTAAGCTCGGCGGAGGCGATGCGGAGCGCACCGGGATCGGTGGTGGTGGGCCAGGCGAAGGAACCTTCGGCCAGCCGCTTGGCGCAGACCCACTGCCCGGTGCCATCGAAGTAGAGTAGCTTGATTCGGTTCTTGCGCCGATTGGTGAAGACATAGAGATGACCACTTAAAGGATCCTCCTTCAACGAGTGGGCGACCAAGTCAGCCAGGCCCTCGAAGCTCTTGCGCAAGTCCGTGTTGCCGGCGGCCAGAAAGACGCGGGTGGTGGGCGTCAACGGGATCATAGCCGGGGCAATAACTGCAACCACATGGCCAGTTCCTGGGCCGTGAAACCGTGGCGCACCTCCAACGCGAGGCCGGAAGGGAACACCAGACGATAAATGGGTCCCGGCGTGGGGTTGGGAAGGAGGTTGGGCAAAGCCACGAACTGGGGCCGCTCCGGTAGTGGCGGCGCGGCAGACTGCTTGCGCCATTGGTTGAGCGTTGCCACACTGATGCCGACTTGGGAGGCGAACTCCCGCTGGCTCAAAGGAGTGTGGCGATAAGCTTGGAGAATCCTTTGGCGGTCGGCGGGAGAAGCGTGCTTGCGAACAGGTTTGGAGATTTGCATGAACCCGAGCTTGCGACCGCCGCGGGAATTTGCCTAGCCGGGGTTAGCAATACGGATACAC
>CAIYZC010000597.1 GCA_903930565.1 uncultured Pedosphaera sp.
GCTGGACGGCCCGCTCTGGCGGCGTTGGGCGCGCGGTAATTGGCTGGCCGCGGCGCGCGCCGCCGCGCCCGGCGGCGATTGGGGCCTGCCGGCCGCGCGGTTCGGCCCGTCTCCCGGGGCGCCCGGAGTGCCCGCCACGAGCGTGCGCGTTCACGCCCCGGAGGTGCTAGCCGTCCGGTTGCCGGCGGATTTGGCCGCCGGCGCCGAGTTCGCCGCCACCGTGCGCGTCGATCCCGCGGCGGGGCCGCTGGCCAGCATCCAGGCGTCAGCGGGCCTCACTCCGCCGGCGCGGCTGGGCTTGGCGGCGGGCGCGGCGCGGGAGACCGGCGGCAAGAGCACTTGGTCCGACGGCGAACGCCCCGTGGTCTCCGACGCGCCGGTCCTGGCGCGCCAGGGCGGCGCGGCCTGGCAACGCTGGGAAACCGCCGCCGACGCCTTTCGGCAACTCTTCCCCGCCGCCCTCTGCTACACGAAAATCGTGCCCGTGGACGAGGTGGTCACCCTCACGCTCTATTACCGCGAAGACGACGCGATGCGCCGCCTCCTGCTCACGCCCGCCGAGGCGGCCGAGTTGGACCGTTTGTGGTCCGAGCTGCATTTTGTCAGCCAGGACCCGCTCAAGCTGGTGGATGGTTTTGAACAATTGTGGCAGTTCGCCACGCAGGACGCCGACCCGAGCGCCTTCGAGCCCCTCCGCGCGCCCATCCAGCAAAAGGCCGCCGAGTTTCGCCAGTGGTTGACGAACACCCAACCCGCGCACCTCACCGCCGCTTTGGAATTCGCGGCGCGGGCCTACCGCCGTCCGCTCACGACCGCGGAAGGCGAAGAACTGCGCGCGCTCTACGCCAAACTCCGGGCCCAGGAGCTGCCGCACGATCCAGCCGTCCGCCTGCTGCTGGCCCGCGCCTTGGTCGCACCGACGTTCCTCTACCGCGCCGAGGCGGTGCCGGAGGGCGAACCTGCCGCCCCGGTCAATGACTGGGAACTGGCCACCCGGTTGAGCTATTTTCTGTGGTCGTCCGCGCCGGATGCCGAATTGACCGCCGCCGCCGCCGCGGGCCGGTTGCATCAACCCGCGGAACTGACGGCCCAAACGCAACGCCTGTTGCGCGACCCGCGCGTGCGGCGGCTCGCCACCGAGTTCGCCTGCACGTGGTTGCACATCCATGACTTCGACACGCTCGATGAAAAGAGCGAGCGCCATTTCCCCGCCTTCGCCGGCGCGCGCGGCGCGTTGTATGAGGAGGCCATTCGTTACTTCACCGACTTGTTCCAGAACGATGGTTCGGTCCTCGAAATCTTTGACGCCGACCACACCTTTCTCAACGGCCCGTTGGCGGAATACTACGGCATTCCCGGAGTGAAGGGCGCGGAATGGCGGCGCGTGGCGGACGTTCGTCAGTTCGGCCGCGGCGGGATTCTGGGCTTGGGGGCGACGCTCGCCAAACAATCCGGCGCCTCCCGCACCAGCCCCATTTTGCGGGGCAACTGGGTGTCCGAAGTGCTGCTCGGGGAGCGACTCCCCCGGCCGCCCAAGGACGTGCCCCGGCTGCCGGAGGACGAGGCGGCCGACACCCTGACCGTCCGCGAATTGGTCGCCCGGCACAGCGCCGATCCCAAGTGCTCCGGGTGCCACCGGCGCATCGATGGCTTCGGTTTCGCGTTGGAAGGCTTCGACGCCGTCGGCCGCCGCCGGGAGAAAGATCTTGGCGGCCGCCCGGTGGAGACGCAGGCCACCTTCTTCGACGGCACCACCGTGGCGGGCGCGGCGGGGTTGCGCGATTACCTCGTCCATCGCCGCCGCGAAACCGTGGTGGACCAATTCGACCGCAAGCTGCTGGGCTACGCCCTGGGCCGCGCGGTCCAGCTTTCCGACCGTCCGCTCCTGTCCGAAATCCGTCGTGGTTTGGAGGGCGGTGGTTATCATTTCCACACGGCGGTCTCGGCCATCGTCACCAGTCGTCAATTCCGCGAAATCCGCGGCCGCGAATCGGCGGCTGACGAATAACCTGCATCACTTACCGCAACCCTCAACCCCACCCCACCATGTCCCACCACCAATTCAACCGCCGCGCGTTCCTGCGCGGCCTCGGCGTCACCATGGCCTTGCCGTGGATGGAATCTGTGAATGTCTGGGGTGACACCCCGCGCACCACCGCCGCCGGCCCGGCCAGCGAGGCCCCGGTGC
Source organism: uncultured Pedosphaera sp. (assembly GCA_903930565.1). Taxonomy (GTDB): domain Bacteria; phylum Verrucomicrobiota; class Verrucomicrobiia; order Limisphaerales; family Pedosphaeraceae; genus CAIXFN01. The sequence continues at coordinate 2,189 of CAIYZC010000597.1, forward strand.
GGCTCGCGGTGTTGTTCTCCGGCAACGGCTTTCATTCCCGCGAATGGTGGGCCAAGGGCGAAGGCGAAGCCATGGAGCTCGGGGCCGTGCTCCAACCCCTCAATGATTTTCGCAAGCAAATGCTTTTCGTGCGCGGCTTGTACAACGAGGAGGCGCAAAAGGGCAACATCCACAGCTCCCAGACCGGCAACCTGCTCTCGGGCGCGCCCCTGGCCTCCGGCGGCGAAATCCGTTCCGGCACCAGCGTGGACCAATTGCTCGCGCAACAGTACGGGCGCTCCACCAAGGTGCCCAGCTTGGTCCTGGGTTGCGAAAAATCGAACCCTTCGGTCCACAAGAATTATTCGATGCTCTACAGCTCCCATATTTCCTGGAGCTCGCCGACCACGCCCACGCCTTTGGAGATTTATCCCGCGCTGGCCTTCGACCGCCTTTTCAAGGACTCCGCCGAAAAGGGCGATCAAAGCGTGCTCGACGCCGTCCTCGCGGACGCCCGGGACTTGCGCCGCCAAATCAGCCGCGGCGATCAGAACAAGCTCGACGAGTATTTGGAATCCGTCCGCGACGTGGAGCAACGCCTCGCCGGGGCGGGGCAACGCGGCGAGTTGCAGGGCTGGCGTCCCACGCTGACCGCTCCCGACCGCCCCCGGCCCGCCGAGGGCATCCCGCAGGACATCGCCGAACATATGCGCCTGATGTGCGACATCCTGGTGCTGGGCTTCCAAACTGACACTACGCGCCTGACCACCCTCAAGCTGAACAACGACCACAGCTCCCTGCGCTTCCCCAACCTCGGCGTGGATTACATGATCCACCACCTGCTCTCCCACAGCGACAGCGCGGATTGGTTGAAGGTAAACCGCTTCTTCGTCGAACAAGTCGCCTACATCGCCCGCCGCCTCGCCGCCATCCAGGAGGGCCCGCGCACCCTGCTCGACAACACAATGCTCCTGTACTGCTCCTCGATGCTCAACGGCAACCACGACGCCAGCCAATTGCCCGTGGTGGTGCTCGGCGGCGGCGGCGGCCGCATCCACGGCGGCCGCGTCCTCGATTACAAGGACAAGCCCGACCGCCAAATGTGCCGCCTCTACCTCTCCCTCATGGACAAAATGAACCTCCGTCCCGGCAAATTCGGCGACGCCACGAAGCCGTTGGAGGAGGTGTAACAGCCGGATTTGGGGTGGGGATTAGCGTGATAATCCAAAGGTACGAAGGTGGTGCAGACACCCATGCTTGGCCACAGCTTGAGTCAGCCTCGCCGCAAAAATCATGCGCAGGCCGGACAAAGCCTCAATCGGCTCGCCAACGCCGGCTCCACCAACCTCCTTTCGGGTGGCGTCAGCATTCCAAGTCGTCGCTCCAGCTTGACCGTGGATATCGTCTGTATTTGTTGAAGATGGAATGCCCCCGGTTTCAAGCAGGACTTGGGAATCACCAGCTCCCACGCATTTCCCCGAAGTGCGGTAGTGGGGAGCAACACGGTTACCAAATCGAGCTGTTCAGTGGCGGGCTCCCCAGTGAGTAGCAATGCTGGCCGCACTTTCGCTGCCAACCCAAAATCGATCAACCAAACTTCACCCCGGTTAACCGTGGGTATCGGCATTCTCCATGCGATCCAACAGTAACGCCCCCGCAAGCGCGCTCTCGTTGCAGAGCTGGATATCCGCGTTCTCCGTTGCCAATTCCAATCGCTTCGCCCGAACTTCCCGCCGCTCCCGTTCGGAAAGTTTGGGCAATTCTTTGATGATTTCCGCCGCGCTCATGTAGATTACTTTAACCCCACGTTCAGGATTGTCATCCCAAAACCCGCATCAGGCCTCCTGCTGGCCGTCCAAAAACGCCCCTCTTGGCGGGGGGCCGCCGATGGGGTAGGGTGGCGCGGTTCCCGAACCCCCGGCGCGGGGCCGCGGCGGCGGGGCGGGGCGAAGGTTTGAATGTTGGGTGACGGAGTGAATTTTTATGGCGCAACGAATTGGATTTGTCGGGGTGGGGCGCATGGGCGCGAATATGGCGCGGCGCTTGCACGAGCAGGGCTTCACCGTCGCGGCGGTGTACGACCGGAACGCCGCGGGCGCGCGGGCGCTGGCGGTGGAAATCGGGGCCGCTGCCGCGGCGAACGTCGCGGCGGTGACCGCCGCGAGCGACGTCATTCTCACCGTGGTCACGGACGACGCGTCGATGCGCGAGATTTACGGCCCGGGCGCTTTGTTGACGGGCGCCCAAGGCCGGGTGTTTGTCAACTGCGCCACGATTTCTCCCGCCCTGCATGTGTGGGTGGAGCAACAGGCGACGGCGGCCGGGGCCGCCTCCCTGGAGGCCTGCATGGCTTCGAGCATCACGCAGGCCCGGCAGGGGACGCTCTATTTGATGTGCGGCGGCAAGCCGGAGGTGTTTGCGCAGGTGCGGCCGGTGCTCGAAAAACTGAGCGCGTCCTTGCGTTACATCGGGCCTTCGGGCACTGCGGCCCAAGTGAAAGCGCTGGTCAACATGGTCATGAACATCAACACCGCCGGGCTCGCCGAAGGCCTCGGGGTGGGCGCGGCGTTGGGCTTGGACCTCACCATGCTGCGCGAAGTGTTTTCGCAAACGGGGGCGAACTCCCGCGTCTTGCAGACCGACGGCGAGGACATGCAGAACCGGGATCATGCGTGCTTTTTCTCAGCGGCCCATGCGGCGAAGGATTCCGGGATCGCGCTGGAGCTGGCGCACGCCCAAGGCATCGCGACCCCGCTGGCCGCCGCGGCGAAACAACAATTCGACCGCATGGTCGCCGCCGGCCTCGGCGAACTGGACAAATCCGGCATCGCCGAACTGACCTTCAAAAGGCGCGGGCCCGCGGCCTGAACCCGCCCCCGGCGGCGATTCGTCCGACTCGTCGGACGCGCCCCCCGGCGCCCACCATGAGCGACCACGCCTTGCGCCAAAATTGGCGGGACCGCCTGAAAGCGGCGGTGCCCTTCGGTTTGGGCCAGGCCAAACCGAAGCACTTCCGCGACATGGCGGCCGTGGTGTGGAAGAATCGCGACAACCTGCCCTACGCGTGGCGGGTCTTAAGCCGCGGCGTGTGCGACGGTTGCGCCTTGGGGGTGGCGGGCTTCCATGATTGGACCATCGACGGCGTGCATTTGTGCATGACGCGGCTGAACCTGCTGCGCTTGAACACCATGCCCGCCCTGCGTCCGGAGCTGCTGGCCGACGTGTCCGCCTTGCGGAAGTTGGACAACGCCCAACTCCGGGAATTGGGCCGCCTGCCGTATCCGATGGTGCGCCCCGCGGGGGCGGCGGGGTTTCGGCGGATCACCTGGGCGGACGCCTACGGCCGTTTGGCGGCGCGGTTGCGCGTCCTCGACCCCCACCGCTGGGCGATGTTCGTGACCGCGCGGGGGGTGACGAACGAGGTGTATTACATGGCGCAAAAAGCCGCGCGCTTTTTGGGCACGAACAATTTGGACAACGCCGCCCGGCTCTGTCACGCGCCCTCCACCGCCGCAATGAAAGCGGCCGTGGGCGTGGCGGCGACCACCTGCAGTTACCGCGATTGGTATGGCTCCGACTTGGTGATTTTCTTCGGCGCCAACCCGGCGAACGACCAGCCGGTGAGCACCAAGTACCTCCACGAAGCCAAGCGGCAGGGGACCAAAATCGTGCTCGTGAACCCCTACCTGGAGCCCGGCATGAAGCGGTACTGGGTGCCCTCCTCGGCGGGCAGCGCGGTCTTCGGCACGGACCTGGCCGATTACTGGTTTCCGGTGGCCCAGGGCGGGGACATCGCCTTCCTCTACGGCGTGCTCAAGGTTATTTTCGCGGCGGGATGGGAGGACGCGGAATTTGTGCGTGGGCACAGCACCGGCATCGAGGAACTCCGCCGCGCGGCGGCGGGTTTCGAATGGGCGGAGCTGGAGCGCCAAGCGGGGTTGGGCCGCGCGGCAATGGAGGAATTCGCGCGCCTCATCCACGGCGCCCGCACGGCGGTCCTGGTGTGGAGCATGGGCATCACCCAGCACGCCTTCGGCGCGGACGCGGTGCGCATGGTCCTGAACCTCGGCTTGACCAAGGGCTTTGTCGGCCGCGACCAATGCGGCCTGATGCCCATCCGGGGACATTCTTCCGTGCAAGGCGGGGCCGAGATGGGGGCCTACGCCACCGCCTTCCCGGGCGGCCTGGCGGTGAACCCGGCCAACGCCGCCGCCCTCGCGGCCGAATACGGCTTCCCCGTCCCGGACTGGCCCGGCCTGACGACGCCCGAGATGGTGGCCGCCGCGGGCCGCGGGGAGTTGGATTTGTTGCACTGCCTCGGCGGCAATTTCCTGCGGACCCTGCCCGATCCCGATTACGTGCGCACCGCTTTGGAACGGGTGCCCGTGCGCGTCCACCAGGACATCCTGCTCACGGACCAAATGCTGCTCCCCGCCCGGGAGGAGGTCATCCTGTTGCCCGCCAAGACGCGCTATGAGCAGGACGACGGCGGCACGGAGACGACCACCGAGCGTCGCATTATTTTCAGCCCGGAAATCCCCCGGCAGGTGGGCGAGGCGCGGGCCGAATGGAAAATCCTGCGCGAACTCGCCGCCGCAACCTGGCCGGAGCGCGCGCACCTCCTGGGTTGCGAGACCGGGGCGCAAATGCGGGCCGAGATCGCCCGGGTGGTGCCCTTTTACGAAGGGGTGCAGCACCTCGCGAAAACCGGCGATGCCGTGCAATACGGCGGGGCGCATTTGTGCGCCAACTGGCAGTTCCCCACTCCGGACGGCCGGGCGCGGTTTCAAACCGTGGCCTTGCCGGGCAACGCGGGAAAACCCGGGGAGTTCAAGGTGAGCTCCCGCCGCGGCAAGCAGTTCAACACCCTGATCTACGCCGAAATCGACCCGCTGAACGGCGCGCCGCGCGACGCGGTCTTGATGCACGCCGCCGACGCCGCGGCGCTCGGGGTGGCCGCGGGCGAGCGGATTGTTTTGTCGAATGCCGTGGGTGAATACATCGGAACGGTGTTTCCGGCCCCCATCGCGCGCGGCAATCTGCAGGTCCATTGGCCGGAAGGCAACGGGCTGTTGCGGCGCGATCTGACCGATCCGGCCGGGGGCGTGCCGGATTACTACGCCTGGGCGCGGGTGCGCAAGGCCGATGGGCATGGAGCGTAAGGCGAACCGGCCGGCCGACGCGCCCGAGACCACCCCGGTGGCCGTGGTGCCCGCCACGGCCGCGGGCCTGGGCCCGGCGCGGCCCGACTGGGTGGCGCGGGAGGAACCCCTGGAAATCCGCGTGCGGGGCCGCAGCGTGGTGGTGACCATGCGCACGCCGGGACACGACGCGGAATTGGCGGCGGGATTCTTATTGAGCGAGGGCTTGATCCGCCGGCGGTCCGATGTGACCGGCATCGCGCCCTGCGCGCAGGCCCCGGCGGACCCCGGCGGTGAAAATATCTGGAACGTCTTTCTCGCTCCCGGCGTGGAGGTGGACTTGGCCGGCCTGACGCGGCATGTCTTTGCCTCCTCCAGTTGCGGCTTGTGCGGGAAGGCGTCCATTGCGGCGGTCCGGCGCCAATTCGCACCCGCGGGCGCCGGACCGCGCGTGCGGGCGAAAGTGCTGCTGGAGTTGCCCGCGCGCTTGCGGGCGGCGCAGGCGGCGTTCACGCAGACGGGCGGGATGCATGCGGCCGGCATTTTCACCCCGCGCGGCCGGTTGGTGGTGGCGCGGGAGGACGTGGGGCGGCACAACGCGGTGGACAAGGTGCTCGGCCACGGTTTCCTGGCCGGGTGGCTGCCCTTCGACCGGCAGATCCTCTTGGTCAGCGGCCGGGCCTCGTTCGAGATCCTGCAAAAAGCCCTGGCGGCCGGGGTGGCCATCGTGTGCGCCGTCTCCGCCCCGTCGAGCTTGGCCGTCGAGTTTGCGCGGGAAAATGGGCAGACTCTGGCGGGTTTCCTGCGCGGCGGCGGGATGAATATCTACGCGCATCCCGAACGGCTGCGGCCGGGCTAAGGCTTCGCCTGCCGCTTCAAGTGCTTTTGGCGCAGAATATGCACCAGATAGCCCACGATCAGCAGGTTGCCGACAAACACCGCCACCCCCCAGTAGTCGAAGCTGTAGAGCAGATGCTGAATCTCCAAAGGGAGGAACAGGCAGGCGGACAGCACGGCGAACCACTCGGCCCACGACCGGTTGTGCCAGAGCCCGAAGCCTTCGATAAAGCGGATTGCGGAATACCCGAACGCGTACAAGGCGAGGATGACCAGTTTGTGGTCCGTGAGCTCGGCGGACCGTTTGAGCACCATGTGGGTGACCTGCCAGGCCGGGTCC
>CAIYZC010000598.1 GCA_903930565.1 uncultured Pedosphaera sp.
CATGAAGTCGCGGCGGTTGGTGCGCGATTACGAAGTCCGCACCGACCACAGCGAAGCCATGGCCCGGCTGTGCATGATTCGGATCATGGTTCGCCGACTGGCGAAGGCAGTGTAAAGGCATTTTTAAAACACGCTCTTAAAATTTATCTCCCTTGGATCCCCGTCTTTGCCGAAAATATCACCCTCCGACAGTTGCTCACGCATACCAGTGGACTGCGCAATATGGACCAGGCGCTCGGCGTGGATGCAAATGGGGTGAGCCGAATCTACCTGACTTTCGATGCCTCATTGCAGCCGTTACAGTCGCGGATACTGCGGGTTGTCGGGGATCGGGCCACCGCGCCGGCCGGGACAAAGTACGACTACAATAACGCCGATTTCCTTTTGCTTCAAGCTGTGGCCGAACGCGTCTCCGGGCGTGCTTTTGATGAGCTGCTGCTGCACCACGTGTTCCGTCCGGCGGGGATGCCGGGATCCAGTTTGGCCTCCTGGGATTCCGCCGGGGCCTTCATGGTGGAATGCTACGCCGTTGAAGGCGAAAAGGAGACGAGCCTCGACCGTTTCAATATGGCGATTTATGGCGGGGCCGGCGGGGTCGTCTCAACCCCCGATGATTTGGTCAAGTGGCTCAAATATATGCTCTTGCCGGCCGGCGGCCGGCCGCTGCTCCTGAGTGGAAGTCAATTCGGCGGGTTCCAAGGGTTTGGGGGGTATGCCAGCCGGAGCACCTTAGTCCGCAAGAAATTAGCGCTGCCCGGCGATGAGGCGGTTTATGAAAGACCCGGGGCGATTAATGGCTACACTTTGCAGGTCTCTTTTCTTCCCGAACGGGGACTGGCCGCCGCCGCCTTTTCCAACCGGGCTGGGCAGAAGCTCGGCAGCGTCTATGAGGGCTCCGGGCTCGTTGCGGAACTGCTCACCGCCGCTTGCCAGGGCCTCTCGGAAGCTCCTACTCGGTGAGAGGGCCAGGGCGGCCCGCGTTCGTCCAGCATGTCCGGTCGTTCCCGACCCACTCCCCGCACGCCCACTGCCTACTGCCGTTTCCCGCCCCGCGCTTGCTTTGGCGGCCACCGTGGCGCACCTTCCACGCATGTTGCCCGATGAGCAAGCCAGTCCCGAACAGATCGAAATCCTGCGGGCCATGACCGGGGCGCAGCGGTTGCACCTAGCCGAGCAGCTTTATTGGTCCGCGCGCAGGATGAAGTCCACTGGGCTGCGGGCCCAGCATCCGGATTGGACCGAGCAGCAAATTGAGGCGGAAACGACCCGGATTCTTCTCCATGCTGTCTCCTGATCTGTTCCTGCGCTTCGTGCAGCCGTTAAACCGCGCCGGCATGCGCTCCGTTGTGACCGGCAGTGTTGCCGCCATCTTTTACGGGGAGCCGCGGCTCACACACGATGTCGATTTGATTGTCCTTTTACGGGAAGCCGATATTGCGGCGCTCGCGCGTGCATTTCCCGAGCCGGATTTTTACGTGCCACCGGCGGAAGCGATCGCGATCGAAGCCCGCCGCGAGCAACGGGGTCATTTCATCATCATTCATAACGCGACCGGTTTCCGAGCGGACTTTTATCTGCCCGGCCGAGACGCGATGAATGACTGGGCGATCAAGTCGCGGCGGCAGGTGGAATTTGCGGGCGAAACCGTGGTGCTCGCCCCCCCCCCGGAGTACGTCATCGTGCGCAAGTTGGAATACTTCCGCGAGGGCGGATCGGAGAAGCATCTGCGCGACATTCGTTCCATCCTCTCGATCTCCGGCACCCAATTGGATCAATCCGTCCTTCACCATTGGGTGCAACAGCGCGGCTTGCAGGCCGAGTGGCAGCGGGTTTCCCAGCCCGGGAGAGCGCCCGGAGAATGAGCGCCAGTGATCGTTTTGCTCAGGAACCGGAATCCGGACCCACTGCGGGAGGTTGGTTTGCATGGTTGCTTGGGTTGCTGCTCTTGGCCGGCCGGGTTCATGCCGGCGTGGGGCCGGGGGATGATTTCAACGCCAATACCACGGCCGCGGCCACCGCCCTTCAGGGGTGGTACAACCCCAGTAGCGGTTTGTGGAACTCCACCGGTTGGTGGAATGCCGCCAATTGCCTGGACATATTGGAAACGGCGCTCGTCGCCAACAACGGACAAACCTTCCTGCCGGTCCTGACCAACACCTACAACCTCAATGTCGCCGGCGGGTTCCTGAACAATTATTACGACGACGAAGGGTGGTGGGCGTTGGCCTGGATTCGCGCTTTCGATCTCACCGGCGACCCGCGCTACCTCACTACTGCGAAAGCCATTTTTGCGGACCTGACGGGCGGCTGGGACACCTCCTGCAATGGAGGGATTTGGTGGAGCAAGGACCGCATCTACAAGAACGCCATTGCCAATGAACTGTTTCTCCTCGTCGCGATCCGACTCCACCAACGCACCCCGCATGATACCGGCACGGGCAATTACTACACCTGGGCCTTGCGCGAATGGAACTGGTTTTCCGCGTCCGGCCTGATCAATGCCCGGCACCTCGTCAACGACGGCCTCACCAGCGCCTGCCAGAACAACGGACAAACCACCTGGACCTACAACCAAGGCGTGATCCTGGGCGGCTTGATCGAGCTGTACAAATACTCCGGTGACTCCAATTTCCTCACCACCGCCATTCAGATCGCCAATGCCGCCATCACCAACCTGTCCGACGCCAATGGCATCCTGCACGAGCCGTGCGAGAGCGGCGGTTGCGGCGGCGACGGACCGCAGTTCAAGGGCATTTTCCTGCGTTACCTGGCGCTGCTTTACGATGAAACCCGGCTGGCTGTTTATGGCACCTTCCTGTTCAACAACGCCCACGCCATTTGGAATTCCGACCGCAACGCCGCCAACCAATTGGGCTTGGTCTGGAGTGGTCCGTTCGATTCCGCCGACGCCGCCCGGCAAAGCTCCGCCTTGGCCCCCATTGCCGCTCTGGCCGAACCCGCCACGGTCGCGCTGCCCTTCGCCAAAGGTGCGGGCGATCCGGCGTTCAGCCATCCCTTGGGCGCGCCCGCCGGCACCCTGGCCTGGATCGCCAACGCCACGAACGCCACCCGCGCTGATTTCCTCCAATACGGCCCTTACACCGCCTCGCTGGCGACCGGTCCGCACACCGCGCACTTCCGTCTGGCCGTCAGCACTTTGTCCAACTCCGCCGCCGCCTTGGTGCAACTGGACGTCCGTGAAAACAACGGCGGTGCGAGCCTCGTTGTCCTCGCCGCCCCCTGGTCCGCCTTCACAAACGCCAACCAACCCCAGGACTTCGCCCTGGCTTTCACGAACGCCACCGCCGGCGACCCTTTGGAATTCCGCGTCCTCTGGAACCACGTCCCCGGCGCCCCCGCTCTGACCATCACCGACGTCACGGTGGACGGCGCCCACAATTGGCTCGCCGCCAACTTGGCGCACGATGTCGGCCGGCTCGACGGCCTGAACGCTTGGGAAGCCGACCCCGTCCGCGATCCCGCCGCCGGCTATTTGACCCACGGCCCCGGCACCTCCGAACTGCCCGCCGGCAGCTACACCGCCTCGTTCGAGCTCAAAGTGGACAACTTCAACTTGGACAGCAACACCGTAGCCACCCTCTCCATCGTGGACACCGACACCGGCGTCCCCGCCGCCGCCTCCTCGCTCACTCGCAACCAATTCCCGAACACTCTCTACCAAACCTTCGGCCTCAACTTCGCCCCCGTCCCCGGCCACCACTATGATTACCGGGTGTGGTGGCCTGCCGGCCCCACCGCACCGCGCCTCACCCAGCGCAGCGTCATCGTCGCCCCCGGCACCAACAGCCTCTTCACCGGCGCCCAAGTCATCCGCGGGCGGCCCACCTTGTCCTTCGTCGGCGTCCCCGGCCGCGCCTACACCGTCCTCAGCACCACCAACCTCGCCAAACCCGCCTGGTCCCCCATCGGTTCCCTCACCCTCCCCGCCGCTGTCCCCATTGGCCAGTTCACCGACACAAACATTTCACTGCCTGTCGCGCGCTATTACCGGCTGCAAAGTCCCTGAACGCTCCGGTCGTTTTTCTTTGCGATCTCTGCGTGCTTTGCGGTTAAATCCATCAGCTACTGCTCCCTCACCATCCCCCCATCTGCGGGCAAGAATCCCCATCCTCGATCCCGGTGGAATCCTGTTAATCCTGTAATCATGTCAAAAACAGGCTGCGCGTTCCGCGCCCTCTTTCCGAGATTTCAACCGCCAAAAAAATGTCCATTGCACAAGCCGCACGCTGGCAGGTAGGCGATCCGAATTCACCCGCCGGTATGGTTTAATGGTGGGATGCTCATCTCCCTGCGGTTGGCGGAGAAAGACTGTCCCGACACCCGCCCTTTGAATGAACCCTTCATTGATCCATGATCGAGCCGGAGTATTTGGTGGGCGCCGAGTGGGCGGAACGGTACCGCCTGTCGCCCGTGGAACGGTGGCAGGAGAGCGAAAAGCTTTGGCAAACCTACCTGGCCTTCGGAGGTTCGCTTGATCCCGAACCCGATTCGCAAAGTCCTTTCTTCGATGCGGGCGCACCAAGTGTGGGGGCCTCTTGATGGGCGGCCAGGTGTGCGTGTTCTGCGGCGCGTCCGAATTTAGCCGCGACCCGGACTTGGCGATCACGGCGGATCCGGCCAATCTGCGGAACCCCCAGCGGGCTCGGGGGTGCGGCCCAAAGCATTGTTTTCTCGAATCGCCCCACGAAGCGTAACTGGAGTCTGGGTTTCGGGGGGGGCGTTCCTCTGGGACTTGGACCAAGAAAACCAACCCATCCGAGGGGCTCACCCATGCCTGGCTAGTGTCGTCCCTCGGGGTCTCCGGAGGCTTTTCCGGGCTGGTTCAGGCCGTCCATGTTTGGGCCGGAACGACGCGATCAGCCAGTCGGAATCGAGACGGGAGCGCTTCATTTTCCCTCCGTTTCCAGCCGTCGAACGTGTTCGGTGGTTATGGTTGGCGAATCTGCCGGCAGGCGGCACGTCACAATTCCGTCTTTCTCCAAGGCGCGAATGGCAACCTCCACCCCTTGGCGCGCGGGGGGGCGGCGCAGCCTGGCGGCGTGAAGCGCCTGGCCGTTTTATCCGATTGGCGGCCGGTTCGGGCGGGCCATTTTCGGGGGGAGGAATCCTCTTCCTGTTGCCGCCATGCCATATTGAGCATCTGTTTTCAATCGCGCGGCGGTCCTGGCGGCGGGTCGTGCATCCGCCCGCAGCGCCCAAAAAAATCATTTGCATCGTCGGTCCGGGGCCGGTATGGTTTTCATCGTCACACGCGGGTGTGGTTCAATGGTAGAATGTGGCCTTCCCAAGGCTGAGACGAGGGTTCGATTCCCTTCACCCGCTCCATTCAAATTCCAAGCCTTCCAAAGTGGTGCCAGTAAACCCCGGGTTTTTTCGTCAGGAACCAAGAATTCGCAAACTGCGCCGACCGGGTCCCTCTCGCTGGCCGCTTCAAAACTCTTCTGCTTCCCGGCGACCCGGAACTTTCAACCCTTGCCTGCCCCTCGATTTGGCGCTGGCATGCGCCGGCGTGGCCAATCGCTGAGCTCCCAAAAGTGGAGCCCCCCCAATCGCACCGAGTTTAATGGAACCCATGAAACCTCATCAAAAGCGGTTCGATGTCATCGTCGCCGGTGGCGGGCATAACGGACTGGTGGCGGCCTGCTATTTGGCCAAGGCGGGCAAATCGGTGCTCCTGCTTGAAGCCGAGGCCGAACTCGGCGGCGCCACCGCCAGCGTGAAACCCTTCCCGGATTACGATGCGCGCCTCTCGCGTTATTCCTATCTGGTATCGCTGCTGCCCGACCAGATCGTGGCCGATTTGGGCATCCAATTCAAAACCCTCCCGCGCTCCGTCGCCTCCTACACGCCTTACGACCGGGCGGGGCGGGAGGACGGGCTTTTGGTGGCCGCGGAGTGGGACGAACCGACCGCGGACAGTTTCCGCCGCCTGACCGGTTCCGACCGGGAAGGGGCCGCGTGGCGCGAGTTTTACGGCGGGATCGCCGCGCTCGCCCAACGCCTTGCCCCGTCCCTGCTCCAGCCTCTCAAGCGCGCGGCCGAACTCAAATCGGCAATGGGGTTGCCGGAGGTGTGGCGCGATCTGGTGGAGATTCCGATCGGCGAAGTTATTCGCGACCGTTTTGGCGATGATCTGGTCCGCGGGGTGGTGCTCACCGATGCGCTGATCGGAACGTTTGTTCCGCCCGATGACCTGCAGGCCAACCGTTGTTTCCTCTATCACTTGATCGGCAACGGCACCGGCCAGTGGCGCGTTCCGCAAGGGGGCATGGGTGCGTTGGTCCGAGAGCTGCAGCGCATCGCCACGCGGCATGGGGTGGTGATCCAACTGCGAGCGAAGGTCGCCGCGCTGGACAGTGGCCCGATGGGGGTGCACGTGGAAACGGAATCGGGTGAGTCCTATACCGCCAAAGACCTGCTCTTTGCCGCCGCGCCCCAGCATCTGGCGCGTCTGCGCGGGCGCGCCGTTCCGGAGTCGCTTGAAGGCTCGCAATTGAAAATCAACATGCTCCTCTCGCGCCTGCCCCGCCTCAAATCCGGCGTTGACCCGCGCCTGGCCTTTGCCGGCACCTTCCACGTCAATGAGCGCTTCTCCCAGTTGGAAGCCGCCTACACCGCCGCGCGCGCCGGGGAGCTGCCCCAGCCCCTGCCGCTGGAGTTGTATTGCCACACCCTGACCGATCCCAGCATCCTGTCCGCCGAGTTGAACGAAAATGGGTTTCACACCCTCACCCTGTTTGGACTGCACACCCCGGCGAAACTCTTCGACGCGGATCCCAAACGCGCCAAGGCCTTGGCCGCGGAGCGCGCCCTGGCGAGCCTGAACCAATACCTCCTCGATCCCATCGAATCCGTGCTCGCTCCTTGCCGCGATGGTTCGTTGGCGATCGAGGTGAAATCGCCGCTCGATCTGGAGGCGGACATCTCCCTGCCGCGGGGCAACATCTTCCACCGCGACCTGGATTTCCCCTTCCTTGACGATGCTCCCGGAGTGGGGGATCGCCCGCTCTGGGGCGCGGAAACCGACGACCCGCACATCTATCTCGCTGGCGCTGGCGCCCGTCGCGGCGGCGGGGTCAGCGGTATCGCAGGCCATAACGCCGCCATGGCACTGCTCACCCGGGGTTAGATTAGGCTTTGAATCACGAATGGACCCCAAACTGCAACCTTGGGTCCCGCTTTGCCCGGCTAATTCGGCATTGCTTTCAGCCATGGTTTGTGGCGCAGTGCAGTGATGCGGTTTCCACTGACGTGTGCGGCGGGGAATGAATTGGGCTCCGGGCGCCAGCGGCCGACCCCGCTGGCGGGCCCCTTCTGCACCGCTTTAATGATAGGACTCCTGGCATGAAAATAAAACACCTCCTCCTACTACTTGCCTGCCTGTGCCTCCCCGTTTTCTCGGCGGAGAAAGCTCCACTGCCCACGGCGCACACCACCCGCAATCTCGAAGGGTGGACCGTTCGGGTGGATGACCGCCTGCTGCGCGGCGAAGGTGCGGTGCTTGGTGAACGGGCTTTGAAGTTGCTCACGGCGCGGCTCGTCGCCATCACCATTGTCGTGCCGGAGCCGGCGCTCGCCAAGCTGCGCGCCATCAACATCGGGCTGGATCTGGACTACGGCGGCCTGCGCCCCATGCAGTATCACCCCGATGCCGGCTGGTTGAAGGAGCATGGCTACAGCGAACGGCTCGCGAAATGCGTCCACATCCCCGAGGTGGAGGATTTCCTCTCCCCGGCGGAAAACTTCCGTATGCCCTGGGTGGTGCTGCACGAACTCGCGCACGGCTTTCACGATCAAACGATCGGTTTCGATGACCCGCGCGTGATTGCCGCTTGGAAGAAGTTTTGCGCCGGGGGGAAATACCAATCCGTCCTCACCAGCCCCGGCCATATGCGCGAGCATTACGCACTGACGGACCAAATGGAGTTCTTCGCCGAAATGACCGAATGCTATTTCGGCTCGAACGATTTTTACCCCTTTGTCGCCGGCGAGTTGAAAACGGCGGAGCCCGAAATCTTTGCGCTGCTCGCTGAAATCTGGGGGCC
>CAIYZC010000599.1 GCA_903930565.1 uncultured Pedosphaera sp.
CATTTCTTAGGGTTGCTTGGAATCGCGACATGATGTCGCGATTCATGTCGCGATTCACCGAAACCAAGCGACCCTGCACCCCCGATCCCGCCATTTTGGCGGGATATTTGGCGGGATTGCCGGGCAAAACCAAATCCCGACATTTTTGTCGGGATACTGTCGGGATTCCGGAATTCCCCATCAAAAGGCGCTGCAATCCCGACACAGTTGACGGGTTATTGTCGGGATTCGCTTTCATCGTTTGGTAGCGGTGTATTGAGTGGCCCGTCCTTTTCCAACCGGGCGAACCAACCCTTCATCCACCAGTTTGCGCAACACTCGTTGTGCCTTGCGTTCGTTAAACTTTAGCTCCGCCATGACTTCGGCGCTGGTCATTGGCTGCCTGGTGAGGATGGTTTGCAGGGTTTCCTTCTCGTCGGCGTTGAGCCGTTCCAAGCTGTCTGCCCCAACCACCCGAACAGCGCCCTCGGCGCTACGATACAGCGTCAGCGTGAGATAAGGGTCCTCCCAAGTGTATTTTGGCAGCGGCAAGCCGAGTTCCGAGGCGCGGGCCTTCATGGATTTCAAACCCAAGCCGCGTTCCTCGGCCATTTCCATCCGGGAGAAGACGACATGGAGCATGGGGTTGCGGCTGACCATCGGCGCTTCGAACGACTGCAACTGCTCAACCGTGATTGGCCTGATGGGCCGTCCCGGGCTTGTGATGACAATCACATCGGGCCGGATCACCAACTGGCATTTCGCCCCCTTGATGTCGTAGTCGCGGTGAACCAACGCGTTGACAATGCCCTCGCGCAACATTTCATAAAACTTGTCATTCGCCTCGCCGCGTTGCGCGGAAGACCGCTTGATGGGGTTGGGGATTTTGCCTTTCAACCATTCGAGCGCTTTTTCGGGAATGAAAACCAACGGGTCATCGAAGTCCTTGGTTTCCTCCGTGCCATCGTCGTAGTGGATGGTGGCGAGCAAGCCCGCCTCCGGTGAGAAGTCGCGGGGATGCTCGGCAAAAAGCAGATTGGCAAATCCCGTGGGCAACAATTTCCCTTTGCGTTCCTCCAGCAAACCCTGCCCGTGCAACCGCCGCTTGAACGCGGTGGAAGCGGCCGATTCGCCACCGCCAATGAAGCCATGATATTTTTCCAAGGCCGGAGCGGATAAATCATCGAGATGCACCCGCGGGTTGACCTTCTCGTATTCCGGCTGGGTGGCTTTCGCGCGATGTTCCTTTTGCTGGGCCTTCATTTCGGCCTGCTTGAAAAATTCGGCGTTCTCTTTTTTGATGACCTCCTGAAGATCGCGGTCAAACCACTGCACATCCACGCCCTCTTTATCCAGATAGACAAAGCCCTTGCCGCCGACCTTGGGATGCGGGTCTTGCACCCCCACCCAAACTTTCTTGATTCGCGCATTCACGATGCGTTCCGCACAACCCAGCTTGGGATGCTTGCGCGCGCCAGGGGCGCACGGCTCAAGCGTGGCGAACAGAATGCAGCCGTCCAGCGGGACGGAGCGATTCTTACGTTCCAACAAGGTGAACTCGGCGTGGTCGCCATTACGCAACTCGCCCCGGTGCGCCGTCTCAACCGTGCCGACCGTGGGATCATCCTTGTCCGGTCGCCACAACACCGCACCCACCTTCGGCGGCACATCGTCCGCCGGGCGGGCCTCGCTGATGGATTTTTTCATCTCCGCCACCGCCAGTTCCATCAGCGTCCGCTTATCAAATTTGACTTTGGTAGCCATAAATCGGAATCGTCAATCAAGGTTCACACCTGGCTGGCGTCATCATACTCATCATCGCCGTCGTCGTCATCATCGTGTTGGTGGTGGTGGCGGTCATGGTGATGATGGGCGCGGTGGTGACTTTGGACATCATGCCGGCTCTCCTTTCGCTTCTTCCAGGAACTCGTTCAACGCGTCGCGATACACCTGCAAATCGAACTCGAACAGAATTTCGCTGGCCTTGTATTGACCCTGAAAAATGTTCAGCGGCGGATGAAGTTGATCCACGTATTCGTTGAACTCGGGATGTTGGTAATAGGACAGCGTCTCGATGCCGTCGGCCTCCTGGTTGTTGCGGTCGGATTCCACCAGAAACTTGATGACGGTATCGGCACAGCGGGCGGCAAACTCGGCCTGACACGGCGAGAGTTGAATCCGGTTTGCTTCCTGACCGTGGCCGATTTCGCCTTCCAAATTCCGCAATTCAGCCAACCCATGCACCACGGCGATCAAACCCTTCAAGGCAACTTCCATCTTTTTCTTGGCAGCCTCCGGTTCGGGATGGCCGGCAGGCACGCGGACGACGGCCTGCATGGTGAAACCGGCCAATTGCGACACACTCCAGCCTTCATCCGCCGTTTTGCCCATTTCCTTGAAAATGGTTTTGCAAGTCCTCTCGATCAAGGATTTGGCGTGATCAAAGATGACGCCGGGATCGGCCTTGAGGTTGAGTTCGATTTCGCGGATGGCGCGCTCGATCCGTTCCGGCGCGGTGAGATGCTGGGCGACGAAGCGAGCGCCGGTCATCAATGCGGTTGGTTCGGTGGCGGCCATGGTCAATCACGTTGGGTTAATGCCGCCACGCTCAATTCGCCGCTCAACAATTTTGGGAGCAACGTATCGCGCAATGCGGCGAGCGTGCGGGATTGCTGTTTGTTGGCGACGATTTGATCATACCACGGTTGGCACTGTCGTTTGAACGCTTCAACAACGGGCGCGTCCGGGATGATGACGGTAAAGCGGTCAATGTCGTTCTTACCGATGTGAATCACTGTCGTCGCCGTCTCCGTAGCTTCAACCTGCGCGAGTGGGGCGAAGATGCTGTTGCGAACAAACGCGGCAGAGTAGCCGGGCTTTGGGGCAAAGACGCACACTCGTTGGTTAAGCCACGATTCTGCGCCCGCCCACAGGTAGGCGCGGAACTCGCCGTCCATGCCGACGACGATGTCTCCCGGCTTTAGCAAATATCCTTTGGGATGCACCTCGGTGGTGAAGACAGCGGGACTTTCGTCGGCCAAGTCGCGGATTCGGATTAGTGGCTTGCCAAGTTTCTCCGAGTTATACAGCGAGGATGCAAACGGCGCACCATAAATCACGGCGGCAATTTCATAGATTGAACCAACGCGCCACCCGTGTGGGATTGGGCCGAGCACAGAATCTTGAAAGCTGTTTGGGAAAAGTGCAGCCGTGGCCGCGTCGAGGCCGACGGGTTTGCGGCCGTCGAGTTTGGCGCGGACGGGGTCGAAATCCACGAACCAGCTCTGGAACAGTGCCCGGGCCATCGCCTCCAGCGTCGCGTTCATCCGCCGGTTCAACTCGATCTTGTCGTCCAGCGCCCCAAGCACCGCCGCGATGGCCTTTTGCTCGGCGAGGGGTGGGAGCCTGAGCGGCGTGTTGCGCAGGATGCCGAGATTGGTATGCGGCACGCCTGTCGTAATCGCGTTCTGGACAATGTAAGCCTGCTGCTCGGCGCTGTTGAAAATGTAGTAGAGGAAAAGTGCATTGGCTTTCGTGGGGTCTGGCGTGACCTTCATCTGACTCTGCGAAATTAAATAGCGGTCTGCCCCATTCTTCGGAACGAGCGCGACTTGACCAAGCGTTCCCCGTTGCGTGAAAACAAGGTCGCCGGGCTTTGCGCAGTTAGATGCAAGCGAATCGGCTTTCTGTGGCGTCACATAGACGAACTCGCCTTCGACCCATCTGCCGTGGCCCATGTTCGCGCCTCGAATAACCGGAACTCCGTTTGGGACGTAATCGCGGGAAACCAAGTCCGAACCGAACGGTCCACCGACAAGCGCATTTCGGCTTGGAGCCGCAACGTCACCGATCGTGCATTCGGTTAGTTTTTCACCTGCCATAACCCAGCCCCCTCCCTTCTCCGCGCTCCGCGCTAGGGCGGGCCGGCAGGTTTGCTTGCGCCTTCGCGCTGAGACTACGGCGAGACGAGTTGATGGCTTGCTCCAGTTTCGAGGACTCTGCAAACTGACCATCCAGTTCGGCGACGAGGCGCGGCATGATAAGAAGGTTCAAACGGTTTATTTTCATGGCGGGGGCCAGTGTTGGCGGATTTTATCGAGCCAGGGATTCAAGCCTTGCTGGCGTATGGGGGTAAAACGATCCAAGGCGACGGCCATCTGCTGCAATTCCGGGCTGGCCCAACGGATGACTTCCAGAATGGCTGTGTGCTGGGTATCGAGATCAGTCCAATGGATGATGCGTTCATGGTGGAAGACACGATTGCGGAGGTCGCGGATGCGTTTCCAGCGGGCGTCGAGCTTGCGCAAATTGCGCTCGGCACGCGGAGCGTGAGGAAAGGCTTGGCCGGCCAGGGCATGGCCCAGCCCGGTTTGGGCATGACTTTTATTGAAGAAGCCGGTCCAAAAGCCAAAATGGAGTTCGGCCACCATGCGGCCGGGATTGATCGGTTTGCCATCGTCTTGCAATTTCCAGCGAGCATCCGCCAACTGGTCTTGCTGCCATTGGGGGAGGCGGGTGAGGACATCATACCAAGCCGGGGTCTGGCAGCGCGCCGTCAGAAACTGATGCAGCGAATTGCGCAAGGCGATTTCGGCCATTTGCAGGGGCGAATATAGGCTCTCGCACAGGGCCATATTCCAGAGGTAGCGCGCGAGCGTCGTAGCCGGAGGCACGCCGTCTTGCCGGTAGGCGTCTATGCGTTCGGTGGCGAGGATGGCCTCCACCTGTTGAAAAAAAACAGGATTCATGCTTGTCAACCTAGAATACTAGTAGTATTGTCCGCCCGTTGACCTCGGAAGTCCTTCCTCGGCTGCTTGCAGCTGATAGGAGCCGGGGTTTCTTTTTTGCCCAAATCAGAAGGCATAGCCAAGTCCTTTCAGGTTTTTCTCAATGGCCTTTTCCAGCTTGCCCGATTCGGCGAACTGGCTTTTTAACTCACTGACCAAGCGCGGCATCTTTTCCTCGAACGGTTCGCCGTCGTCTGCGACCTCCTCGGCGCCGACGTAGCGGCCGGGCGTGAGCACGTGGCCGTGCGCGGCGATTTCGGCGGTGGTGGTGGATTTGCAGAAGCCGGGGATGTCCGAATAAACCTGAGGCTTGAGACCTGAAACCGGAGCGTCCCCGCGCCAAGCGTGATAGGTGCCGACGATTTTCTCGATGTCGGCTTCGGTCAGCTCGCGGTGGACGCGGTCAATGAGCGTGCCCATTTTCCGCGCGTCGATGAATAGCGTTTGTTTTCTACGGTCGCGCAAACGCCCCTCACCCTTGGTCCCTCTCCCAGAGGTAGAGGGAGAGCCGGATTTGTTTTTCGCAAGGAAC
>CAIYZC010000600.1 GCA_903930565.1 uncultured Pedosphaera sp.
ATTGCCGCCCGCCCGGAATTTCATCGACGACTTGGTGTTCAAGAAGCTGCGGGCGGTGGGCATGCCGGCCTCGGCGCCGTGCGACGACGCCACGTTCATCCGGCGCACCTGCGTGGACATCGCGGGCCGGCTGCCGACGGCCGACGAGACGCGGCACTTTCTGGCGGACAACGATCCGGCGAAGCGGGATCATTGGATCGACTCGTTGCTGGAAGGGACCGATTACGCGGACTATTTCGCCAACAAATGGAGCGCGCTCCTGCGCAACAAGCGCGAGGTCGCCGGCCACGTCCGCGGCACGTTCGCCTTTCACGACTGGATTCGCGACCGCCTGCAGGAGAACCAACCCTACGACCAGTTCGTTCGGGCGATCCTGACGGCGGCGGGCGACTTGAACGAGAATCCGCCGGTGGCGTGGTACCGCCAGGTGACCAATCCGAATGCGCAATTGGAAGACACCGCGCAACTCTTTCTCGGTTTGCGGCTGCAATGCGCGCAGTGCCATCACCATCCCTACGAGAAATGGAGCCAGCATGATTACTACAGCCTGGCGGCGTTTTTCTCGCAGGTCGGGCGCCGCACGGGGGCGCAACCGGGGGAGGAGATCATTTACCCGCGGCGCGGAAACGCTTCGGCGGTGAACAAGAAGACGAAGCAGAGCGTGCCGCCGGCCGGTTTGGGCACCACGCCGGTGAAGCTGGGGGCGGACGAGGATCCGCGGGCGGCGCTGGCGGACTGGCTGTCCGCGCCGGAAAATCCATTTTTCGCGAAAGCGCTGGTCAACCGCTATTGGAAGCACTTTTTCAACCGCGGCCTGGTGGATCCCGAGGATGACATGCGGGAGACGAACCCGCCGACGAACCCGGAATTGCTCGACGCGCTGGCGCGGAATTTCCGCACGAACGGCTACGACCTCAAGCATTTGGTGCGGACCATTTGCCGTTCGCAGGTGTACCAGCTCAGCGCGGTGCCCAACGCCTACAACGCCGTGGACAAGCAGTATTACTCCCGGTACTACCCGAAGCGGATGGCGGCGGAAGTCTTGCTGGACGCGGTGGATGCGGTCACGCAATCGGGCAGCCGTTTCGAGGGGTTGCCAGCGGGCACCCGGGCGCTGCAATTGCCGGACAACAGTTTCAACAGCGCCTCGTATTTCCTGGCGGTCTTCGGCCGTCCGGAAGCGTCCAGCAGTTGCGAGTGCGAACGCTCTTCGGACGCGAGCCTCGCGCAATGCCTGCACCTGCTCAACAGCAAGGAAGTGCAGGACAAGCTGACGGATGCCAAGGGCTGCGCCGCCCGGTTGGCGGCCGCCCCCGCGCAGGAGGACCGCCAACGGATCACGGCGCTTTACGAAACCGTCTTTTCCCGTCGGCCGGAAGAGAAGGAGTTGACCTTTGCGCTGGAGTACCTGGCCAAAAAGGCCGCCTCGCCGGAGGGCAAGAAGGATGCCGCGGCGGCGCGGCGCGCGGCGTGCGAGGACATCGTGTGGGCGTTGCTCAACACGAAGGAGTTTCTTTTCAACCATTAGCCGCCGCGCCGCCCCATGATGTTATTGTTCCGGCGCCGCTTGGCGGCAGCCAAATGGTTCGCGCCACCCCGACGGTGGGCAGGGTTGATGGCACTCGGCGTGTTCGTGGTTGCACTCCCGGGTTCGGCGCAAATGCCGGTGGCGCGGTTGCTAACCGTCTTCCCCCCGGGGGGCGCGGCCGGGGCCACGGTCGAAGTGACGGTGAGCGGGGCGGATTTGGAGCAGGCGGCGCAACTGCGGTTCACGTCGTCGGGAATCCAAGCGGAGCTCAAGCCAGGGGACAACGCCGAGGCGGGGGGGGCGCACACTTTTTTGGTCCACCTAGCCACGAACACGCCGCCCGGGCGTTTTGATGTACGGGTGGCGGGCCGGTTCGGGGTATCCAATCCGCGCGTGTTCGCGGTCGGGGAACATCCGGAAACGAACGTCGGCGACGGCCACACCACGGCGGATACGGCGCTGCCGCTGGCGACGGACACCACCGCGAACGGGCGCGTACAGGCGGGGGCGGCGGATTATTTCAAGCTCACGCTGCCGGCGGGCCGGCGGGTGGTGGTGGTCTGCGCGGCGGGGGAACTGGATTCCCGGCTCGCGCCGGTGCTGGTGCTGAGCCGCGCGGGCGGCGGCGAGGTGGCGCGGAGCCGGCGGCACGGGGTGCTGGATTTCACCGCGCCGGCCGCGGGCGATTACGTGCTGCAATTGCACGACCAATCCTTCCGCGGCGGGAGCGAATACTTTTACCGGCTCACGGCCGGGACCGGGCCGTATGTGGAGTGGGTCGATCCGCCCGCAGGCCAGGCGGGTGCCCGGGGCAAATTCCGGATTTTCGGGCGCAACCTGCCGGGCGGCACGCCGGCGCGCGAGGGCTTGGGCGACGGGCCGGCCCGTGAGCAATTGGAGGTCGAAATCGAGTTGCCCAAGTCAGTCGAGGGGGTGGGCGGAGCGGAAACGCCCGGGAGGGCGACGGAAGCGGGCCTGCAGTATTTCAACTACCGGTTCCGGGGCACCAACGGATGGGCCAACCCGGTGCGTTTGGCCGTGACGCCGCAACCGGTGTTGGCCGCGCCGCCGGGCGGGGCCGTTTCGACGAATTTATCCCTGACCGTGCCCGGCGATTGGGCGGGTTGGTTTGGGCCCAAGGGCGGTTGGAGCAGCGCGGATTTCACCGCCAAGAAGGGGGACATTTACCGCGTGGAAGTTTTCTCCCACCGACTGGGTTACGCCACCTCGCCGCTGCTGGTCGTGCAACGGGTGGGAACGAACGACCAAGGGGGCGAGCGGGTTTCCGAACTTCGGGAGTTTGGCGGCTCGGATGCGAACGCGGGGGGAGTGGACGCCGCGACCTTGAATTACGATCCGACGGGCAAGTTGGAGATTTCGGAGAATGGACGCTACCGGCTGAAAGTGCGCGACCTGTTTCACCGCGTCGCACCGGATTACCGCGCGGCCTTTCGGGTGAGCCTGAGACCAGAAACGCCGGATTTTAGTTTGCTGGCGATTCCCGTGGCCCCGCCTCCGGCCAACAAGGACACCAAGGAGGCGTTGATCTGGAATCCCTTTCTGCGCCGGGGCGAGACCCAGCCGGTGCGGGTGGTGGCGCTGCGCCAGGATGGCTGGGACGGGGACATTGATTTGACGGTGGGCGGCCTCCCGCCGGGGGTAACGGCCGGCCCGGCGCGCATTGCGGCGGGCAAGACGGCTGCCCTGCTCTGCCTGACGGCCGCGGAAAATGCGGCCGCCTGGTTCGGGGCCATTCAGATCATTGGCAAAGCCAAGGCCGGCGGGCGCGAACTGGCGCATCCGGCCCGGGGCACCGCGGTGCAGTGGACGGTCGGCGACTACAATAACGAAGCCGTCGGCTCCCGGCTCACCACCGAATTCGATATTGCCGTCAGCGGGGTCGAAACCGCCCCGGTGATCGTGACGCCCGCGGAGGCCAAGCCGGTCGAAGGACCGGCCGAGACGAAGCTCAAAATTCCGCTGCGGATCGCGCGGCCGGGGGATTTTACGGGCACGCTCAAACTTAAGGCGACGGGATTGGCCGCTTTGGATTCGCTGAAGGAATTGGAAGTCGAGGCCAAGACGACGAACGCGACCTTGGAGATTGATCCGGCCGCGGCGAAACTCGGCCCGGGCGATTACACCTTCCATCTCGAAGCCCAGACCGCGGGCAAATACCGCCGGCTCGCGGAAGTCGCCAAGGCGGCGGATGCGAACCAAACCGAAGCGGAAAGCCGG
This sequence comes from uncultured Pedosphaera sp., assembly GCA_903930565.1. Classification (GTDB taxonomy): domain Bacteria; phylum Verrucomicrobiota; class Verrucomicrobiia; order Limisphaerales; family Pedosphaeraceae; genus CAIXFN01. Next base: position 3,767 of record CAIYZC010000600.1, read on the forward strand.
GCCAAAGACGCCGCCAAAGCGGTGCAGACGGCCACCGACGCCAAGGCGGCCGCGGCGCGTGCCCTGGCCGAAGCCGAGCCCCGGGCGAAGACGGCGGCCGGTGAACTGGCCGCGGCGGAAAAGGCCGCGACGATGGCGGCCACGGCCCAACTGGCCGCGCTCCGCGATTTGACGCTGGCGAATGCCGAACTGGCGCCCATGCCGGATCACCCGGCGCATTTGGCGGCGCAGAAGGCGGCGGCCCAAGCCGCCGAGGCCGCGGCCGAACCGGCGCGCAAAGCGGCGGCCGCCCTGGCGCAGGCCCGCAGCCGTGAGCATGAAGCCGCGGAGCAGTTGGCCGCGGCCCGGGTGAACGGGCCGAAGACGGAAGCGGCCGAGCAACAGGCCAAAACGGCTTTGAAAACGGCGGAGGACCAGCGCGAATCCGCGAAGAACCGCGCCAAGGAAGCCGCCAAAACCGCTGAACCGCGCGACTTGACCATCACCGTGTATTCCGCCCCCATCACTTTCCGGGTCACCGCGCCGGTGCAGAAAGTGGCCGCCAAATGAAAGCCTCCGATTACCCGTGAAAAAAGCCGCTGCCCACAAAAACGGGAGATCTCGCGCGAAGCCGCGAAGCCGCGAAGCCGGACCAAGAAAAAAGGACAATGGCGGCGGAATCGGAACTGCTAACCTGCGCCCGCCTTCACCCTGGCACTTTGTCCCCTGTTCCAACTTTTTCCCCATAGCCGCTTCGCGGCTGCTCGCGGGCCTCCTCTTCCCGCCTCGCGAGATCCGAAGTCAAACCCCTTGTCGCTCACCCGAGTTTGGGCTGTGATGAACCTATGAATCTTGAAGCAATTGCCTCCACTGTCGTGGACACGGCCTATCATTTGCATGAAGACCTCGGTCCCGGCCTGCTTGAGTCCGTTTATGAAGCAATCCTCGCGCGGCAATTGATTGCCCGCGGACTTCAGGTTGAACGACAGGTGCCCGTCACATTCACTTACCAAGGCCTCGCTTTCGATGAGGGTTTCCGCTTGGATTTGTTGGTGAACAAGTCACTGGTGGTCGAACTGAAATCGGTTGATTCCATTGTGCCACTGCATTTCAAGCAACTCCTCACCTACCTTCGGTTGCTCGACCAACCGTTGGGTTTGGTGCTCAATTTTGGTGCAGCCACTTTCAAAGAGGGCGTCCGTCGCGTCGTCAACGACCACCGGGACACCACCGGCTCCGAGCTCCGTGTCCACCAACCCGGTACAACATTTAGTTTTCGCTGAAACCGGAGAAATCAATTTCCGAAGCGAAGTTACCCAGCCGGTCCAGGCAGACGGCCGCCAATGCCTCGTGCGCCAACCAATCCGCTTTCAAGGCTTGGCCAACTGCTTCCATTAATCTCCTTTGCCTCCTGTGAAAATACCCGCCACTCAAAAGAATGGGAAGATCTCGCACGAAGCCGCGAAGCCGAACCAAGGAAAAAGCAAAATGGCGGCTGAATCCAAACTCCAATTCCATGGCCATCCTTCCTGGACCCTCGTATTCCGTCCCCCTTTTCCCCCTTCGCGGCTTCGCGGCTTCGCGCGAGCTTCCCCGCTCATTTTCTTGGTTGGTGATCCGTGACCCCATATTATGAGATTAATGAACCAACTCCGGAACACTGCCGACCGCTTGCTTACTCCGCGAGAGTTTTCTACCCGGCAACCGCCCAAACCGCCGAATTCCAGGAGTATTTCCACCTCGGCAACAGGGGGCCTCTTTGCCCGCCGCGTCCGTCCTATTTGTGTGCATTTCCTTGCCGCCATCCTGTTTTTGGTTCTGGCTACCGCGTTGGCCCACGCGGACGAACCCGGCTCCAAGACCCTTGCCATCACCGTTCCGGAGCATTCGGCCGCGGTGGATTTTGAGAGGGAGCTGCTGCCGGTTTTACGGAAGAACTGCCTGGCCTGCCACAACAAGACCACCGCGAAGGCCGGACTCATTTTGGAATCGCCGGCGGATATTCGCAAAGGCGGCGACACGGGGCCGGCGGCGGTGGCGGGCAAGGGGCGCGAGAGTCTCGTGGTCAAATTGGCCGCGCATCAGGACAAACCGGTCATGCCGCCGGCGGGGAACAAGGTGGAGGCGGCCAATCTTTCCCCCACGGAGTTGGGGCTGCTGCAATTGTGGATCGACCAGGGCGCGACCGGGGAATTGCGCGGCGGCGGGGAGATCGCCTGGCAGGCGCTCCCGCCCGGGCTCAATACCAGTTACGCCGTGGCCCTCAGTCCGGATGGACAATTCGCCGCCTGCGGACGGGGTAATCAGATTTTTGTCTATTATTTGCCCTCCAAAGAGTTGGTCGTTCGCCTGGCGGATCCGGAATTGGCGCAAAAAGGCGCGGCCGGAGCCCACCGGGATGTGGTCAATGCGCTGGCGTTCAGTCCGGATGGGGACCGGCTGGCTTCCGGGGGCTACCGGGAGGTGAAGGTGTGGCGGCGGCCGCGCGAGGTGCGGCGCTACGGGTTTACCAATCTCACCGCGCAGGCGGTCTACGCGGTGGCGGCCAGTCCGGACGGGCATTGGCTGGCGACGGGCGACGACCAGGGCGCGATTGAATTGATCGATTTGACCACGGGCACCACCGCGCATCATCTGGCGGGCCACACCGGGGCGATCAATGCCCTCCAGTTTTCCCCCGACAACACCCGGCTGGCTTCGGCGGGGGCGGACCGCACGGTGCGCGTATGGGAAGTGGCGCAAGGGCGGCGGGTGCTGCAATCCCTGGCGCCGACCGAGGTCAATTCCCTCGTCTGGCTGCCCGGCGGGGTGCAATTGGTCACGGGCGGGGTGGACGCGGTCATTCGGATCGGTTTCGCGGACGCCGCGCGCGGGGAACTCCGCCCCTTGCGCGAACTGCGCGGCCACGAGGGCGCGGTCACGGCCTTGGCGCTGCTGCCCGGCGAAGCGGCGCAACTGGTTTCGGCCAGTGGCGATGGCACGGTGCGGTTTTGGGACGTGGCCGAGGGCAAGCCGCTGCGGCAGCTCAAGCCGGGCGGCCCGGTGCTGGCGCTGGCCATCCGGCCCGACGGCAAACGGTTGGCGACGGCCGGACTTAATCAAAACGCGAAGTTGTGGGACGTGAAGGAGGGCAAGGAACTGGCCGAATTGGCCGGGGATTTTGATTTGGAGAGCGCGGTGACGGAGCGCGCGCGCGCCGTGACGCTGGTTGGCAATGAGTTGGCGTACCGCCGCACCGTCTGGCAGGCCGGGACGAACGATTACCATGCCGAGGAACTGCGGCGCGACAAGGCCGCCACGACGTTGAAGGAGGCGCTGAAGCCCTTCGAGGAAAAGCAGGCCAAACTCAAAGCGACCGCGGAAGCGAAAGCCGCGGCGGAGAAAGCCCTGGCCGGGCTGACCGCCGTGCGCGAAGCCTTCGAGGCCCGGGATGCCGCGGACAAAGCCGCGCAGGCAGCCCGGGCGGCCGCCAAAACCGCGGCCGAGAAATCCCCCGCCGACGCCCAGGCCGTGGCCGATACCAAGGCTGCCGTCGAAGCCCGCGAAAAGGCGCTGGCGGACGCGCGCGCCGCCTACGATAAATTCCCCCAGGAGCAGCGCGATTTGCTGCCGAAGACCAAGGAAAAGTTGGTCAACGAAACCAAAAATCTCGCGGAGGCCGAGACGGAATTGAAGAAAGTGGAAATTCCCAAGACCGCGGCGGAGACGGAAAAGGAACTGGCGGCCAAGGCGCTGGCCACGACCGGGGCGGCGGTGACGGCGGCGCTGGAGGAGGTGCATCAATTCGAGACGGCACAAAAAGCGGCCGAGGGCGCCCTGGCCGCCGCGAAGAGCGCCGCCGCCGCCCGGCCGTTGGCGCGCGCGCTGGCGTTTTCGGCCGATGGCCGCCTTCTGACCACGGCGGGCGACGACGGGGTGTTGCACACCTGGAGCGGGGAGACGGGCGCGGCGTGGGGTTCCCGGCACGGGCATCACGGCGCCATCTTCGCCCTCGCTCCCGCCGGGGGCGGGCTGCTGGCTTCCGGCGCGGCCGATCGTTCCGCACTCGTTTGGGACACGCAGGCGCCGTGGGTTTTGGAGCGCACGCTGGGCGCGCCGGGTTCCGAGAGTCCGTTGAGCGACCGCGTCAACGCGCTGCGTTTCAGCCCCGACAGTCACCGCCTGGCCGTGGGCGGCGGGGAGCCGACGCGGGGTGGGGAAGTAAAGCTCTGGTCCGTTCCCGAAGGGCGGCTGTTGCAATCCTTCAACAACCTGCACAGCGACGCCGTGTTCAGCCTGGACTTTTCGCCGGATGGAAAGCTCCTGGCTTCGGGCGCCGCCGACCGTTTGGTCAAGGTGCTCGATCTGGGTTCCGGCAAGGTTTTGCGCAGTTTGGAAGGTCATTTGCATCATGTGCTGGGCGTGAGCTGGAAGTCCGACGGCCGGACGCTGGCGAGCGCGGGGGCGGACAATGTCCTCAAGATTTGGAACACCGTCACCGGGGAGCGGAAAAAGAACATCGAAGGCTTCAACAAAGAGGTGACGTCCGTGAATTTCATCGGGCTCACGGACCAGGCGTTGGCCTCGAGCGGTGACCACGAGGTGGCGCTCTACAAGGATAATGGCGAGCGCGTGCGCTCCTTTTCCGGGGCGGCGGATTTCGTGAACGCCACCGCCGCGACGCCGGATGGAAAAATTGTGATTGCCGCGGGGCAGGACGGCGTGCTGCGCTGCTGGAATGGCGCGACCGGGGACAGCCTGGCGACGTTTCCGCCGCCGGAAGCGGGGAAGTAAGGCCGCGTTAGTTCGCGGCTTTCCCCGTCCGGGCTATTCCCGTTCAAATCCGTGGCTGGTGAATTTCAAGGTGCGGCAGTTTTCATTCACTGTGCGCACCGTCCCGTCGGGCACGCCGGAGTCCACCGTGGCCTGAATTTCCACCGTTATCCTGACCACCGCGCCCGGTAGGCTGGCCAGGTGTTGCACCACTTCCTTGGCCACCGCATCCATGTCCCGGCTGATCCGCGCCGCGTCCACCGCCACATTCCCGTAAAACACCTTCGGTTTCGCCTCGCCGCCTTCCCCTGGGACCGTCGGCTTCCAGCCGGCTTCCCCTGCTTTTTCCCCTCCGTTTCCTATAGCCCCCGGGTTTCCAGCCGGCCTCCCCTTCTTTGCCTTTGCCCCCGCTTGCCGTCCCCGCCAGCACCTCCTCCGCCAACTGCCGCGCCGCCCGCTCCCGCTTCACGAGCAATTCGGGCGCCTCCGCCGACACCTTAAGCCTTTTGTGCGGGACGGCCGGCGGTTCACTGCGGCGGCTGAAACTCGACGAACCACTTGTCCTCGAATTTCCCATCCGTTCCCAACTTCAAGATGCCGCCCGTCTTCGTTTCTACCTTCAGGGTCGCCCAGCGGTGGAAAAAATCTTTCGACAGTTCACCGACATCTACCCTCACCCAACCGTTCTTCTGTTGGTCTATGAAAACAATTAGTCGCTTTGCGCGATGCTTCAGCTCCAGAAACGTCTGAGACGTCTCCAGCGCATTGGTCAAGGTGCTCACCAGTTGAAGACTCAACGGTTCGGCGGAGTCCACCGTCACGGCTGGCGGCATGTTGGGACGCACGCCGCCTGCGGCCGCAAGAACCCAGACCATCAACAAGAAAGCTTTCATTTACATCCGAACTGTCGGTAAATTTTGGAAGGAGACGAAATTTCACATAGAAGACTAGAATCCGGGTATGGCAATTGGCGAAATTGCGGCATCCCGCTGCGAAGCCGGTTCGCTGTGAACCTGATTGGCGTCAATTTTCAACTCCACGGACTTGACGATCCAAGGGCTGCCGATCCCCAACAGGAGGGCGTAGTGGTGTTACAATTCGTTATCCATATGCGGGAGCGAAGCCCGCCATACCCGCGCGACGAAGACAACCCGGCTCCCCCGGCCGGCGCAGCGCAGCGTAGCGGAGCGCGGACCGGGGCGAAGCGCCAGGCGCACCGGTGCCGGCGGCTGCCGGCCGCCCTGAAACCAAAACTTGGGCACTCGTTCACCCTCCAAGCCACCTTAGCGGACCGGATTCTCACCCGTAAAAAACCTCGAATATCCTCTTATTTTGGCGGAGTTTTGTAGCCAAGGATTTGATGGTCACGACCGCCAATGGAGCATTTAGGCGGCTCTGATAATTTTCCTATGGTGTAAATTCCGCCACTCGGGCATATGGGGATACCATTGGACAAGCAACAGAAGGAGTGCTCATGGATGCGTAGAAATTCCGTGAGTTAGGCCCAAGTTGGTTCATAAGATGTGTTTACTCTCTGGTCGCTCAAGAAAACCTGTTTAGAATCCGCGATCAAGAAAAGGTTGCGCGAGCATGCACTAACACTTGTATGGTAAGGCGTGCGCCCAATGAAGCGTACAGCTGGCAGATAAAGCACAGCAGATACAACAACACACACGACGCTAATCACTAGAGCGCCAATTGCAACATATGTTCGCGAAGCAGCCATAATAACCTTAAAACTATTCGGGCACCCAGAATCCTGGATCTTTCCATGTATAAGGTCCCCAATAAAATGGACCCCAAAAATGGGTTCTTCGCAGTTTGCTGTGGGTCGCTTCTAAGAGCTTTTATTGTGGAGTCGTTTGGGTAGCCCCACTTGGCCGACCACGCCGCCTGGTCGGCGGGAGCTTTGGCGACGCCCTTTTGCCACTCCGCGTTCTCGGCCGCGCAGCCGACTCCGCCAAGCAAAACCCGACCAAAAGCCAAGTCCACGGCCTTCCAGCTTCGATTCCGGGGCGTGGCCAAGGCAAGGCGAGTGGACAGCACGAAGTTAAAACGAGCCGGGAGCGAGTCGGTGAGCCCTCGCTCGCGCTCCCTGCGGTCGGTGGTTCGTTTGGCTGGGCGTTTGCTCGCCAGCCGGTCCAAAACCCCGCTTTTGCCCAAAAATGATACACCTACCCATTGCAAACCACGAAGAACCGCTGGTCCCGAGTTTCCGTTCGGGCTGATGATCAAGTCGCGCTGCTTAAAGGCGAGGTTTTGGTTCGCGATGGGGTCCGCCGGGGCGAGGCGTTGAAAAAGCGGCCGAGCGGAAACGAAGGATGCGAATGCCGGGAGGCAGCCATCCAGCAAGGCCAGCCAGAGCAAGGTCTGTCAGGGGACGGTCAAAACCAGCCACTTGGGGTCGAATCAAAACCAGCCAGTTTGAGGATGAGATAATTGGCCGGTGGGCTCGAAAAGCGAGCACGCTGGCGGATGTATCAACTCAAATTGAATCAGCAGCAAGCCATC
>CAIYZC010000601.1 GCA_903930565.1 uncultured Pedosphaera sp.
CGGTTGGCAACCGCCTGGTGTTCAAGGAGGAGGAAAATGCTGAAGGCAAACTGCTCGCGCACGCCCGCAACGACAAACTCTTCGACCGGGGCGGCCCGCACGAGGGCTGCGATGTCACCCGGCTCGCCGGCGAACTGGCCTACGCCTTGGGCGGGTCCGAGGAGATTTCCCGGCGCTACCGGGTGCTCGTGTTGCGGCCCCGCTGGCAATCCGATCCCTGGAACGAATTGCCGGAAACCCAACGGCCCGAGCGCTGGGATGGCCGGCTCCAGTTGGTCGTCATCCCGGAATACCCCGAGAAACTGGAAGCCACGCTCGGGGCCTTTCTCAAGCAACACCTCGCCCGCCGCCGCAACACCCTGCGGTTCCTCCTGCCCGGCCGTGCGGCGGGCAACCTGTACCTGAACCGCGAGTTTCTGATTTTCGCGCGCGCGATTCACTTGGCGGAACAATGGAAAGCCACCGACCCCGCCTATGCCCCCCTGCTGAAGACCTACCAAGAAAGCCATTTGCGGCCTAAATTGCGCGACTGGTGCGAGACGTTCGCGCTGCTGGACGTTTGGAGCTACGGCCAACCGGAGCAATGCCGTTTTCTCGTCGAAAAGCACGGGGCAACCGGGGACAAGATTCCGCAGGCCATGCAGGACAAAATCGCCAAGGAATTGTTCGTGGTGGAGGATTTTGAAGCCGTGGCCCTTACCCAGGCGGGCGCCGGCTCGACTTTGGCGGCGCTGCTGGAGGAATTGCAGGAACCCGCCATTGCGGGTAACCACTGCGTCCCTTGGCTGGGGGAAGTCTGGGCGAAAGAACAAGTGCTGCGGCTCTGCGCCGCCGGCAAAATCACCCTCAACCTCCACGGCCGCAAGCAACTTCAGGCCGGCCCCGGTGAACCGGCGGACGCCGTCTGGCTGCGGATCAAGGGGGAACTGGGCACCGGCAAAGACTTGGAGCAGACGCACCTGGCCCTACCGGGCGCGGCCCCGCAGAGCGGTGGCGGCGTTCCCACCCCGCCGCCCGCGGCCGCCACCCCGCCAGCCACTCCGCCGGTGCCGCCGATTCCCCCGCCGACGCCATTTCCACCGCCGAGCCCGGGCGCCCAAGCGGCCGAAGCCCGTGACCGGACGCGCGCGACCACTCCGGCCGTGCCGTGTGGTTCGAACCCCAAATCGCCGATCAATTTGCTGGGCGAACTCGAAAAGTGGAGCATCCAGCCGGACAGTCGGCTCACCCGAATCAACCTCAACGTCGCCGAAATGACCGGGGCGCAGTTGCGGGAGTTGCTCCAAAAACTGCCAGTGGGGGTGACTTACGGACTGAACTTGGACAAGGAGGTTTCGTGACCGCCCGCGCTGAATCCCAGTGGCGTGAGGCCCTCCTTACGGCTCCGGCGGCGGCGGCATGGGCGGCCGTGTTCCAAGAGCTTTGGGAGATCTTTTTCCCGGAGATGCCGGCCAAACATCCGGAACGCGAGCTGCTGGAGCGCGACCGCCGGGCGGCGGAAATGGATCTGCTCCTGGCTGGTTCGGCTTGGGAACTCTGGCGGGATTACGAAGCCACCGCCCCACGCAGCGCGCCGGAGGTCATTCATTTTTGGAATTCCACGCCCGGCGGTAAAGCGGTGCTGATCCTCGACGGACTTTCGCTCCGGGAATTGCCGTGGCTGCTCATCGAAGCCGCTCGGCGCGGGTTTACCGTGCATGAAGCCAGTGTGCGCGGGTCGGAGCTCCCCGGGGAGACCACCGCTTTTGCCCGAGCGCTGGGGTTCAGCGGCCGCGCCGCGTTGGCGAACAACGATGGGGGCCTGGCGCATTACCTGCCGGGGGCGCGCACCGAGTCCCTGGGAGCGGAGTGGGCGTCCTGCGCGGACTGGCTTGCCGCCGCCCCCGCCGTGGTTCTGTGGCACCATTGGCCCGATGATCGCCTTCATCAGCTAGCCGAGGCGGGAGACGGGTTCGCGCGCCTGGCGCGAGAAACGGCCACCACTTTGACCAGCGACGCCTTTTGGTCGATGATCGGGCAATTGGCCGCCGGCCGCCGGCTATTGATCACGAGCGACCACGGCTACGCCGCGACCGGGTCGTTCGCCGACGTGACCGACGCCGACCAAGTCGCGTGGCTGAAGTCCCACCTTCGCGGCGGCCGCGTGGCCGAAGCCACCGCCGCGCCCCATCACTGGTGCCCACCGCTTTCCCTCCAGTTGGCCACCGCGCAAGGCGCGCGTCAGTTCGCATTGGGCCGGCGCAAATGGAAAAGCGTCGGCGGTTATCCAACCCTGGCGCACGGCGGGCTGTCGATGCTCGAAGTAGCTGTACCTTATCTCATTCTGAATTATCCTTAAGACATGAAAATTCAAGTTACCAACCTGGGTGCTCTGGAACAGGCCGAGTTCACGCTCGGGGATATGACCATTATTTGCGGCAGCAACAACACGGGAAAGACGTACGCGACTTATGCCCTCTTTGGCTTCTTGGAATCCTGGCGTGAATGTTTGAACGTTATTGTTCCGGACGATCCAATTCGCAAACTCCTAGCGGAGGGAAGTGTTGTAGTTCCGCTAAAAAGTTACGTTGAGGAAGTGGCTGGACTTCTCGCCAAATGCTGTGTCGCTTATGCGGCAAAACTACCAGAGATTTTTGCGGCGCCAAAGGAACGATTTGTAAATTCGACTTTTTCGGTTACCCTAGACGAGAGCCACTCTGCCTCGAATATGGAATATGGCATGACGACAAAATCGGCGCAAGCCGATTTGATGGTACTCAAGAAAGCCGCCAATGCCGAAGAACTTGTCGTTACCTTGCTGGGTGAAAAGGACAAGGTCAGTATTCCTCACGACATTATCGCCAAAATTATCGGCGACGCTATCAAAGATATTCTTTTCCGACATATCTTTCCTCGGGCCTACATTGCCAGCGCGGAGCGCACCGGGGCGGCCATTTTTAGAAAAGAATTAAACTTTGCGCGCAATCGGTTTCTTGAAGTTCTCAGCCAAGGCGACAAGAAAATGCACCCCTTGGAGTTGCTTAACGAGGTGCATGAAGACTATCCGCTGCCGGTCAAAAGAAATGTTGCTTTCACCAGGGAGTTGGAGACATTGGTGAAACAGGACAGTTTCATTTTCCAAAAGCACAAGGAGATTTTAGACGCGTTTGCCGACATCATCGGCGGAGAATACAGGGTTACTAGAAACGACGAACTTTATTTTGTTCCGAAATCGACCCGTATCAAACTCTCCATGGATGAAAGCTCCAGTTCGGTACGCTCTTTATTGGACATCGGCTTCTACCTGCGCCATGTCGCGCGTGAAGGCGATTTGCTCCTGATCGATGAACCAGAATTAAATTTGCATCCCGAGAATCAGCGGCGCGTCGCACGCCTATTTGCTAGCCTTGTAAACGTAGGTATTAAAGTTTTTATCACAACACATAGCGACTACATTGTTAAGGAATTGAACACCTTGATAATGCTGAAACAACCGGACGACAGATTTCGCACGCTGGCCGAACGTGAAATGTACCGTCCAATCGAGTTACTCGGCAGCGAAAAAGTTCGTGTTTACATGGCTCAGGAGGGCTTGGTCATGGCCGAAGGCGCAAAACGAAAAAGCCGTTGCCAAACGCTGGTCGCCGCCAAAATAACTCAGGAAAAAGGGATTTGGGCGAAGAGCTTTGACGACACCATCAGTGAAATGAACCGAATTCAGGACGAAATAATTTGGGGGGAATAACAACAAATGTCCGACCTTGAAATTTTAGAGGAGCTTTTCCATCCCGAAGCCAGGATTCTCGTTGAAAATTACCATGGCAAAGGCAGGGCCACTTTGGTGGAGCCAAGTTGCCCCGAGTCCCAGGTGACCATTTATGGCTTACCCTTGAACTCTATTATTCTGAAGGTTGATCTTTTTGATGCACCCAGAAAGGTTTTCCGCAATCAACGGGGCGAGTGCAAACGGGCCGATTACGCCATCATCGCCCCGCACACCAATATCACCATCATTGTGCATTTGGAAATCAAGAGTTCGACCGAACTGAAGCGGGAGCGAATCCGCCAGTTGAAGGGCGCCCTCTGCTTTATGGAGTTCTGCCGGGCGGTGGGGCGGGAGTTTTGGGACGAAAAGTTATTTCTGAACAGAGTCCGACACCGATTCGTAAGCTTTACCTACACCTCCGCCGCCAAACGCATGACCGTCATACCGCCGGAGACAAAAATCCATGATCGGCCTGATCAACCGCTCTGCATTTCGGGAACACAAACGGTCCAGTTCAAGAACATTGCCTGAAACCTCCAATGAACGGGCTCGCACCAACAATGTCGCCTGATAAGCCGAGTTTCTTCCGAGAGCGATTTTGCTCACGAATTGCTGGTCATACTGGTAGGCCATCCAAGCCTGCGGAGCCACCCCACGCGAGTCCACGGGTTGAGACGCGGCCGTGGCCACGCAAGGGTAGCCGGCCGAAGCCTTCCACGGCTGGTTTGCAACGGACAGGTTTTGCAGCTATCATTTAGGAAGGCCATTGCCGATGAAGACCTTTACTGAACAAGAACTCACCGATTTGCTCGCCTGCCCCAAGGTGGTGGTGGAACCACACCGCCGCGAACTGCGGGTGGATGGCAAAATGAAGCGCAACGACCTCACGCTCAAGTCGCTTGATGGCAAGCATTCCTTCCGCATTTTTTTGCGTCAAAGCGAGGATTTTCACGAGAATTTTTCCATTGGCCTGGTGTACCAGCCCAACGAGGAACCGGGCAGCTTTCAGCTGTTGCGCTGCAACGGACGCCATGGCGGGGAGCGCGTTCATCCCCACCACGCGGTTTTTCACGTCCACCGGTGTTCGGCGGCGGATCTCAACGCGGGCTACCTTGAGCCGAGAAATATCGAAGCCCCGGGTTCGTACGCCTCTTTTTTGGAGGCCCAGGCCCTCTTTTGCCGAATGGTCAACGTGACCAATGCGGACCACCATTTCCCCGGGATATCCCAAATGTGGTTGGCATTTTCCCCCGCGCCGCCCCGCCCGGCGCCCTCCCAACCCAATCCCACCCCATGATCCCCGTCGAATTGCTCCGTGAACAGTTTGGTGCGCATGTCACCCTGCGGGAAAAGCGCCCCGGGGTCACCCAGCTCATCGTCCCGCTATTTCACGAGGATGGCGACATGATGGACATCTTTTTGGATGCCGATCCGGGCGGCTCGGCCAAGGTCCGGGTTTGCGATCACGGTTTGACCCGGATGCGGCTGTCCTACACTTTCGATATAGACACTCCAAACAAGGAGCGCATCTACCAGCGCATTCTCACGGAAAATAGGGTTGCTGATGCCGATGGAGAGTTGTTCATCGAGACAACGCCCGATGAGCTTTACCTGACATTGTTGCAGTTTTCCCAGGCCGTTTCCAAAGTCTGCAACATGCGCTATTTTCGCCGCGAAGTGTTGGCCAGCCTTTTTGACGAATTGTTGGCCGAATTCATCGAATCCGAACTCAGCCGATTCCACCCCCAGCGCTCCGTGCTGCCCATTGCCGACCGGGATGAATTGGAGGTGGATTGGGAATTCCGGCCCAATGGAGTGCCGTTTCATTTGTTCGCCGTGCGGGATGCCAACCGCGCACGCTTGGCCACAATCAGTTGCCTGGAATTCCAACGCCACCGGCTCAAATTCAAGAGCCTGGCGGTACACGAGGACATGGACAAATTGGCGCGCAAGGACCGGAACCGGCTCACGAATGCCTGCGACAAGCAATTCACCTCGCTCAAGGAATTCCAAGAAAACGCGGTCCGCTATTTCGAACGAGAACTCGTCCATTAAATCATGCCCCCACGCCCCAAATCCAAAGCCAAGTCAAAGAAGGAACTCCTGAACGAGCAGATCGCCGCGGCGGTCGGGGCGGGGCGGGAGGTGGCGGTGGAGACGGTGGACTTTTCGGACCCGAACCGGCCAAAGACTTGTTTGGAGGTGGATTTTCCGATCATTCCGATCAATCAGATCGCGGCGATTGAGGGGAACGCGGGAAAGCCGATTTACCAGATGTCGAAATGGTGGGCGCGGCGGCGGTCCAGCGTGTTTCGGTCCCTGCTTCTGGCCGCGGCAATGAAGGCGCCGGAGGACGAGAGCAAGGCGGCCAAGGCGGTTTGGGAGGTTTATTACGCCAACCATCAGAAGCGCGGTGCGCTCCGTCACCTGAAAGTCGTTGAACCGTTCATGGGCGGAGGCACCACCATCGTGGAGGGTTCGCGGCTCGGGATGCAAATGTGGGGTTGCGACCTCAATCCGGTGGCGTGGTTCATCGTCAAGAACGAGATGGCGCAGGTGGATTTGGCGGAGGTGAAACGGTTGTTGGCGGACATCGAGGCGGAGGTCAAGCCGATGATCATGCCCTATTTCGCGTGTGACGGGCCGGACGGGGAAAAAGGTGTTTGGTTTCGGCGGATCGGCGACCGGCAGCGCGGCCCGGAAGTGGTCCAAGGGGATTTGCTGCTGGAGGGATCAACGCCGGCTGCCGCCGCCGAGGCGGAGTGGGAGGCGTTGCCAGCTGATTTTGACATTTTCGACGTGCCATGGGCAGAGCGGAAGCAGTACCGGTACGAGGGGCCGGAAATCATCTACACCTTTTGGGCCAAACACGGCCCCTGCCAGCGGGCCGGCTGCGGCCATCGCACGCCGATCATGTCCTCCCCGGTGGTGGCGATCAAAACCTTGACCGTGGATGCTTGGAAGACGGTTTGCCCCGCCTGCCAAAAACCGTTCGATATTGAACGCCACGCGGCCCGCATGGCGCCGGATGAGCCCTTGTTCGTCGCGCCGGACGAACCGGCTTTTGCCGTGATGGACCGGGAAGGACGCTACGCCTGCCCCCATTGCGGCCACGCGCGCCAGGACGCCAAGGCTTTCCGCGAAAACCATTCCTCCGAATTGGGCAAGCCGGCCAACAAAAAAGTCGAACTAAGCTTGCTCATTCAACCAGAATGGCTGGAAGGCGCCCCAAAGACCGACGAACATGGACGGGAATACGGGGGCAGTGCGACAGATTCGGCGGAATCGACGATTCGCTGGAATATCGCCCGCCGCACTAAACTTGGTAGTTTGCTCGAAGTTCGAGGAAAACTACCCGAGCTAATTCGGTCTCCTCAAACTGAATCTTGGTTCTACACAAATCAGCAAGGCGGGACTTCTAAACGAAAGGGCGTTTTCACATGCGGCGCAAAAACTTGTGGAACCGAGCAGAAATCGCTGCATTCCATAGAAGTTTCTGGCAAATCCGCTCCATGGGCCTGCCATACCATTCAAGGCTACTCTAATGAGCGTGATTCTTTAGGGCTACCTTACAAAGGCAGGTTTTTTGCGCGCTTCAAACCCGAATGCTTTAATTTTGCTCTCCTCGAGTGGGAACAAAGAAAGAACTCCGATTTGGCGGATTTTTGGCCAGTATCCTTGATTCCGTTCGGCCATATGGCCAATGAGCGAAATCCTTTGGAACGACACGGTATTAGCCGATGGCACCAATTTTTTAATCCGAGGCAATTGCTTATCCATGCGTCTATTTTGAAGGCAATAGCACAAAATGAGGCTGCAGGAATCCTAGCAAAAGAGGCTGTCCTAGGGGCATTTCAACAGTATTTGCGAAACAACAATATGTTTTGCATTTGGAATACCCAGGCGGATAAATTGGAACCACTGTTTTCCGAGAACAATTTTAACCCAAAGAATAATATAACAGAGAACAGTGTTTTTGGCGAGCTAGGCAGAGGCAACTGGCTCGCCTGCGCTGCCGGCATTACCGAGGCGTTCGCTTGGGCCATTTCCCCCTGGGAAGTGTCCGCAGCCACTAGTCATCCAAGCGCTATCGAATTCAGCGGATCAAAAAGTATTCGTATTTCCACATTAGACCCTGCGATCTGTGGCGGTTACTTGGGGTGCCATTCAGCCACCGACCTTCCCCTGCCTGCGCAAAGTTTTGATCTTTGCATAACAGACCCGCCATTTGGCGGTTTGTTGCACTATTCTGAATTATCCGACTATTTTTATGTTTGGCTAAGGTTGGTTCTTAAGCGCAAATACCCTGAAAGCTTTGGAGCCGACTATGTTCCTAAGGCGCTTGAGGCAGTCGCAAACCCAGCGCGCAATCCTGAGGACTTTGATGTTTTCTATCAACGAATACTCACGGCTTCTTGGAAGGAAGCCCACCGCGTTTTGAAACCCGCGGGCATTCTAGCCTTCACCTTCCATCACAGCGAGGACGAACCGTGGGTAGGGGTCTTGGAAAGCCTGTTTGACGCCGGATTTTATTTGGAAGCGACTTATCCCATACGCAGTGACGAAACCAAGGGGGAAGGGGAGTTCGGCTCCAAGCAAATCGAATATGACATTATCCACGTTTGCCGGAAGCGCCTGACCACACCGCCGCCCATCAGTTGGGCGCGCTTGCGCCGGCAGATCGTCGAGGATGTCCGGCGGCTGAAGGACCTCCTCAGCCAGCATCAAAAGGAGGGCCTGCCCGCGGCTGATTTGCAGGTGATCCGCCGCGGCAAAGCGCTGGAATACTTCTCCCGCCACTACGGGCAGGTGTTCATTGAGAAGGACCGTCCGTTCACCATTCGCGAAGCGCTGGCCGGCATCAATACCCTGCTGGAAGATGACGAAGCAGGCCCGACCCTTGGCGGCGAGGCGCCGCCGGCCAATGCCGAACCGTATACGCGGCAGTTTTTCCGACTGTTCCGGGACACCACGGAGGTGCCGCGGGACCAGATGCAGAAGTTCCTGCGCGGCACGGGGATCGCGCCGGGCGATTTCGCGGACCGGGGGTGGTGCGCGGAGAAAAGCAAAGTGTTTAACCAGACGCCACCCTTGGAATTGGCCCGAGAATGGAAAGGCGCTTCGCGCAAAGACATGGGGCGGGATTTCGATCAAACCATGTTCCTGGTGGGCGCGTGCTTCGAGGGGAGCGGGATTCGCGTGGAGGACACCTTGAACAGCCCCAATTTTGCGCCTCATCCCGCCACGGGGGACTTGGTTGATTGGCTGTGCCGCCACGGCGGCTCGCCGGAGATCAAATTCGCCGCTCAGCGCGCCCGCACCATCTACCGCGAATGGCTGTCGAAGAACGAGCGCAAAGTCGAAGAGCAGATGCGGCTGTTTGATTTGGAGGGATAAACCATGGACAAGCCTTGGAAACAAATCCCCGAGCCGCAAATTCTCACGGCGGTTGACGCGGCAAAATGGGCCGATCTCCCGAAAGCACCGGGAGGCTTGGCAACAAGTTAACTTTTCGTCCGATGAAGAATTGGGTATGAAACGCGGTGTGAAGAGGAAAGGCGGACCACCGGCGCTCTATGCGCGGGTGCGGGAGATATTGTCGGTGGCGCGGACGGGCATCACGCGCACGGTGAACACCACCCAGGTGGTGGCGAACTGGCTGATCGGCCGGGAGATTGTGGAGGAGGAACAATCGGGGCGGGATTACACGCGGTATGGGCAGAAGGTGATTTCCGCATTGGCCGACCGTTTGCGGAAGGAGTTTGGCGAAGGTTATAGCGCCACCAACTTGAAACTGTTCCGACAATTTTATCTCCTATATCCCCAGCTGCTCGAAACCGACATCGGTCACACGCTGCGTGACCAATTCCGGCTGTCCGGGCGGGTACCGGCCGGATTCGCGTCCCCCGCGGTCAGGGAGATGGGTCACACGGCGTGTGACCCATCTCCGCAACCCGGCGTTTGCAACCCGAACATCGCATGGTCGCTGTACCGGCAGTTGTTGAAAGTGGAAATGCCCGCCGCCAGGTCTTTCTATGAGATCGAAGCCATGCGGAACAATTGGTCCGCCCGTGAACTGGAGCGGCAGATCAACAGTCTGCTCTACGAGCGGTTGGCATTGAGCCGGGACAAAAAGGCGGTGGTGCGGCTGGCGCGGAAGGGACATGAGATCCAAGGAGCGCTGGATGTTTTCAAGGACCCGCTGGTGCTGGAGTTTTTGAAAATTCCGGTCGCCGCCAAACTGGTGGAAACCGACTTGGAAGCCGCTCTGCTCGGCGAGCTGCAAGCGTTTCTACTGGAGTTGGGCCGGGGTTTCGCCTTTGTCGCCCGGCAGGAGCGCATCACGCTGGACGGGGACCACTTCTACATTGATTTGGTCTTTTACCACACGATTCTCAAGTGCTACATCGTGCTGGATTTAAAGGTGGGCAAGCTCACGCACCAGGACCTCGGGCAGTTGGCGCTGTACGTCAATTACTATGACCGCGAACGGCTCACGCCCGGGGATCACCCCACGCTGGGGTTGATTCTTTGCACCGACAAGAACGATGCGGTCGTGCGGTACACGCTGGGCGAGGCGCAGCAGGGGAAAATTTTTGCCAGCCGCTACAAGCTACATCTGCCCTCGGAAGCGGAACTGAAGGCCGAGTTGTTGCGCGAAGTGAAACGGCTCCATCCCGCGGTAGGCGCCCGTCCCGCCGCGCCCAAAAGGAAACCCAGAGCATGAATCCCGACCTCCACGACCCCACCTGGATGACGGCCGGCACCTCCCTGCTTTGGGATGCCGCCGCGCTGCACCAAATCTGCGCTCCCGAAGCCGTGCGCAGCCTGCGTGAACTGCTGCGCTTGCACCACGCCGGTTGGCCCGCCGAAACGCTGAACCTGGTCCACCAACGCACCTTGGTGGTGGCCGGTTTGGAAGCCGCGCTGGACACCCTGGCGCCCGAGGCGGCGGTCGAATGGATGGAGCAAACGGTCTATGCCGCCATCATTGACTTTCAACAACGGGTAGCCGACGGCGGCCGGGAGGCGGCACTCATTTTCTGGCTGGCGGATGGCGCCCGGGTGTTTCCCCGCCCGGCGGAGGACACCTTCCACTGGCACTGCGCCGGCGCGCACCGGGGCCAATCACTCCCCATCGGTCGTTGCCTGTGGAACGGCGCGGAAGCCAGCGCCCGCCGCATCACGACCAAGAACGCGGCCGGCAAACCGGTGTGGGCGGGCTTGTTCCATCCCCGGGTTTCGTAATGCCTATGCCACCGAGTCCTTTAACCTTCGCCGAGTTCGTGGAAGCGCATACACCGGTGGCCAATGAGTTGCCACTCGTCCACACAACTCGCTGCGAGCTTTTTAAACAACTCTGCTCTGCGGGCTATTTGTCTCCACGAGACTGCCCTGTGTTCAAGGAGCCGTTGTTGTACTTTTTCTACGGCCGACCGGCGTATCGCTCCAAGCTTGGAGGCCGTCCCGACACATTGATGAATCCAATGCCCATCTGCTTCGTGTTCAAGCCCGGCGCCGTTGGCCCAGATTTCAAGCGAGTTTTCCCATTCGACTCCGGTGCGGCGAGTGCGGGAATGTTCGTTCCGCATGTAGAACCGGGCGATTTATTGGCCTACAGCCTCCCTCCTAATTTGGCGACGATTAGAAAAGCGATTTCGGCCTTTTTTGAAACAAATGACAACTATTTTTTTGGCACGCCTCGCTCCGATCCCGCGGCCGCTAATGCAATTTCGGCAATTGGTTCATACCGCTCTTTGCTCAATGAAGGAGGACCAACGCATTATGATGATCGTCGTTCGGCTATCGAAGTACAAAGCGACCAAAATCTAATATTGAGAAACAATGTACATGCGGTTGTCTTACCAACTCCTTTTTTGAAATTTCCTGATGTTCGTCACGCGATTGTAAACGAATGGCGCGCAACGCCAATTCGGTACTCTCACTTTCGCGGAACGGTACCTAATGAATATGTGCGGATTATCGCCGAAAAGGTCGAAACGCTTTTGACCAATGGAGAATACATTTAGATATGGCATTCATTGGCTCAAATGACCCGCCCCCGCCACCTCCCCGAATCCCAGACATTTTCGGCCCCCTTTTCTCTCCCGAATTCCAGATTATATCGCGAGGGTATTTGATGCCAGCTTTCGGTCCACCCTGCTTCGTTACGCCTGTGTTTGGCTTTCGCCAAATGAACATAATTCAATCCATGGACGCTGAGGGTTTTGTCAAGGGTTTCGTGAGATGCGATACCAACGGATCAGAATTGGTACCTCCTGGTCTATATCTTGCGAGTCCCACTTTAGGCTTGCCAGGACAGTTTGCCTTCGCGTTTGCAAAGGACGACATTGTTGTAGGCCCACTTGAGGGCATGAAGAAGATTTTGGCTGAACGATTGGTGGAGTTGTGGCAAGAGCCGTTCGTAGCCATGGATGTTTGTGATTTTTTGGGCGATTACGCTGGTTTGGAAAAAGCCCGCAACCTAACCGCCAACCAATGGCAAACCACGAACAAGGATTTCGCTGAGAGATGGTTGGCAATGAAGATAGAAGGATTTCCAGAAATGCATTCAGATCCGATTGCTTCTCCAGCGGCTGGAGAAATCACAACGGCGTTTGAGTTGAATGCGCCTAATTGGCTGAAGCCAGGAGTGCGTGTGCGTCACGCGGAACTTGGTGAAGGGGTGATTCTTGCCCAGCCGGCAGCCGGACTGGTCAAGGTGTTTTTCCCGGCCGGGGAGAGACAGGTGCCGGTGGCGAGCGTGACCACGGCGACAAGCCGCACGGAAGTCATCCTCACCCACGCCCGGGGCGACACGGCGCGGGCGGGACGCGCGTGGCTGGGTTGGCAAGCCCATGTCCTCCCCCTGCTGGACAACGTCAGCGCGCTGACTTCCGCGCGGATCGACCTCTTACCGCATCAAGTCGTCTTGACGCACCGGGTGGCCACGGCGTCGCCGCGGCGTTTCCTGATCGCGGATGAAGTGGGTTTGGGAAAAACCATCGAAGCCGCGCTGATTTTGCGGGAGCTGGCGAGCCGCGGGGAACTCAAGCGCGCGCTGATGGTGGTGCCGGCCGGGTTGGTGGACAACTGGCACCGGGAGCTCAACGGGGTGTTTCACCTCAATTTCGAAGTCTTTGGCAGTGCGGGGGATGTCACCGACCGGAAGTCCAACGCCTTCGAGAAGCATCACCTCCTGATTGCAAGCATCGACACCTTGAAACTGGCCTCGCGCATGGCGCGATTGAAGGCCGCGCCGCCGTGGGATTTGGTGGTGTTTGACGAAGCCCATCATCTGACGGCGTACCGGCAGAATGGCAAATTGGTGAAGACACAGAACTTCAAGTTGGCCGAGCAGCTCAAGGAACACACGCGGGATTTGCTCCTGCTCTCGGCCACGCCGCACCAAGGCGACCATTTCCGATTTTGGATGCTGGTGCAATTGCTGAATCCGACGCTGTTCAATTCGCCGGCGGAAATGGTGGAGCACCGGCACCGGCTCAATGCGGTGGTGATTCGCCGCACCAAGGCCGACGCCTGCCGGCCCGACGGTTCAACCCTCTTCGCCCGGCGGCAGGTGCAAACGGAGTCGTTCCCGATGGCCCCGGCGGAAACCCAATTTTACGCCGCCCTGGTGGCCTACCTGCAGGACGGCTTCGCGCTCGCCAAGCGGCAGGGGCGCCGCGGGCAGGGACTGGCCTTTGTGATGACGATCTTTCAAAAGATCGCGGCGTCCAGCTTTGCGGCGGTCCAGCGCACCCTGCGCCGGCGGCTCATCGCCCTGACCATCCAGGAATCCCTGCTGCATGATACGCAACTCGACATCGACCGACGCAATGCGGCGCTGGACGAAGCGCGAGCGCAAATCCGGGAATTGCACGGCCTGGGGACGGGGTCGCTGGAGGACGCGCAGGTGGACCAATGGCTGGCGGACTACCGGTACCGGATCCTCAAACTGCAACGGGACGAGGAGGAAGCGCTGGGAGCGGGCGCGGACGAATACGGTTCCGAAACCGGCGCGGCGGCGGCCGAGGATGCCGCCATCACGAGTGTGGCGGTGGCGCTGCCGGAGGAACGCCGACGGATCAAGGAATTGCTGGCGACGTATCCCTGTCGGCGGGAAACGAAGGTGGAGAAACTCCTCTCCGCTTTGGGGGTGTTGTGGCGGCAGAATCCGCGGGAACGCATGGTCGTTTTCGCCACGTACCTGGGCAGCGTGGAAATGCTGGGGGCGGAAATCGAACGCGAATTCCCCGGCCAGGGTGTGACGGTGCTGAAAGGCGGTGACCATAGCGCAAAGACCGCGGCGGAAAACCGGTTCAAAGCGCCCGACGGGCCGCGCGTCCTGATCTGCACCGCGGCCGGCCGGGAAGGGATCAACCTCCAGCACGCGCGGGTGCTGTTTAATTTCGATCTGCCGTGGAATCCGATGGATTTGGAGCAACGCATCGGGCGGATTCACCGGTACGGCCAACTCAACACCGCGCAGGTTTACAATCTGGTCCTATCGGACACCATCGAAGGCGCGATATTCCTGCTCTTGGACACCAAGCTGAAGGAGATTGGTCGGGCGCTCGGCAAGGTGGATGAACGCGGGCAGATCGCGGAGGATTTGCGCGCGCAGATTCTGGGACAACTCTCCTTGCACGTAAACTACGCCCACCTCTACACCGCCGCGCTGGACGACCCCGCCCTGCAACGCACGCGGGTGGAATTGGACGCGGCCATGGCCAACGCGGTGGCAGCGCGGCAAGTGGTGTTCGAATTGTTCCAAGACCTCGCCGGCTTTCACTTGGACGATTATCGGGCGATGGCTGGAGCGGCGGAAGCCATGGGCGCGCTGGTCCGGTTCGTGACGGAGGCGGCACGCGCCGCCGGCCACACATTCGTGTCGCGTGGGGAGGCCCTCTTTGGCTGGCGACAGGAAGCTAATGCACCGGACACCCGGCTCACCACGGAACGCGCCGTCGCTTTGCAAATGGAAAATGTCCAATTGCTGGGTTTGGATCATCCCATCGTGGCGAAATACCTCCAGCAATACCGCGATTTGCAGCCCGAAGATATCGGCCTGCGCGTACTCGCCCCGGCCGGTCAAACCGGGGTACTGGCCGTTTGGGCGGTGGAGGCGCGCGGGGAAAAGGGCCAAATCAAGCGCTTGGTGCTGCCCCTCGCGGTGGACGCCGCGGGCAAACGACTCCTAGCCTGGGAACGCGATCCCGACCGCCTATGGTTCGCCCCGCCCGCCGCCGGGGCCGGGGGCGATACGGGGCCGCAATTGGCCCTGCTTCGTGATCACCTCGAACCCCTATTGCAACGCGAGCTGGCGCATCGCGGCCTAGCGGAAACCAGCCAGGGGTTTGAGGCGCAATTGATTGGATGGATTGAAGCGGTTGCGGGCAAGGAGAAAAGCGGCGACGAACGCACCTCCAAGTAGCCTGATTCGCTGCAAAACGAGCCATATCGGACAATAACGAACAATAACCAACACTAACGTGCGACGATCAACCGTGCCAATGCCGCGCAAAAGCAAGCAAAACTGGGCAAATCGCCCACCATACACCAGTTTGATTATCGGACAATATCGGACAATAACAGACGGCGGCCTCGGGTCATAAAATGCCGGGGCAGTGCCGCCGCCGCATCAAAGCGGATGGCGGGCGGGCGAGTTTGTCGGCTTCGAGCCGTGGAATGAGTTCAAAAGCGGTGCCACGCGTTGCTTTCACCGCACTCCA
>CAIYZC010000602.1 GCA_903930565.1 uncultured Pedosphaera sp.
AACGCGTTACAAACGAGAATTCGAAGAAAACGAAGACGGAAGAAAATACACGTTCACTCCGGCTGAATCATGACAGATTCAGCTCGGCCGCCACACCCAGTGATCCCTCAACGAGAATTCGCCGGTAGAGCCGCTGATCAGAAACAGTCACGTCCCATGGATCGTCGCCGTTGAAGCGGAATCCTGCTTTGGCGGCCAAAGCCGTCATCACTGAAGGCGCGGTTGGTGCCAAGGACGCGAATTGCTCCGCAGTCGAATTCCTGGTGGCGACTAACGACATTGAGCCCATGGCACTTTCTCCGTCAGCTAGGATGCGTAACTTCGGAATAGCGTAGCGACAATGGGTGGCACGATCGGTACGGTGGCGCACAAAGTACAGGGAAGCCATGCCGGCGATAAGGCGGCGCAAGCACCTTTCATAATAGATATTCAGATGAGCATTTTTTTAACTCTCTGCGTACCTGGTGGCGGGTAACCGAGAATCCAAAGGACAAACCGTGCGACTCTGAACATAGCCCACAGGACGAACCACCGATCCGCCCGCGCTTGATAACTCGCCCATGAGTGCGCTATCGAACAGATCTTCCGCATCCTTCGTGCCATAGTTGCATGGCTGGGTGCAGCCGTATTCGTCTTGAAAGGATCATCATGGCCACGCGCATTCTTGTCTGTGTGGTGAGCGCCATACTCATCGTCATCTCTGGATCCCTGTGCGCCCAGGAGGCGGACAGCATTCTAGAGATCAAGAGACTGCAAAACCTGCTCTCGGTGGTCAACGCGGAGTTTAAGTCAGACCTGGATCAGATCCTCATATTGCAGAAAGTGATCAGGGACAATAGCCGCGTCCCGCTGGAAGCACAACAGGGGCGATCTCCCGATCCGATCATGCTGGATGACGTGGCGGCTGAACAGCGGCTTGCAATCAAACGCGAAACGGCCCTAAACGCCCGGCTCGAAGCACTTCTGGTGCGAAGCGGCGAACTCGATGCGATAAAACTACCCATTCTTGAGCGGATACGGGAACTCAGCCTAGCGCCTCCCGTACCGGCGGCGAGACCCGCGAGTACTCGAAAATAAGTCTCACACGTAGAGGGCATGATTGCGATACGGCCAGGATCTAATTGAATATCTTGGCGAGCAGGATCAGCATCTTATGAGAATGAACAACTTCGGCAGATAAACCCATATACGCTTACGAAACCTTCGATCTAGCACCTGCTGCGCTGGCACAAGTGCCCTGGGTTGTCCTTCGGACAACGACGGGCACTAGAATACGAGGGTACGGTCGGAACTGAAGTGTCCATTGGCTGATTCAACCATTGCGGAACATATTGTCATGTCCGAACACCTCATCAACGATCTTGATGCCTTAGAGCGCCTCTATGGCAAGCCCGCAGAGGTATCGCTAGTCAAGGAGATTGATTACATACACCCGCACTACCGCGCCTTTATCGAAGCGGCGCCTTTCGTCGTTATCGCCACAAGCGGTCCTGGCGGTTTGGATGCCTCGCCGCGCGGTGATCCGGCAGGCTTTGTCACGGTCGAAAACGAGAAGACGCTGCTGATTCCCGATCGTCGCGGCAACAAGCGCGTCGACACTCTGCGCAATCTGATTGCTGATGATCGCATCGGCCTGCTTTTCCTGATTCCCGGCGTAACCGAAACTATCCGTGTGAACGGACGCGCCGCGATATCCGTGTGCCCGGATTTGCTTGCGCGCTTTAGCTTCGAAGGCAAGGTTCCGCAGTCGGTACTGGTGGTTCATGTCGAAGCCGTATATTTTCAGTGTTCGCGTGCGCTCATCCGATCTGGGATCTGGGATGCCGAAAAGCAGATCGAGCGTTCGAATTTGCCCAGCATTGGCACGATACTCGCTGATCTGAGCAAGGGCCGACTGGGTGGTGCCGAGTACGACCGCGAATTGCCGGAGCGCATACGCACCACTCTTTACTGAAACGCTAGGGCGTGTTCGTATCCAGGGATAGTGTCGGCTTTAGGTCGGCGAGTTCAAGGGGGCATTTGTCTTGTGAATTTACAAGGTAGTTGGCGCAAATTTGCACGATAATTGGCGCGCAGTTAAATGTGAGGCAGCTATCGACTGTATGAATCAACAATCAAACTTCATTGATTTTTATCGATGTGCCTTCAATCTGCTCTAGTCGAAACCGCTGTGTTTCGCGAAGCGCACGAATTGCCTTATAAAGGTCATTGTCTAACGCCGCTTGATACCTCACCATCAGGTCCGGAGCGCTAGGCATCAACTTTACCTCGTCCTGAATGTTCTTCTGTTCGTAAGCCACTTCAAGCTTGCCGTACAGATTCTCGCGATCATTGAAATAGTTCTCGACCCTGTAAGCAGTTACCTCAATGGTTATGTAGTTTTTCCTGAAGCCAAACCTTGATTAGCGATTGATATGGTACATCTCGTGCGTTTGCAGCCGACTTAATCGAATCAAGTAGGTGTTGTGGCAGACGCAAAGAAATGGTTTTGGTTGTCGGCTTTAAGTTGGGTAGCATCACACGCTTGGCTATCGTCCAGTCCTGATAATCAGCGGAATCGTTCTTTTCCCAAAAAGCTCGTTCTTCCGCCTCAGTGGCGAATTTTGGAACCACTTTAGTCTTTTTGTTCATAGATCGCTCGCTCCTTTATGTGCATGTTCCTAGCAGAGATCACTCGGATCAAGCTATCGGAGTGACGCAAGGTGAAGGTAATGTGTAGCTGTCGCCCCTCGTCAGTTTTTCCCAGCGCGTGAAAACGCGGCTCAATCTGGCTGTGTAGTACGTCGCTTAAGAGCAGCAGTGGATGATTGAAGAATATTTGCTCTGCCTCGGCAGTAGAGACGCCATGTTTTTCATTCTTGCGTGCGTTTCCGTCGTCCCACTCGAAGCCAATGATTTTTTCCAAGTCAATCATCTGCGTATATTATAGTAATATACATATAGGTGCAAGTCGATTAAGAATTGATGAAGAAATGCCAGAGTGCCGACACAGGCTTAAGCGCATAATAGACACGCAAGCGTAGCCACGCCGGTTCTTGAAAGGCCTCGCTGAGCGGTTGTTGTGGCAGTGTCATTTGATAGCTTCCCGAGAACAACTGCTGACAACATAAAAAAATCACATCGCGCCAAATAAATGCAAATTCACAGGCATTTGTCTCTGTACAAATGCACTACACGCACTACACGGAAATTAGTTGATTCAGTTCAAGAACCGCAAAGCCGCATGGCTGTTGGTGCCGGCACCAAGAATCGAACTCGGGACCTTCTGATTACAAATCAGCTGCTCTACCAACTGAGCTATGCCGGCCAAGGGAAGGCGCAGATTATAGCTGCAG
>CAIYZC010000603.1 GCA_903930565.1 uncultured Pedosphaera sp.
CCCGCGCCGGACCCGGAGCCTGACTCCGCCCCCCGCCGGGGCGTGC
Organism: uncultured Pedosphaera sp.; assembly: GCA_903930565.1. Taxonomy (GTDB): domain Bacteria; phylum Verrucomicrobiota; class Verrucomicrobiia; order Limisphaerales; family Pedosphaeraceae; genus CAIXFN01. The sequence goes on from CAIYZC010000603.1 coordinate 47, forward strand.
CGCCCTGGCGGGAGCGGAGACAGGCCGGAGGCCGCATAACATCCTTGGGCAATCCCATCGTGCCCGCCAAACCAGAACCAAAACCGGCGATGAGTATAAATCGCTGCGGTGCCAATGGCCCGGGGCGAACCGCTCCCCATCAGGTCGCGGGACGCAACGCCCGCCGGGCTTGAACAATCACGGGGGCCGTGGGTTGGTAAACCACTTGGCCGGGGTGGTGGGCGGCGACCGCAGAAACCATCCATGCGCCAGCAGGATCAAAGCGTATCCCCGCAAAATGGGCGGGGATCAAGGTGCGGAGCCATCGCCATGGCCCAGCCCCCCGGAACAAGGCACCCCGGCCCCGTCAGAGTCGCTGAGGGACAGCGACACTGACTCCGGCCCCCAAATCAGCCCGTCCCTCCCATCACAATCAGCCCTCCATTCCGCGCTTTGCGCTGCATTCCGGGCCGCTTGCGCCGGGAGCGGCGGGAGCGCGCGGCCCCCGCGCCCCTCGACCAATTCCGGCTCGTGCGCGAATGGCTCCGGCTACGCCGCGCCCAAAGGCGGCGCGGCTGGGCCTTCGCCATGCCGCGGAGCGCGCCCCCCGCGGCCCGACGATCCGCGCGAGAATAGCTAAGCTCCGTTTGGGCGGCCGGCACGGCGGACCGGCAAAAGCCTACGGTGCTCGCCAAGCTCCGCGCCTGTGGTTTTGCCTTGCTTTGACCCGCCCAGACACAAGACCGTGTTATACGCAAAGCCGCCCCACTTCCGGCCCCCGCTCCGCAGGACCCCCGGAAGCGGGTCCCCGCCGCCTCCCGCCTTCCCCACCAGACCATCCGGCGGCCCGGTTCATTGCATATAACAGGCTCTTGTGTCCAGGCGGGCTGCCGCGCCGGCACGCGCCTTGCTCCCCGGACCCGCCCCGTCCCGGGGCAAGTCGCGCGCCAGCTTGCAGGCATCCGCCGTGCCGGCCGCCCCGCACTCCGCAACGTCGCAATCAGGCGCGGAAGAACGCGGAAAAGGCGGGGACAAACCGGGCCGCCGCCGGCCCGGCGGCGAAGAGCTCGGAATCTTCGTGCGTTTATCTGCCGGCTCCGCTAAAGATTGCGCCCAGAATCAATCAATGAGAATGGGCCGAAACAATTTTAAAGCCAGACGGCAAGCAGCTTGTTAAATCTGCCATGCTACGCCTTGAAGAAATTAAGGGGGGCCTCGCGCTTAGGGGCCTCGAACCAGTCGTGATCGGCAGCGTGGTCGCTGTGGTGCCCATCGCCGAGGGAACGGTGCAGGTGCTTTACAAAACCCCGGACGGCACGCTCAAGGAACGCCTTATCAATCGCGTTGACGAGCCGACGCTCACGGTGGCGACCACCGAACGCCCTTGGGCATTCGATGGCGATGGCGAAACATTCAAGCTCGTTGTCGAGGCCAAGCGCATTGACCTGGCCTTTTTGTTCGATCCCATGATGGCAGTTCACACGTCCAACGTGGACCCATTACCGCACCAGATTACGGCGGTCTATGAATCCATGCTGCCGCGCCAGCCGTTGCGGTTCGTGCTGGCAGACGACCCCGGCGCGGGCAAGACCATCATGGCGGGCCTTTACATCCGCGAACTCATCATGCGCGCCGATGCCCGGCGCATCGTCATCGTTGCCCCCGGCAGCCTGGTCGAGCAGTGGCGGGACGAAATGTTTGAGAAATTCGGCCTCGAATTTCGCGTCTTCACGAAAGACTTGGAAGCCGCCACGCCCAGCGGCAATCCGTTTGAAGACATTGACCACCTCATCGTGCGGCTCGACCAGATGGCGCGCAACGAGGACCTTCAACAAAAACTTTGCGCCGCGGGTTGGGATCTCGTCGTGTTCGACGAGGCCCACAAGCTCGCGGCGCATTTCTTCGGCAGCAAACTCGAAAAAACTGGGCGCTTCAAGCTGGCGGAAAAGCTCGGCGCCCACACCCGCCATTTGCTGCTGATGACCGCCACGCCGCACAACGGCAAGGAGGAAGATTTCCAGCTATTCCTTTCGCTCCTCGACTCCGACCGTTTCTACGGAAAATTCCGCGACGGCGTGCATAAGGTGGATACCAGCGACCTGATGCGCCGCATGGTGAAAGAGGAATTGGTGAAGTTCGACGGCACTCCGCTATTTCCCGAGCGGAAGGCGAACACGGTCAATTACGAATTGTCCGACATCGAGGCCGCGCTTTACGAGGCTGTCACCCAATACGTCAAGACCGAAATGGGCAAGGCCGACCAGATCGGCGGCCAGCGCAAAGGTTCCGTCGGCTTTGCGCTGACCGCGCTTCAACGGCGGCTCGCATCCAGCCCGGAGGCCATTTTTCAGTCATTGAAACGACGTCGCGAGCGGCTCCAGCGCCGTCTGCGGGAAGAAAACCTCGCCAGTCGCGGCGGGCAGGTTCTCGCCGAGACGCTCGCACCAGCGCCGCCGCCGTCTGGTTTCTCTGGCGACGGCCTTGCCGCCGGCCAGTCCCTGCCGGAGGTGCCGGAAGATGATGACGATCTGAACGCCAGCGAGCAGGAAGCCTTGGAGGAATCGCTGGTCGATCAGGCGACGGCCGCCAAAACCATTGCCGAGTTGGAAGATGAAATTGACACCCTGATTGGCCTGGAGAATCAGGCCCGTGAAGTGGTGGCGTCCGGCAAAGATCGCAAATGGGAAGAACTCTCCCGCATCCTTCAAGACGATCCTAATATGCACGACGCCACTGGCCGTCTGCGCAAAATCATCATCTTCAGCGAGCACCGCGCCACGCTCAATTATCTCCATGAGAAAATTGCCGGGGTGCTGGGCAGTCACGATGCCATCGTCACCATTCATGGCGGCACGCACCGTGACAAACGCTTGGAAGCGCAGGCGCTTTTCCGTTCCGACCCCGAAATCCGCGTGCTGGTCGCCACCGACGCCGCCGGTGAAGGCGTCAATTTGCAGTGCGCGAATTTGATGGTGAACTACGATTTGCCGTGGAATCCCAACCGGCTTGAACAACGGTTTGGGCGCATCCACCGTATCGGCCAGCAGGAGGTCTGTCATCTTTGGAATCTGGTCGCCAATGAGACGCGCGAAGGCGATGTTTATTTTCGGTTGCTCGAAAAACTCCGGGTCGAAAGCGAGGCGTTGAACGGTCGCGTGTTCGACATTCTTGGCGAAGTGTTCGAGGGCAAGAGCCTCAAAGAATTGCTGATTGAAGCCATTCGTTACGGCGACCGCGACGACGTGAGAATCAAACTCCGCCAGAAGATTGACCACAATTTTGACCGCCAGAACTTGCTCGCGCTGCTTGACCGCAACGCGCTCGCCCAGGAAACGCTCGGCCCGGAACGGCTTTTTGCCGTAAAAGAGGAAATGGAAAAAGCCGAAGCCCGCCGGTTGCAGCCCTATTTCGTCCGCTCCTTTTTTATGAAAGGGTTTGAATCGCTTGGCGGTTCGATTTATCCCCGCGAACTTAATCGCTTTGAAATTGCCCACGTCCCCGCCGTGTTGCGCGAGCGCGACCGGCTCATCACCGGGCGCAACCGCCGCGACCTCGCGCCGGTTTTGAAACGCTACGAACGGGTTTGTTTTACCAAGGATGCCGTCCGCCCGTTGGAACGCGCCGGACTCGCGTTCGCCAGCATGATTCATCCCGGCCATCCGGTCATGCTCGCGTTGAGCGACGTTTTACTGGAGCAGCACGCCAATTTGCTCCGGCAAGGTAGCATCCTGATTGACCCGTCCGACGAAGGCGAAGTACCGTCGCTTTTGTTCCTGCTCACCCATGAAGTGAAATCCGGCGACGGCCAGGTCATTTCCAAACGCTTGCAATTCGTGCGCGTGCTGCCGGACGGCAGCGCCCACTTTGCCGGTTGGGCGCCGCATCTTGACCTTGAGCCGCTC
>CAIYZC010000604.1 GCA_903930565.1 uncultured Pedosphaera sp.
ATCAGCGATGTGGTGAGCACGGCCTACGGCTATCACATCATCAAGCTCCACGAAAAGATCCCGGCCCGCCATCTGGAGTTCGCCAAAGTCAGCGCGGAGCTGCGGTTGTTCATGGAGCAAGTCGAAATCGAACGCCTGTTGCCCGGCCTCTACAAGCAATGGAAAGAACAGGCCGCGGTTGAATTCTTGGATGAACGGTATAAATCGCTGGAAGCGCAGGTTGTGGAGCTGAGCGAAAAGGCCGCCTTGGAAGCCGACAAAGCCCTCACCCCCAAATAATTATGACGTTGAACCACCTGTCCGTCCTCGCCCTCTGGACCTGCACCGTCCTGGTCGCGGGCGCCACCCCCGCCGACGACAAGCCCGTCGCTCCGGTCACGCTGCCGGTCCCGGCCGGCACGAACTCCGCCCCCGACCTGGTCCTGGTCAAAGGGCGCGGGTTGGAGATCAAACGCAGCCAGCTCGACCTGGCTTGGGCCGAGTTCAAGAAGGAAGCCGCCGGTGGCGGTCAGGAAATCGCCGCGGCCGATCTGCCCAAATACGAACCCAAGCTGCTCAACCACCTGATCCTGGTGCAGTTGCTCCAAGCGCGGGCGACCGACGCGGACAAGGCCAAAGGCAAGGCGGAGGCCGAAGAGCGCCTGGCCGAGCTCAAGAAGCAATTTCATGGCGATGACATGTTCACCACCATGATCAAGTCCGCGGGCCTCACCCCCGAGGGTTTGCTCGCCCAACTGACCACCGAAGGCGTTTCGCACGCCGTTCTGCGGGGTTTGGTCAAGGTGGCGCCGGATCAGGTCAAAAAATATTTCGACGAGCACCAAGACGAGTTTTCGGAGTCCGAAAAGGTGCGCGCCAGCCACATTCTCGTGGGCACGCGCGATCCCAAAACCGGCTCGGACCTGTCGGACGCGGAGAAGCAAACCAAACGGGCGCTGGCCGACGATCTGCTCAAACGCGCCCGCGCGGGGGAGGACTTCGCCAAACTGGCCAAGCAGTACTCCGACGATCCCGGCTCCAAGGACAGCGGCGGGGAATATAAATTCGGCCGGGGGGAGATGATGCCGGAGTTTGAAAAAGCCGCCTTTGCCCTCAAGACCAACGAGGTGAGCGAAGTCGTCACCACGCCCTACGGCTATCACGTCATCAAATTGAGCGAGCGTTTTCCGGGGAAGAGCACTGAATTCGCCCAAGTGAGCGCCAAGATCGCCGAAGAACTGGGCGACCAACAAATCGAAAAGCAGTTCCCCCAACTTTACGCTCAATTGCGCAAGGAGGCGAACGTGGAATTCGTGGACCCGAAGCTCAAGGCGGCCGATGAGGCCGAAGCCTTGGAGCTCGCCGCGGCGTTGAAGGCCGAGCAGGCCGCCCGGGAAGAGTCCGCCGCCTTGGAGCATGCCAAGCCCGCCCCGGCGGCTCCCAAAGCCCCGAACAAGCCCTGATTCGGGCCAAATATAAACGGGCCGGGGTGGTGACACCCCGGCCCGTTTGCTTTTCGTCGCACCCGATCCCGGTCACCACCGGGCCGGCGGAGGCTTAGTACTTCTTGGTGAACTTCTTCTTGTTTTCCTCGATCATCGGCACCGGGACGGCTTTGACGGGTTCCGGCGACGGGCCCGCAGTGGCGGGAGCGGCGGCCGGGCCGGTGGCGGCGACGGCGGGGAGGGCGGGAGCCGGGGCGGCTTCCGCTTCCACTGTCAGCTTGGCCAGGTCCGCGGCCGCGGCGGGCCCCACCAATTGCGCATAGGCTTGGCGCAGGGCGGTCAGGCCTTGCTTGAGCAACGCATCCTCCTGGCGGGTCAGGTTGCCCTTGGTCTTCACCGCGAGCATCTCCAACTGTTCAATGAACATCTTGGCGGACTCGGGGTCTTCAAAGTATTGGCCGGTGCCGGGATCGGCGACCTTGCCGAGCATCATCATCGCCATGTTGGTCTGTTGAATGACCATGTTCGCGAACAGGGCGGCGAGGATTTCTTCGCGGGTGGGGGCCGCGGCGGGTTTGCTGAAAGCGGGTGGGGGTTGGCTCATGGGTTGGGGTTGTCCCGGGGCTTCTTCTTGGATTGTTTCTTTTCCCGATGCCGGCGTAATTCGCCCAGCAGGAAATGGATGAGATGGCGCAGGCGGGCCTCAAGGCTGGGGGTGGCCAGAATGGCCTGCCGCTCCAAGGCGCCGGGCAGGACGGCGCAACTGACCAAGTCCGTGACCTGCTCGGGGTCCACCAAACTGTCCAAATAGTGCAGCACATCCTTGGGGGAAATGCCCGGCGGCGGACCGGCGGGTTCCCCTTTGGTCAGCACCGGAAAGGGGAAGGGCAAACCCAGCTTGACGCGCTCGGCCAACAGTTTACGGAGTTGGATCAGCAAAACTTCCACCCGCGCCTCGTCCTCGACCGGGGTTTCGATCGGTTGGATGCGTTGAATGCGGTAGGGCCGTTGGCGGACCGTGTCCGTCAAAGCCACGCGGGCGATGCCTTGGAGGATCAGGTGGGAGGTGCCATCGTCATGATCCACGGCCACCCGCACCAAGCCCAGCCCGGCGACCGCCAGGGGCGACTCCCGCTGCACCCCCGGTTTTTGCATCGCCACGGAGAACATCCGGTGCGTTTTGAGCACGTCCGCCAACATGCGGCGGTAACGTGGCTCGAAAATGTACAGGGGCAGCAACGCCTGCGGGAACAGCGTCGCGTTCGGCAGCGTCATCACCGGCACTTCGGCGGGCAACTTCATGGGGCCAATCTAAGCCCCGGCAATATTAAAGCAAGGAAGACATCTGCGCTTGCCAAATGGCGGCGAGTTGCGCATTTTGGGAATTATGAAGACGAAAGTGGCCTTGATCATCCTGCTGCTGGTCTGCCTTTTCTTGGCGGGCGGACTCCTCCATTTGAACCAGAAAGCGGAAGAGCAGCACAAGGACGACACGGCCGTCATCCTCCAGCACTCCAACGACCTGTTCAGCACGAGCAAGCGTTTGGAGGAGGAGCGTGAGGCGAACTTGAAATTGACCAAGGACGTCGCGGAGCGCAAAGAGGACATCTCCCGCCTCTCCAACAACCTCAGCCAAACCGCCGAAAACCTGGCCCGCACGGAATCCGCCTTGAAGGCCGCCCAGGCCGAAGCCGCCAAGCGCGACGCCCGGATTGCCGAACTGGAAACCCAGAAAACCTCTCTCGACAATGAAGCGGCGGATTTGCGAACCAAACTCGGCAGCTTGGAAAAGCAGATTGTGAACACGCAAAAAAGACTGGCTGCCGCCGACGGGGATCGGTCGTTTTTGCAAAAGGAGCTGAATCGTTTGATGGCGGAAAAGACCGAATTGGAGCGGAAATTTATCGATTTGGACGTCTTGCGCGCCCAGGTGACCAAGCTCAAAAAGGAGCTGTTGAGCGCCAAGCTCGCCCAATGGAGCCGGGATCATGTGCAGGAAAACGCGAGCCGGCGCGGCGCCGAACGCCAGCGGGATTTCGGTCCCATTTTCCGGACCAACGCCGCCCCCCGCAGCACGGATTTGAACGTTGAGGTCAAGAGCACCGGCGGCGCCCGCATTCTCCCGCCCGGCCCCGCCACGACCCCCTTGCCCGCCCCCGCGCCCGCGGCGGGCACCAACGCGCCCGCGCCGGCGAAAGCGCCCGTGGTCGTCATCAAGCCGGCCCCCGGCACCAACGGTCCGGCGGCCCCCGCCAAGACCCCATGAGCAGTTCGTTGCTCGTGGATTCGCACGGCCGGGTTCTGCGCGATCTGCGGGTGAGTGTCACGGACCGCTGCAATTTCCGCTGCCTGTACTGCCTCCCCGAGACGGAGGCCGCGCAGAACTTTTACCGCGGCCGCTGGGCCACCCTGCCCACGTCCAAGCCCATCGCTTGGGAATGGCAGCCCAAATCCAAAATCCTCACGTTCGAAGAAATTGAACGCGTGGTGCGGATCGCCGTTGGTTTGGGCATTCAAAAAATCCGCCTCACCGGCGGGGAACCCTTGCTCCGGCATCACCTTGAGGATCTGGTGGCCCGCCTCGCCCGCCTGCCCGGCATCACCGACTTGGCGATGACCACCAACGGGTTCCTCTTCGCCGAAAAGGGGCCCGCCCTGCGCGCGGCGGGTTTGCGCCGGATCAGCTTCAGCCTGGATTCCCTCGACCGGGCCAATTTTCAAAAAATCACCGGCCGCGACGGCCTGGCGGAAGTCCTCGCCGGCATCCGCTTGGCGGGAGAGTTGGGCCTGAACCCGGTGAAAGTGAACGCCGTGATCATCCGCGGCATCAATGACCACGAAATCGAGGCGCTGGCCGGGTTCGCCCACACCCACGGGCTGGCGCTGCGGTTCATTGAGTTCATGCCCCTGGATTCGGCGCACGCCTGGCAAAAGGAGTTGGTGGTCCCGGGCACCGAGATCCTGCAACGGCTCCTCGCCGTCCACCCGCTGCAGCCCGTGGTGTCGGCGAACGCGGCCGAAACCGCCCGGCGCTGGACTTTCGCGGACGGCCGGGGGGAGCTGGGTTTGATTTCACCCGTCAGCGAACCTTTCTGCGGCCACTGCAACCGCCTGCGCCTGACGGCGGATGGCAAGCTCCGCACCTGCTTGTTCAGCGTCACCGAGCACGACCTCCGCGGGCGCCTGCGGTCCGCGGCCACGGACGTGGACCTCGCGGCCTATTTGCAGGCGGTGGTGTGGGGGAAAGAGGCGCGCCACCACATCGGCGAGCCGGAGTTCGCCCAACCCGCCCGCAGCATGAGCTGCATCGGCGGTTGAGGGGCGGACGGTCCCCGGATTTACCGGAAAACGACCCGGGCCTCCGCGGTCACCACGTAATCGGCCTCATGCCCGAGGGTCCAGACGCCGTTCTTGAGGTATTCCGCCTTCACCGCCAGCACCCCGTCCGGACGGAGCTCACTCGTGCTGCGCACCTCGGTGACCCCGCCGGCGTCTCCCGTCACGGTTTCGTGGGCGTGCAC
>CAIYZC010000605.1 GCA_903930565.1 uncultured Pedosphaera sp.
CGCTCGCCTGCGTTCCACAACCCGCCCAGCGGCGACTCCCAACAAGAACAATGCAAAGAAGAGAAATCAGACATGGAGGAGAACATATAAAGGTTGGCGCGAGGCACGAGCGCCTACCTTGGGTTCCCATCATTAAATTCCGCCAACCCTGAAAGCGGTTGTGGCAAACTCGGCCCTGAGCCAAACGTTAACATACCCACTTCGTCGCCGAGGTCCTGAATCGCGGCGCCCCGCCCGAAGCACGGGGTGCCACAACGGAAATTAAAAGCCAAGGACTCCTGCATCCATGAAACTCGCGTGGCTCCCAACGCCGGCAGCCCAGCCCTCTTCCCCCTCGCTGCCATTCACAATGGCGGAGAGGGCCGGGGAGAGGTGGTGCCATCAATCTTCCCCGCCCGCCAAACTCACCCACGGGACGCCAAATCCGCGCCTTACTCGAAAACGGTTTTAATGGTAGCGCTGACGGTGGGGGTGGCGGAGCCGGCGTTGAAGCGAACCTGATAGCGGAAATGTTTGGCGGAACCCGGGGACAGGGAGCGACCGTCGCCGCCAGGCACGGCTTTGAAATCCTGGGTCAGGATGGTCTGGCCCTGCGCGTCGAGAAACGAAACCGTGAGGGTAATGGTACGGGCGGTTTTCGGTGATTGATTCACCAGTTCACCGGTGAGGCCGCCATCGCGGTAGCTGAGATTGCGCAGGGTAATCTGGGTGGCGGGATTGACGCCGGTTGAGCTGGTCGTCGAGCAGCCCGCAAGCAGCGTGATGAGGGTCAGACAGAGCCAGCGGGTGAGAAAAAGATTGGGGCGGGGTTGATCAGGCATGCAGGGATGAAACACCGGAGCGGCGGCAGGGTTGCGGGGGAAAGCGGCACCGCACAATATCGATCCTGCGCCGACCCCACCCGGATTGCTCCGTCGGACCCATCCGTCAGAAGCATTTCCCCTGGTAGTGGCGGGGTTCACAATTGAGGAAACCGGGCCTGGGCTGCCACCACACCGTGTGCTTGGGCGGTTCGGCTGCCGGCTTTCTGGGTGGGAGCCGGGGCTCTCTCCCAAACCCGCCCTCCCGCCCCACCAAAAGCCCCGTGCGCAACAATCCCTGCGGGCTGAAGGCCCGTGATCCCTCAGCCTGGGGCAAAGCGTCCCCCGCGACGCCCCAGGAACCATTCCCTAAAAACCATCCCCAAGCGCTGAAAGTGCGCCACAATCCATCGGCCATCCTCCCCGCCGCCGGAGTCTCAGAACTCCTATCACCGTGGAACTTGCGTGGTCCGCAACACCGGCAAGCCAGGCTTCTTCTCCCTCGCTGCCATTCACAATGGCGGAGAGGGCCGGGGAGAGGTGGTGCCATGATTCTTCCTCGCCCGCCAAAAACCGACGCAAATAACCCGGCCCCCTCTCCCCAACACCAAAGGTGTTGTGCCAGCTAGCCCAGGTTGGCGCGAGGCACGAGCGCCTACCTTGGGTTCTCATCATTAAATCCCGCCAACCCTGAAAGCGGTTGTGGCAAACTCGGCCCTGAGCCAAACGTCAACCTGCCCACTTCGTCGCCGACGTCCTGTATCGCAGCGCCAGGCCCAACCACAGAAAGGAATTTAGCGGCAATTCGTTGTTAATATCGTGCCGGCGGGCCAGCTCGCGAAGAATCTTGACAACGAGCGGCAATCCCGACAAAATGTCGGCGTTGAAGAGTTTTACACTCAGAGATTTGGACCGAAGACCTGGTGAGGTGCTGGAC
>CAIYZC010000606.1 GCA_903930565.1 uncultured Pedosphaera sp.
GGCATTTTGGACGACCGTTCCAAGGGCGTTTTTCACGGCCGCATTTTGGTCCGGCCCGGCGCGCAAAAGACCGATGCGAAGCAGACGAACAAGAACCTCTTGTTGTCGGACTCCGCCACGATCGACACGAAACCCCAATTGGAGATTTACGCGGACGATGTGAAGTGCACGCATGGTGCCACGATCGGCCAGTTGAACGATGAATCGATCTTTTACCTGCGCGCCCGCGGCATCGGTCTGGAAACCGCCCGCCGGATGTTGATCCACGCCTTCGCCGGCGAGATCATCGACCGCGTTCGTTTCACGCCCTTGCGCGAGGAACTGGACCAAGTGGTTTGGGATCGGTTGGAACAAAGTCCGCTGCTCCATCAAGCCCATGGCTGAAGATCTCGACGAGCTGTACCAGCAGGTGATCCTGGATCACTGCAAAACGCCGCGGAATTTCCGCGCCCTGCCCGGGGCATCGCGCCGGGGCGAAGGCTACAACCCGCTCTGCGGGGATAATTACACCGTCTTCGTCGCCATGGACGGTGACCGGGTTCGGGAAGCCACGTTTCAAGGCTCCGGCTGCTGCATCTCCAAAGCCTCCGCCTCGCTGCTCACGGACGCCGTGAAGGGGCGCACCAAAGAGGAAGTGAAAGCCTTGTTCGGTCAGGTGCACGACATCATCACCACCGGGCGCGTGACGGGCGACGGCCTCGGCAAGCTGGCCGTGTTCGCCGGGGTGCACAAATTTCCGGCGCGCGTCAAGTGCGCCATTCTGGCCTGGCACGCGTTGGTGGCCGCGGTGGACGGAGCCGAGACGCCGGTCACCACCGAATAAACCACCCGCCGGCTCCGGCGGGTTACGACCGGGACGGCCGGTCTTTGAATTTCAAGCATATGAGCGAAACAGTCACATTGACCCGCGATTGCGAGGCCGCGGTGGTGCCGGTCGGCACCAAAGTCACGCTGCTCGCCGGCGAGCAGGCCTACATCACCCAGTCCCTGGGCGGCGCTTACACGATCGTGGTGAACGGCAACATGTTCCGCATCGCGGAGCAGGACGCCGACGCCTTGGGCAAGACCCCGCCCCCCAAACCGCTGCCTCCCGCCATCGGGGCCGGCACCGGCCTGCCGATGTCGGCGGAGGCTTTGGAAAAGGAGGTCTGGAACCAGATGCGCTCGTGCTACGACCCGGAAATCCCCGTGAACATCGTGGACCTGGGGCTGGTGTATGATTGCAAGATCGAACCCATCGCCGGCGTGCCCGACGCGCACCGCGTGGATGTGAAGATGACCCTCACCGCCCCCGGTTGCGGCATGGGACCGGTGTTGCAGCAGGACGTGCAAAACAAACTCCTGTCCGTGGAGGGCGTGGATGACGTGAATGTGGAGCTCGTCTGGGAGCCCCAATGGAACCAGGGCATGTTGTCCGAAGCCGCCAAGTTGCAACTGGGTTTGCTATGAGCCGAACTCCCGATTGGGCCGGCCTGCGGGGGGATTTTCCCATCCTTGACCAGCGGGTGCACGGGCAGCCCTTGATCTATTTCGACAACGCGGCGTCCAGCCAGAAGCCGCGCGCGGTCATCGACGCGTTGCGCCATTATTACGAGCACGACAACGCCAACGTCCACCGCGGCATCCATGAGCTGAGCAACCGCGCCACCACCGCTTTCGAGGCCGGGCGCGAACGCGTCGCGCGCTTCCTGAACGCCGGGTCCGCGGATGAAATCGTCTTCACCCGGGGCACCACGGAGAGCATCAACCTGGTCGCGGCCGCCTGGGGCGGTGCGCACATTAAAGCGGGCGACCGCATTTTGCTCACCGAAATGGAGCACCACAGCAACCTCGTGCCGTGGCAAATGCTCGCCCAACGCACCGGGGCGGAATTGCGCTTCGTCCCCGTGACCGGCGACGAAGGGCTGCTGGACTTGGCGCGCTTGGATGAACTGCTGACGCCGCAAGTGAAACTGTTCGCGTTCACGCACATTTCCAATTCGTTGGGCACCATCAATCCCGTCGCCGAACTGTGCGCCCGCGCGCGGGCGCGGGGCGTGACCACGCTGGTCGACGCCGCGCAAAGCGCCGGCCATATGCCCGTGGATGTCCGCGCCTTGGGCTGCGACTTCCTTGCGTTCTCCAGCCATAAGATTTGCGGCCCCACCGGCCTCGGCGTCCTCTGGGGGCGGCCCGCGGCGCTTGATGCCATGCCGCCGTACCAGGGCGGGGGCGAGATGATTCTCTCCGTGGATTATCAGAAATCCTCGTACAAACAACCGCCCCACCGGTTTGAAGCGGGCACGCCGGACATTTCCGGCGTCATCGCCTTGCACACGGCGTTGGATTATCTGGACGCCATCGGTCGCGAGGCGATCTTCCGTCACGACCAGGAGTTGGCCCAGTACACCTACCAGCGGCTCGCCGAATTGCCGAACGTGCGGCTCTTCGGTCCCGCCACCGACCGCGCCGGCTTGGTGAGTTTCTTGCTGGGCGACGTGCACGCGCATGATGTCGTCACGGTGGCCGATCAGCGCGGCGTGGCGCTGCGCGGCGGGCACCACTGCAACCAGCCGTTGATGAAGCGCCTGGGCGTCGCGAGCACCGCGCGCGCGAGCTTTTACTTCTACAACACCCGCGCCGAAGTGGACCGCTTCATTGAGGTGGTGCGGGAAATCCAAAAATTTTTCGCCGTTTAAGCCTATGACCACCCCCGCCGCCGCCGGCATCGGCCCCGAATCCCCAATGGGGGATGTCCTTGCCGCCTATCCCGGCGCCCAGCGCGCCCTCTTCCGCCGCTACCACATTGGCGGATGCAGCAGTTGCGGCTTCCAGCCCACCGAAACCCTCGCCGCGCTTTGCGCGCGGAACAACGGCCTGCCGGTCGCGGACGTTTTCGCACACATTCAGGCCAGCCATGAGCAGGACGAAAAAATCCTCCTCACCCCCGCCGCCTTGGCCGAGTTGCGCCGGCAAAACCCCGACCTCAAGCTGGTGGACGTGCGCTCCCGCGAGGAATTCGAGGCCATAAACTTGCCCGGCTCCATCCTGCTCTCCCAGCCCGTGATGCAGGAAATCATGGGCCGCTGGGATCCGCAGGCCCCCTTGGTGCTGGTGGACCATCTGGGCAAGCAGGCCATGGACGCCGCCGCCTATTTTGCGGGCCACGGTTTCACCGGCGTGCGCTGCCTGCGCGGCGGCTTGGACGCCTGGGCCGTGGAAGTGGACCCCGCCTTTCCCCGCTACACCCTCGGTTAAAGCCGGCGCGCCTGTTACGACTTATGAACGAAGACCTGGAAAAGCGCATCCGCGCCGCGATCCTCAACCCGCAAAACGTGGGTGAAATGGCCGGCGCCGACGGCATCGGCACCGTGGGCAATTCCGACTGCGGCGAAATGCTCCGCATGTGGATCAAGTTCAAGGACGAGAACGGCCGCAAGGTCATCGACCGCGCCACCTTTCAAAGCTTCGGTTGCGAAACCGCCATCGCCGTCGCCAGCCTGGCCACCGAACTCATCCGCGGCAAAACCGCCCAGGAAGCCCTGTCCCTCAAAACCGAGGAACTCGCCGGCCAGCTCGGCCCCCTGCCACCGATGAAAATCCACTGCGCCCAGTTGGTCGAAGGCGCCCTCCGCTCCGCCCTCGCTCCGGAGAACGCCACCGCGACGGCCCATCCCGCCTCTGCCGTGCCTGTGCTCGTGACCGCCCCGGCGTCAGTCGCGTCCGCTGCCGCCCCGACTTTGCTCGACAGTTTCACCAAGCCCAAGGAAGGGGCGGTGAAGATCGTGTTCCGGCCACCGAATCCGTCCACGACGGCCTAAGGTTGCGGTCTTGGGCCGGTTTGACCGCCGCGCTTGCACCGGGAACCGAGGTGTGCGAGAGTCCGTCCACCATGAAAAAATACCAATGGGCCGCCCTTTTCGCGCGGATATTCTGGGGTTTTTTTGGGTGAGAAGTTAAGCATCCCGGGCTCCCCTCTGTGCCTCTCTGTGCCCTCAGTGGTTAAAAATCCGTTCCCCGCTCTTTCCCGCCATGGAAACTCCCGCCCGCCGGTCCGTTTCCAATGAGGGCCGCCAGGATCAAAAAAATCTTTTACGGAGTCGATCTCCCGAGCACGATGGGCCGATGAAATATAGAAGCATTTCATTACTTTGGGCCGGCTGCCTCTGCTGGTTTCTGTCTTCCGCCGCCGGGGCTGAACCTGCCTGGGTTTCCCGGAGCAACACGAACGCCCAAACGTTGCTCCAGATTATGGCCAAATACGGCCCCGAAGGCGCCAGCCAGCTCGGTGTCGATGGCTTCGACGATCAGATCACGGACCTTTCCCGCGACCAGTTTGAATTTGTCAACCGGGACGGGCAGGCGGCCATTGCGGAGCTGCAAAAGCGACTGGCGGCCGAGACCGATTCGCGAGTCAAGCAAGACTTGGAGATTCTGGTCGCCGCCGCCCACGACGATCTTCGCTCCCGCGCCTTGGAGCGGAAATATTTCATGCCGTTTGTGGATGTCATTTCGATGGTTTACAGCGTGACCCGGCAAACTCTTGATCCGCGCATTTCTAAGGATCGCCAGCAGCTATTGGTGGTGCGGTTGGAGAAATACGCCGGCCTCGCGAAGGGCTTCCAACCGATCACCGAGCTGGCCAAGGAGCGCACCCGGGAGCGCATTCAAGCTGATCCGAAACTGCTCGGCCCGTTCAAAGGGGAAGTGGAAAAAGCGTTGAACGACGGGCCCACGTTGCTCCAGGGCATCAAGGAACTGCTGGCGCAGAGCGAAGTCAAAGGCTGGGAGAAACCTTATGGCGCGCTGGCAGCGCAGTTGACGAATTACAATGCCTGGGTGAAGGCCGAGATTCTTCCGCGCGCGCGCGCCGACCACCGGCTGCCGCCGGAAGTCTATGCCAATAATCTGCATGAATTCGGCGTCGATATTTCCCCCGAGGAGCTTATTGCGAAGGCGTTGACTGCCTTCGCGGAAATTCGCAACCAAATCAACATCACCGCCGGCCTGGTCGCCAAGGAACGTGGCCTGTCCGACCCCGGCTATCTCGCGGTCATCAAGGAACTGAAGAAACAGCAGATTCCCAAGGACACCTTGATGCCGCTTTACCGCGAACGGCTGGGCAAGATTGAGGCGGCCATCCGCACCAACCGAATCGTCACCCTGCCGGATCGCAAGGCGGTTATTCGCCTGGCGAGCGAGGCCGAGAACGCCCAGCAGCCGGCACCGCACATGAATCAGCCACGCCTGCTGGGCAACACGGGCGAGTACGGTGAGTTTGTGCTGACCACCGGGATGCCGCCGGACCCGACCGGCAAGGCCTTGCCCTTCGATGATTTCTCGCATTCGGGGGTGACTTGGACTTTGACGGCGCATGAGGCGCGCCCCGGCCACGAGCTTCAGTTTGCGAAGATGCTGGAAGCGGGCGTTTCCACCGCGCGGGCGGTTTTTGCCTTCAACAGCGTGAATGTCGAGGGGTGGGCGCTCTACGCCGAGGCCGAAATGCAGGTCTATGAACCGCTCGACGGCCAGCTGTTCGCCTTGCAAGCCCGCATGCACCGTGCGGCCCGCGCCTTTCTTGATCCCATGGTCAACCTCGGGCAGATCACCCCCGGGGAGGTCAAATCTTTTCTGATGGACGAGGTCGGATTGTCCGAGGGCATGGCGACCCAGGAGATGCAGCGTTACACCTTCCGCGCGCCCGGTCAGGCGACCTCTTATTTCTACGGCTACCAGCGCATCATGGAAACCCGCCAAGCGGCCCAGGTGGCGTTGCGCGGCAAATTCGATCGCCTGGCTTTCAACGATTTCGTCCTCGCC
>CAIYZC010000607.1 GCA_903930565.1 uncultured Pedosphaera sp.
CACCGCGTCGCGGCGGTGCGCGCGTTCCTCGGCGCTCAGCGCGCGGGCATCGGTGAGCGCCGCGGCAAAGTCGTGCTGGTTGCGGGCGGCGGTCCATTGGGCGCGGGCTTTGCCCACACCGGCTTCCGCGGCGGCCACGGCGGCGGCGCTTTCCCGGCGCGCGGCCTCCCGCGCCCGGGTGTCCAACCGGCAGAGCGGATCGCCCCGGCGCACCTTTTGACCGGCGGTGACCAGGACCTCCGCCACGACGCCGGGGAGTTCGGACCCGATCGCGATGCTTTCCGACCGGGGTTCCACCAGCCCGACCGCGGCCACGCGGTGCCGGAAGTCGGCCCGGGGTGGATTGGTGGGCGGGGCGTTGGTGGGGGTGTGAGGTTGGGTGTGGATGACCGAGGCGGTCGCGAGCAGGAGCACGACGACCGCCCCCAGGAGCGGGAGGTTGGTTTTCATGATCCGACGGGGAATTTGGTTTGGGTATGGGTAATGCGGCCGTCGTCCATGTGGGCGATGGCGTCCGCGAAATGAAACACCCGGTTGTCGTGGGTCACCACGATGACCGCGCGGTCGGGTTGCACCGCCGAGCCGGCCAGCAATTCCATGACGGCCTCGCCGGTTTGATGGTCAAGCGCCGCCGTCGGCTCGTCACAGACGATCAGCCGGGGTTCGTGGATCAGGGCGCGGGCGAGCGCGACCCGTTGCTGCTGGCCCCCGGAGAGTTGCGACGGGCGGGCGTCCAGCCGCTTGCCCAGGCCCAACCGGTCCAAAAGCCCCTTGGCCCGGTCTACCGCGGCCGCGCGCTTCATGCCGGCGGCGAGGAGGGGCACCGCGGCGTTTTCCGCGGCGCTCAGTGAGGGCAGCAAGTGGTACTGTTGGAACACAAAGCCCAAGTGCCGGCGGCGAAAGAGGATTTGTTCCTCCGGCGGCAGCGCGGCCACCGAGGCGCCGAACAGTTCGACGGCGCCGGCATCCGGATTCAACAGGCCGGCGATCACCGAGATCAGCGTGGTCTTGCCGCAGCCGCTTGGCCCGACGAGAAACGTGAGCTCGCCGCTGCGGGCGCCAAAGTTCACGCCCCGCAGCACGGGCAGGCGCGCGTCGCCGGTGCCGAAGTCTTTGGTGACCTCCCGGCAATGGACCGCGTGGGCCGGGGAAGGTGGGAGAGAGGGTTTCATACTCATGGGTTCAACCGCGAAAGATCGCCGCCGGTTCCAGGACGAGCACGCGGCGGATACTCAGCCAACTGGCCGCCACCACCACCAAGGCCATCAGTGCGCCCACCCCGACGACATTTTGCCACATCAAAACGATGCCGCGCGTGGGCAACTGTTGGAGGGTCACCGAGAAGAAGCCCGCCGCCATGCCCGTGCCCAAGGCGTAGCCGATGAAGCCCACGTTGCCGGCTTGCAGGAGAATCATGGCCGTGAGGCGCCGATTGGTGACACCGATGGCCTTGAGGACGCCGAACTGCTTCAGGCTTTCCAGCGTGAACAGGTAAAAGGTTTGCCCGGACACCACCAAGCCGATCAGCAGCGCGATCCCGATGGTGATGCCGAAGTTCACCGGTATGCCCGTGTTGGCCAGGTAGTAGTTGATGCAATCCCACTCGAATTCCGCCTTGGTGCGCGCTTTCAGACCGGTGGCGGCACGAATCCGCCGGGTCAATTCCGCCGGCGTCACGCCCGGTTCCGGCCGGGCGAGCACGAAGGAAAGTTTGCCCCGCTCCGGCCCGGTGAAGTCGACGGCTTCGGTGTAGCGGGCATGGATGATCGGGAAGCTCGCGAAGGGCGCCGAAGCCTCCGTGATGCCCACGATCCGGACCCGGTGGTCGTTGACTTCGAGGGTTCCGCCGAGCGCCAACGGCCGCCCCGGAAACAGGAGGAAGTAACCGGCCCGGTCGATCACAATGGCATTTGGTTCGCGCAGTTCCTCCCACGAGCCGAGGACGATTTTCCGCGGTGCGCCGACGCCCGTGGCGTCATCAATCCCCAGCACGATGGCCGCGGAGAAATTGCCCGCCGGCGTGCGCGCCACCGGCTGGCCTTTGAACAGGCGCACGGCATAGCCAACCCCGGCCACGCCGCGCACGCGCAGCAAGTCGGTGTCCTTGAGCGCCTTGGTTTCATCGAAGTATTTCGTCGCCGGATCCATCACCCACACCTCGGCATCCGTCACGTCCTCGATCTGGCTGCTGGTGCGCAGCATGATGCTCGCGAAGATGCTGGTTTGGTTTTCCAGCAGGAAGGTGCTGAAGGCGATGGCGAAGATCAGCCCCAGGTATTTGGCCCGGTCCCCGGTCAACATGCGCAAAGCGACAAAGTTCATGGCATTTTATAAGTGTATATACACACCAGCATTTGAATCGTTAGCGGACAAATTCCAATGAGTTCAGGATTTCAACGCTGAGGCAGCGCGTTCCAGGTCGGCAAGAATGGCGCTCCACCGTTCCGCCCCCAAGGTCGCCACCACCCGCTCTTGGGCGGCGCGCCAATCGGGGACGAAATTCTCGAGCGCGGCCCGGCCCTTGTCGGTGATCCGCAGGGACACCTTCTTGCCGCGCCCCTTGCCCGTCGCGGCGACCAAACCATCGCGTTCCAACGGGCGCAGGTTGCGCACCAAGGTGGTGCGGTCCATGCCCAACCACTCGCTCAACTCGGCCATGCCCGCCTCCGGTTGCATGGTGAGCACGCCCAGGATGGGCGTTTGGGTGGGCAACAAACCATGGCGCTGCAGCTCATGGGAATAGAACTGCGCCAGCCCCCGCGAAGCCTTTCGCAGGTTGAAGCACAGGCAATTTTCCATCGCCAACAAATCCGGTTTCGTCGCCACTGATTGTGTATATGCACTACG
>CAIYZC010000608.1 GCA_903930565.1 uncultured Pedosphaera sp.
CAACGAGTTCCTGATGAGCATCGTCGAAGGCCGGCCGTCGTTCCCGGATGTCTATCAATCCGTGAACTGGACGTGCGCCGGGATCTGCGCCCATGAGTCGGCCATGCGCGGCGGAGAAATCGTGAAACTGCCCGACTTTCGGAGTTAAACACCAAACCAATCAACTATGGAAAACGGAAAACCAATCAACGCCAAACGCCTGCTAGCCGCAGGCTTCCTGGCCATCCTGGCGGCGGGCGTCGGCGCCGGCGTACGCGGCGGCATCATGGCCAACTGGGGGAGCGATTTCGGCTTCACCGCGACCCAACTCGGGGCGATCGGCGGCATGGGCTTCTCGGGCTTTTGCTTCGGCATCATCATCGGTGGGGTGCTGTGCGACAAAATCGGCTACGGCAAGCTTGTGGTCGTGGCGTTCGCCCTCCATGTGCTCTCGGCATTCGTGACTTTTGCCGCGACGAAGGGCATGCCCCAGGGCCAGGCCTATCAGTTCCTATATTGGGGCATGTTCATTTTTGCCTACGCGAACGGCACCTTGGAAGCCGTGGCCAATCCGTTGGTCGCGACCCTGTTCCCGCAGGACCGCACCCATTACTTGAACATCCTGCATGCCAGTTGGCCCGCGGGTTTGGTGATTGGCGGCGTGATCGGCTGGGTGTTGGGCGACCGCATGCATCTGGACTGGAAGCTCCAGCTCTCGCTGTATCTGCTCCCCACCGTCCTGTATGGCATTATGTTCTTCGGTCAGCACTTCCCCAAATCCGAAGCATCCTTGAAGGGCTTGAGCTTCGGCCAAATGTTCAAGGATGTCGGCATCCTGGGTTCCTTGGTGGCCTGTTACCTGCTGGTGCAGTTCTTCCAGAGCGCACTCGGCATCCCGGAGGTTGCCGCTTATTGCGTGGGCGCTGTGTTGCTGGTTTTGGTGGGTTTCGTCACCGGTTTCTCCATCGGGCACTGGCTGCTCTTCGTGCTGTTCATCACCCACGCCCTGGTGGGCGCGGTGGAATTGGGCACGGACGGCTGGATTCAAAACATCACCGGCAACATCCTGACCAGCGAGCAGGGCAAAATGCTGTTCGTTTACACTTCCAGCCTCATGTTCCTCCTCCGCTTCTGCGCGCATTTCATTGAGAAGAAGCTCGGCCTTTCCCCGATCGGGCTGCTGGTTGTTTGCGCCATCCTCGCCAGCGCCGGGCTCAATTTGGTGAGCGGCATCGTCTCCTTCACCGGGGCGTTGTTGGCGGTTTCCGTTTACGCCCTCGGCAAGACCTTCTTCTGGCCCACCATGCTGGCCGTGGTTTCGGATCGTTTCCCCCGCACGGGCGCGGTGGCGATCAGCGTTATGGGCGGCATCGGTATGTTGTCCGCCGGCATTATTGGTTCTCCCGGTTTGGGCTATGCCAAGGATCGTTTTGCGGGTGAAGCCTTGCAGAAATCGGACAAGGCCATCTACGAAACTTACAAGGCGGAGAAGCCCAGCAAATTCCTGATCTTTGAAAGCGCTTACGGGTTGGACGGCACCAAGTTGGGCGACGCGCAAAAGGTGGACGTTGATAAGCGCGACAAAGGCCAAAAGCTGGCGGTCGAGGCCAGCATCACCGGCGACCGCGACACGCTCAAAGTGGACTCCTTCATCCCCGCCACCATGGCGCTGATCTACCTGCTACTCCTGATTTACTTCAAGAGCATCGGCGGGTACAAGGTCGTTCACATCGAGCCCGACGGCGCCGGCAGTGGCAAAACCAAACACGCTTAACGGAGGCTCGCGCAGCTTCCAGTTTGCAATCAACGGGCGGCCGGCAACGGCCGCCCGTATTGCTTTTACCGGCCGACCGTATTTCGTCCGCTTCGTGTTTCAGGCCGCGAAACACCCTTGAAATTGCCGGGCACAGTCCACACTACCGCACGTGGCGCCCAAACCAGAATCACCGCTGCGGAACCTATGCTTGAGACGAGGTTAAGTGAACCAGATTTTATCCCTTCGCCGCCGATTCCAACCGCTTCCAAGGGAAGCAGGGGCCAACGGGCTGCCAATATTGCTTGCCGCGGGGAAAAACCCGAGCGAATGTGCAACACGAGCCATTGATTCCAGTCGGCAAGCAGCCGGGGATTCCGGGCCCGTGAGTTTTGTTACGCTCAATATGTTCGTGAATCTTAACAAGCCGATTTTGGCAATGATGCTTGCGAGCTTATTGGCGGGCTGCGGTCGGATGACGACTTCGGGGATTCCCAAGGCACTGGACACCGATGCGCTTATTATTGCGGCGCAAGGCATCAGTCTGAGGACCAACGGCGAGGATGTGTTCTCTGATTCACGCCATGTCGCAACCAAGCGCCGTTTTTCGGCGAAGATTTCTTCCGGCACGAGTGGCCAGTTGCTGGCGGCGTATCGTCAAAAAGTTATGGAAACGATTATCAGCACGGGCGCAGAACTACAGAGGGCCAGCATCTGGGGTTTTCCCGATGACGTTCGCGAGTTTTCGTATAGCTATACCTGGGGCCGCACGGAGGGCATCGTCAGCGTGGATTCATTTTCTGGTACGAATGGTCAAGTCCAGATTGTTTCGTTTTGTTATGAGCATTCACGGTGAGCCTAACCAGTCGCCGAAGCCGATCACCGTTGGCGCGGTTCATGCCACCAGTCGGCGGTGGCCCTGGTTCTTTAGTTTCGATGGCAAATTGCGCGCGATGAAAACACCCCCCCCTCGTTCTCCTTGCAGCGGGCTGGCTCATTTTCGTTCTCAGTGTCTGTGCCGCCTTCGCGGGGGAGGATATAGCGAAGGGCACGCCAGCAGCCCCACCGAACGCCAAGGCCGTGGTGGGAAGTTACTATCAAGGTGACGGCTTGGGTTACAATATTAACCTGACGCTCAAGGTGAACGGGGAGTACTCAGCAGAGTGCCACGGTTGCCTGGGGAAGTATGGGGAGGCTGCGGGTCAGTGGACGCTCAAGGACAAGCAAATTGCCTTTCAGCCCTCCAAGGAAACTGGCATGATGAAGGGGCATTTGAAGACCCTGGACATTTTGAGATTCCATAAGAGGTGGATCTTTGTTCCTGCTGACGAACGGGATTTCTACGACCAGCGGGGTATCTCTCGCCTTTCATGCTTTCAGATCAAGGAAAAGAGATGAGAGCGATGCCGCCCAACCAAGCGCTGCAGCGAACCCGGCGCGGACGTCGCCGCCCGCGCGCCGGGTTGCGGAGCGTGGGGCGTTGGGACATTTTATGGATCTGAAACCATTTCTTAAAGCCTGGGCTCGCGGAACTGGCATTTGCGTGTACTTATTTTGTATCTCGCTGGCGGTCACGCTGCTGGGCTTCATTGGTGAGCTTTTGCCCCCGGTGCTGGGCATTCCTTTCTGGATAGCGTTTGGCCCACCGGTGATTTATTGGGTGTCCCGCTGGCTGGCCCCAGATCTGTTCGGGGCGCCGCGCGATGGTCGCGGCGCAGTTACGAATCGAGATAACAGGTGAGGGCGTGGCCGCCTCTTTTCACGGATTCGCCCGGCCCGGCGAAATCGAGGTCCACGCCAACCCTTTCCCACCAATCCGACGACAAGCAAAATGGCCCGATTGTGGTCAGAAATCGG
>CAIYZC010000609.1 GCA_903930565.1 uncultured Pedosphaera sp.
CAACGAGTTCCTGATGAGCATCGTCGAAGGCCGGCCGTCGTTCCCGGATGTCTATCAATCCGTGAACTGGACGTGCGCCGGGATCTGCGCCCATGAGTCGGCCATGCGCGGCGGAGAAATCGTGAAACTGCCCGACTTTCGCAGCTAACAATCCAACTCAATCCAAAACACTATGGCTAACGGCAGTATTTCCAACGCAAAGCGCCTGCTCTTTGCCGGCTTCATGGCGATCTTCGCCGCCGGTATCGGCATGTCCATCCGCGGCGGCATCTTCGACGACTGGGTGAAGGCCTTCAACTTCACCAATTTGCAGGTGGGGCTCATCGGGGGCGCCGGGTTCACCGGCTTCTGCTTCGGCATCATCATCGGCGGGGTGGTCGTGGACAAGATCGGCTACGGCAAGCTCGTCGCGGTGGCCTTCCTCTTGCATATTGTTTCGGCATTGGTGGCCTTCGGCGCCATGGACGGGATGTCCGCCCAGACCGCCTTCTTGTGGTTGTGGACGGGCACCTTCCTGTTCGCCATGGCCAACGGCACTCTGGAGGCGGTTGCCAACCCCTTGGTGGCCACCCTCTTCCCCGAAAACCGCGCGCACTACCTCAACATCCTGCACGCCTCTTGGCCCGCGGGTTTGGTGGTCGGCGCCTTGATTCACATGGGCTTGGCCGGCCAGAGCTGGAAAATCCAACTCGGTTGCTTCCTGATCCCCTCCGCGGTCTACGGCTTCCTTTTCCTCGGCCAGAAATTCCCGAAATCCGAGGCCTCGGAAAAGGGCCTCAGCTTGGGCGAAATGTTGCAGGATGTCGGTATCATGGGCGCGGCCATCATCGCTTTCTTCGTTTTCTTGTTCTGCAAGATCAGCCTGGGTGACCTCCTCGGCGGTTTCACCGGCAATACCGCGTTCTTCGGCAGCACGACTTGGGTGATTATCTCCGCGGTCGTCGGGGTCGCGGTGTTCGCCGGCTTCGGCGGCGCCGCCAAGTGGACCCTGGGCGCTCCCTTGCTCATCGTCCTCCTCATCACCCATACCTTGGTGGGCGCGGTGGAACTCGGCACCGATGGTTGGATTCAGAACATCGAGGACGCCATCCTCGCCCCCGGCGACGGTACCAAGCTCTTCATCTTCACTTCGATGCTGATGTTCCTCCTCCGCTTCAGCGCGCATTTCATTGAACATACGTTGGGCCTGAAGCCCATTTCGATCCTCATCGTTTGCGCCATCCTGGGTTGCATCGGTTTGAATTTGGTCAGCGGCGTGACCAGTTTCAACGGCGCCCTCCTGGCCCTGACGGTTTACGCGGTGGGCAAGACGTTCTTCTGGCCCACCATGCTGGCTGTGGCTTCGGACCGCTTCCCGCGCTGCGGCGCCGTCGCCATCTCCATCATGGGTGGCTTGGGCATGATGTCCGCGGGTTTGGTTGGCTCCGCCGGTTTGGGCTACGCCAAGGACCGGTTCTCGGGTGAGGCTTTGGAAAAGGCCAATCCGGCGATCTACAAAGCCTACGAGGCCGCCACCCCGAGCCAATGGCTGGTGTTCGGTGAAGTCCATGGTATCGACGGCAAGAAACTCGCCGAAGCGACCACGGCGAAAGCCGCTGGCAAAGCCACGAAGGATCAAGAAACGGTGGTTACCGCCTACATTGATGGCAATCGCAAAACCCTCCAGGTTGATTCCGCGATTCCCGCCACGATGGCGGTGATTTACATCCTCTTGTTCCTGTACTTCAAGGCCAGCGGCGGCTACAAGGTGGTGCACATCGACGCCGGCGGTGGCGGAAAATCCAAGCACGCGTAAGTCGTTCGCGCAGCTTTCAGCTTCTAATCGACGGGCGGCCGGCAACGGTTGCCCGTTTTTTATGTCCGCCGGCCGTGTCCCGCCCTCCGCCGGATGGGCGCGCAAAAAAAACGGCGGAACAACCCCTGGTAACCAGGGCCATCCCGCCGGGTGGTGGATGCGTGAAGTTACGCGCGCAGTTGGCGTTCGAGAATTTCGCCGACCAACCCGGGGTTCGCCTTGCCCTTGCTGAGTTTCATCACCTGGCCCTTGAGAAAATTCAGCGCGGCCCCTTTGCCGGCGCGGAAGTCCTCGGCGCTGCGGGGGTTGGCGGCGATGACTTCGGCGCAGAACTTTTCCAACGCCCCC
>CAIYZC010000610.1 GCA_903930565.1 uncultured Pedosphaera sp.
TCCGCCACCGCCACCTTGCGCTGATACGCCCGGCGCTTGCCGAACAGCACCTGCCCCGGCCGGCAGCGTCGCGTGAACGTCGTGCCGTCCGCCACGTTGCCCCACGCCCGGATGTGCAGCGAGCCAGGTTCAAGATGCTCCATAGCGATGACGCGCTCCAAGCCGGCCTCCGCCGGATCGCACGTCTCGTTGAGATTCTCGACCACGTTATCAAACCGCACGCGCGACCAGTTCTTGCGATTGAACAGCGGCAGCTTGGCCCATTGGGGATTGGGCTTGGTTATTGGAATCTGGCTTTGTTGCGTTTTGCTCTTCATTAACCTAATTCGCTAAATGTCCTCCGGCCTTAGTGCTCCGGAACGCAGGTTGCGTATCGTTTGTTCTAAGTATGTTTTTGCTTGTATATTAACTGCAAGCCCTGCAAACAACATAGAGTCCCAATTGTTTGGTGTAGAACGGCGACGGTCAAATACCGCCAGCGCTTCGTCAACCGCATGGTCAAGCTGGGGACGGGTGAAGTTGCCGTCTGGCAGTCTGAAATAGTCGCTGTAAAAACGGAGAATCTTCGGCCAAAAGCATTCTAGGTATTCAATTATCTGCGTTCGAAGCACCACGTTTTCCAAATGATAATTGACTGCTGCAAAAAATGGGCTGCCGGCTGGAATACAAATATTCAATCCAATAATCGGCTTTTGAAAACTGCCTGATGAAGACGACAGTCCGGCACGCAATAGCCGTTGATTCATTACGGCATCAAAGTAGGGATGCAAAACACGCTCGCCCGCGCCGTCTCCCTTGTAAGATTCTCGGCGCAGACTGTTGCAATCACAGGCAGGAACAAGGTTTCTGCTAAAAATCGCAAACTCTGCGAATATATTCTTTGGGAAAATGTGGTCGAGCGTTCCAGTCTTTAAGCTGCCACACATCGGACAAACATCCGGTGATCCGCGATCTCGAATGTCTGCCAAGAATGCGAGCAACGCCGGCGGAGAGGCGTAGTGCTTCCTGAGGGCATCTTTGACACGAGTAGATAGTTTGAGAGGTTTTGGAGCGTCAACAACCAAGGGATTGCCATTCGCTCTCATATAAGCCTCATATTGTGCAAGCAGCGAGGGAAGCGGCGCACGTAAACGCGGATAACTTGCCAAAGCAGGATTTACCGCCATGGCCGTGATCGTGGCGTCGTCGTCGACTTTTGGATAAGGAATGCGCTTCATCTCTTTTTGCGGCTGGGCAGCTCACGTCTCAAGAACATGAAAGCCTCGGAAGGAAGATCTTTCTCAAGTTGCTGGAGAAGTTTGGTTGTGTCCGAATCGCCTTCCTTCAATCTCTCTCCCAAGTCCCGCAGTAAACGCCCAAAAAGCTCATCACCGAAAACAAAAAAGGAAATCGCCCCAATATCAGCACCCAGGGTTTTTAGCCGAGGGGTTGCTATCTGAATCGTTCCTTGGACCGGTTCTCGAAGGATGATGACTTGTGACTGTGGGACTTCCCGGACGAAATAGGCTGAATGAGTAGCCAATATGGCCAGAGAGCCGGTCATTTCCAGCAATTTATCCAACAACCGCACGAACTCTGTGATTAGATTGGGGTGCAAGTGCGTTTCGGGCTCATCAAAGAGCAGCATCGTCCCATTCTCAATGTGGAGACATGTTTGTGCAGCAAAACGCAAAAAAGTAATTTGACCGCTACTCAAAGGAAAGGACCGTCCACCCACCACCCGGCAAGGGTCTGCCTGCGGGTCAACACTCCGCCAGCGCTCCAAGCGATGTTGTTCTCCGTCACCCCGCATATTTGCTAAAGGGAATGGTTTATCAGATGTCGCGGATATAAACTCTTTTGTATACTCTTGATGACGAACTGGGACATAAACGTCATCGAGGGGAATGACAGTGGAAACGGCATCGCAAAAGAGATCCCAGCGCTTCCGCTGTTTGATTGTTTCATGAGATCGAGCAAGTTGGACAAGTGCCTCGCCTAATCCGGATTCATTGCTTCCATATTGCCTCTTGCTGAGAAAAATTCGCCGGTAATTTATTAGTGCTCCTTGACGCGGTGGCGAGGGAAACGTGTTATACGTTTCGCCCGGGCTGCTTACGGCTAATAGGCGATGAACCGAAGGACGGTTCCCAGCTTCATCTCGCAACATACGTTTATCATCATCAATAA
>CAIYZC010000611.1 GCA_903930565.1 uncultured Pedosphaera sp.
CATCGACGCGGCCTTGGCGGATGTCCGCTCCGGGCGCACGCTGCCGGTGCCGGTGGCGCTCCGGGACGGTCATTACGCCGGGGCGGAACGTTTGGGGCACGGGATCGGTTACCAATACCCGCATGACCAGCCGGGCCATTTTGTGGCGCAGGACCACTTGGGCGCCGCCCGCCACTATTACACACCCTCGGAGCAAGGGGTGGAGAAAAAGCTTAAAGAGCGGGTGGAGAAATGGCGCGCGATGCGGGACCAAGCCCGGGGATCGGCGACATGAATCCCCCACCCCAAACCCCGGAAACGGGGGCCGCCGCCAAGTTAGCCTGGCGCCGGGAGTTGCGGCGGGCGGTGGCGGCCATGCCAGCGGAGGCGCGGGCCGCGGGTTCCGCGGAGATCCGCGAACGCTTGACGGGCGGGCCGGTCTGGCGCGCGGCCCGCAGCGTGCTGTTCTACGCCCCGCGGCCGGACGAGCCGGATCTCTGGCCCCTGTTGGCGGCGGGCTTGGCGGCGGGCAAGGCGGTGTACCTGCCGCGCCATGTCCCCGAGGGAGACTTTTACGAGGCGGCGCAAGTTCGCGATCCGGAGCGGGACGTGACGGTCGGACGCTTCGGGGTGCGGGAACCGACCACCGCCGCGCCCGCGGAGGGGCAAAACCAACTGGACTTGGTGTTGGTACCCGGGCTAGGGTTTGACCCGGATGGGTGGCGGTTGGGACGGGGCCGCGGGTATTACGACCGATTGCTGGCCACGTTTCGCAGCCCCGCCTGCGGGGTGGCGTTTACCGAGCAAATGATCGCCCGCGTGCCGCGGGAACCGCATGACGTGCGGCTGGACTGGATTGTAACGCCCGGGGGCTGGCACGGCACCGGGCGGAGCGCAGCTTGAATGATGATTGCCGTGGCAACTTTGATGATGGATGGCGGAGGCTGGCTGCTGGCGGGTATCGGCCTGGGCGCGGGCGCCATGTGGTGGCGGCAGCGGGCGGCGCGGGCGCGGGCGATAACGCAGGCCAACGGGGTCTTGGACCAAGCCCGTCGGGAGGCCGAGGGCGTGGTGCGGGACGCCCGACTGTCGGCGGCCGATGACGCGCGGAAATGGCGGGAGGAAGCCGAACAGTCCCTGGCGCAAGCCCAGCAGGCGCGAAGGGAGCGGGAACAACGCCTGACGGAACGGGAAGGCTTGGTCAACACCCAACTGGCCGGTTTGGTGGCCGCGGAGACGGGACTGCGGGAACAAAAAGCGGCGTTGACCCGTCAAGCCGCGGTGCTGGCGGCGCAACAACAGGAGGCGGACCATTTGACCCGGGAACGGCTGCAGCAATTGGAAGCGGTCGCCCACCTCACACCCGTCGAAGCGCGCACGCAATTGCTGCGGGAAATCGAATTGGAAGCGGCGCGGGACGCCGGCAACCTGGCCCGCCACATCATTGAGGAAGCGCGCACCCAGGCCGAGGCCAAAGCCCGCCAAATATTGAGCGTGGCGATCCAACGCTACGCCGGGGAACACACCTTCGAAACCACCACCGCAACGATCACGCTGCAAGGGGACGAAATGAAAGGCCGGATCATCGGCCGGGACGGGCGCAACATTCGTTCCTTTGAACAGGCCACCGGGGTGACCGTCCTGATTGATGACACGCCCAACGCGGTCGTGCTGTCCGGCTTCGACCCGGTGCGCCGCGAGGTTGCGCGCGAGGCGATGACGCGGCTCATTTTGGACGGCCGAATCCACCCCACCCGCATCGAGGAAGTGGTGGCCAAGGTGGCCCAGGAAATGGACGAAACCATTTTCCGACTCGGGGAGGAAGCGGTGCAAAAGACCGGGTTGCCGCCGTTGCATCCGGAGCTGGTCAAGCTGCTGGGCAAACTCCATTTTCGACTCAGCTATTCCCAAAACGTCCTGAACCATTCCGTCGAAGTGGCCCACCTTATGGGCTTGATGGCGGCGGAACTCGGGCTGGACATCACCGTGGCCAAGCGGGCCGGGCTCCTGCACGACATCGGGAAAGCCGTCAGCCACGAGGTGGAAGGCCCGCACGCGTTGGTGGGGGCCGAATTCGCCAAGCGCCACGGACTGTGCGACGAGGTGGTCAACGGGATCGCCTCCCACCATAACGATGTGCCCCCGGTGGGACCGTGGGGCATCCTGGTCAGTGCGGCCGATGCCATCAGCGCCTCGCGCCCGGGCGCCCGGTCCGAAAGCATGGCGACGTATTTGCGGCGGGTGCAGGATTTGGAAAAGATCGCCCTGGCTTTTCCGGGGGTTGAAAAATGCTTCGCCGCGCAAGCAGGCCGGGAATTGCGCGTGCTGGTGGTGCCCGAACAGGTTTCGGACGACCAAGCCCAGGTGCTCGCCCGCAATATTGCGCTGAAAATCGAAGGCGAACTCCAATACCCCGGGCAAATCCGCATCACCGTGATCCGCGAAAAACGTTGCATCGTGGTCGCCAAATGACCAACCTCCCCCACCCCATCCCCATGACCACACTTCATTCCCTCCGCGCTCGTTGCGCCCACTGGTTGCTCCCCCTCGGGCTAAGCCTGGCCGCCCCTGGATTCGCCGCCGCCGCCGGGGGCGCGGATGCGTGGCCGGAATTCCGCGGTCCGCAGGCCCAAGGGCACTCGGCGGCCACCAATTTGCCGGTCCATTGGTCGGGCACCAGCAACGTGGTGTGGCACACCCCCCTGCCGGGGAACGGCTGGAGTTCGCCGGTGGTGGCCGGGGGCCGGATCTACGTCAGCGCCGCCGTCCCCGGGGCGACGGGCGGCCCGATCTCCCTGCACGCCCTCTGCTTGGACGCGCGCACCGGGGCGTTGCTCTGGGACAAGGAAGCCCTCCAACCCGAGGCCGGGGCCGCCGGCGTGAAACACCCCAAGAATTCGCAATGCAGCGCCACCCCGATTTTGGCGGGCGAACGCCTGTATCTCCACTTTGGGCATTTGGGGACGGCGGCTTTGGACTTGGCGGGGAACATCCTTTGGCGCCAGACCAGCCTGGGCTACGCCCCCACGCATGGCAACGGCGGTTCGCCCGCCTTGGCGGGGGACAAATTGGTCTTCAGCTGCGACGGGGGCGACGAACCGTTCGTCGCGGCCTTGGATGCCGCCACCGGCAAGGTGCGTTGGCGCGCCCCGCGCAACACCCCGGCGAAGCGGAAATTCTCCTTTTGCACCCCGCTGGTCATCGACGTGGACGGCGGGCGTCAAATCATTCTGCCCGGCAGCGGGTTCGTCGGAGCCTATGATCCCGCGGACGGCCGGGAAATCTGGCGGGTCCGCTACGGTGAAGGCTACTCGGTGGTGCCCCGCCCGGTTTACGCCCACGGCCTTGTGTACATCGCCTCGGGCTTCGACAAAGCCAACCTGCTGGCCATTGATCCCCGCGGGGCGCAGGGCGACGCGACCGACTCGCACATCAAATGGCAGGCGGGGCGCAACATTCCCTTCACGCCTTCCCTGCTGGCGGTGGACGGCGAGCTGTATGCCGTGTCGGACGGCGGGATTGCCACTTGTTTTGACGCGCTGACCGGCGCAACCCTGTGGACGGAGCGACTGGGGGGGGATTTTTCCGCCTCCCCGTTTTATGCGGAAGGAAAGCTCTACTTCCTCAATGAAGCCGGGATCGGGTACGTTTTGCGGGCGGGCCGCAAATTTGAGTTGCTGGCGCGGAACGAACTGGGGGAAAGAACCCTGGCCTCCTACGCCGTCACCGATCAAGCGCTGTTCATCCGTTCCGCGGAACAACTCTGGCGAATCGGCACCGGGGGGCGGTAAGCGCCGATCCCGACCGTGGAAACGGCCGGGTAAAGGAAAATGCGCGCCGGGCCAAAAAAGGAGAATTGGGAGTTGACATTCCGCCCCCGCCGGCATAAATAGAAGCAGACAGATTAGATAATAGCAGTCGAATGCAACAATGCCTATGAAAACGCCCTTTCGTTTGTTCCAGAGCCTCTTCGCCATTGCCTTGGCGGTGATGGCCCTCGGCTTGTCGGCCCAAGCCGCCAGCGATTCCGAGCGCTACGCCCGGGTGATCCGTGTCCGGGAAGCCGAGTATGCGACTTCAAGCAAGGGGCCTTGGAAGGCGCTGGTCGTCGGCCAGCAAATCGCCCCCGGCACTTGGATCCGCACCAGTGATAACGGCATGGCGGAAATGCGTTTGGGTGAGCGGGTGGTCAACGCCCCGGCGCATTTAGGCGTCGGCAACCCCGCCGCGGCGGCGAACCTCTACAGCCCCGAGGAAAAAACCGATAATTTGGTCCATGTTTTCCCCAATACCATCGTTGGCATTGAAAAGCTTTTTGAGTCCACCACCGGGGTGGAAGATGTCACCGAGACCAAGTTGAACCTGAAATCAGGCAAAATTCTGGGGAATGTGAAGAAACTTTCCGCCGGCTCCAAATATGAGGTGAAGCTCCCCACCGGTGTGGCGGGCATTCGCGGCAGCACCTACGTGATGAGTTCAGACGGCACCATCACGATGCTTAGCGGCTCGGCTTCGATCACCATGCTGATCCCGGTTCCCGGGGGCGGTCCAAACAGCTTTACCCAAGCGACCCTTACGATTAATGCGGGACAAACCTTCAATCCCGCCAGTTTGATTACCGCCGTGCAACAGGCGGCGACGGCCGCAGCGGCCAGTGCCACTTCCTCAGCCCCGGCGGGCACACCGCCGGCCCAAATCGCCCAAGCCGCTCAACAAGCGGCGGTCTTGGCGGCTCAGTATGTTGCCGCGGTGGCCACTTCGCCCGCCGGCACACCTCCGCCCGCCGCGCCCGCCGGGACTCCGCCTGCCACCGCTGCCGCCGCCGTGGCTGCCGCCACAACAGCCCTCGCTTCGGCCGCTCCCGGCTCCACAAGTGGTGGCACCATCGGAACCGCCGTAACGGCCTCCCCGACCCAAATCCAACAGGCCTCGGCTGTTTCCGCCCAGTTGACAGCCTCGGGAACGGCTCCCCTCACGACCACGACCGTCGCGGGCAACGGAACCCAAATCTTCGTTTCCCCCCGCTAAGCGCAGCCCACCATTCTTAGGTGGTCAAATTTAACCGGAGCAGCCTTGCGCTGCTCCGGTTTTTCTTTTTAGACTCCCCTCGTGAAGTTGCCGGACGCACTCAAAAGAAAACCCGTGTGGATCGCGGCGGGTTTCCTGGCCCTCGTTTGCGTGCTGCACTCGGCGCGCCTGCGCTATCTCGAGCGGCTGGAATTAATCACCTACGACCTCCGTTGCCTGGCGGCGGCCAAATCTCCCGCACCCTTTGCGACCAATTTCGGTTTGGTGGAAATCCGGGATGAAGACATCCGGGATGTGGGAAGCGGCCGATTTGGCTACACGAATGGCCTGCTCTGGCCGCGCCATGTTTATGGCCGCGCCGTCCGGGAACTCCACCGCCAAGGCGCCAAATGTGTGGCGTTTGACGTGCTGTTCAGCGGGCTGCGTCCCGACCATGGGGATTCCGACCAGTTTTTCGCCGATCAAATCGCGGCGGCGGGCAACGTGTTCGTGGCGGGCGACGCCACGAACCGAATCATGCCGGCCGATCTGTTCCGCCAAAACGCCAAGGCGGTGGGCGACATCTCGGCGCGAACGGATATGGACGGCATCCTGCGTGTCGCACGGGTGTTTCAAACCAACCTGATCTGGCATCCCGCGATCCAAAATCTGCGGGAGGATCCCCGGATCCAGATTCTTCTGGACCAAGCGGAGATCCGCACCAACGAAATCCGTTTTCCGCGACCTCCCGGGCTGAACCCCGACGTGCCCAATCCCGTGGTGATCCCCGTGGATGCGACCGGCCACTTCGAACTCGGGGATCTGGTGGAGTTGCCGCCCGGAGCCGACGCGCGGCCCCTGGCTTTCCGAGCCGAGCGGGTTTGGCATATGGGTGTGGTCATCGCCGCCCACGAGCTCGGCTTGGATTTGAACAAGGCCGTGGTCGATCTGCCCGGCGGAAAAGTCACCCTGTTGGGAACCAATGGCTTGGAACGGGTGATTCCCGTGGATCGGGACGGATTTTTCCTCATCAATTGGCGAAAGACCGCGGCGGCGGCGGAAGTGTTCGCCGAGCCGATTGGTCATCTCCTGCAGAATGACAAGGATCAAGCGCGTTTCAAACCCGTGACCCACCACGAACAATGGCGCGGACGACTGGCCATCATTGGTTCCACCGCCACGGGAAATGACTTGGTGGACGCGGGCCCCACGCCTTTGGAAGGGAAAACCTGGTTGGTGGCGAAGCACTGGAACGTGGCCAATTCCATCATCAACAACCAATTCATCACCCGTTCACATTTGCCGTTGGACTGGCTCTTGATCTGCCTGGTGGGGGGAGTGTGCGCG
Organism: uncultured Pedosphaera sp.; assembly: GCA_903930565.1. Classification (GTDB taxonomy): domain Bacteria; phylum Verrucomicrobiota; class Verrucomicrobiia; order Limisphaerales; family Pedosphaeraceae; genus CAIXFN01. The sequence continues at coordinate 6,334 of CAIYZC010000611.1, forward strand.
TTCCTGACCTGCCACTGGTCCCCGGGCCGCGCCGCGACGGCGGTGGTGGTTTGCCTGGCCCTCTACATTTGGCTGGCATTGACGCTCTTTATCCAGCAGCGGCTCTGGCTGCCGGTCGCGCTGCCGGTGATCGGCGCGGGGTTCGGTTCTTTCGTGGTGGAGTTGACCTATCTCCTCGTCTTCGAGCAGCAGGACAAAAAGCGCGTCAAAGGCGTGTTCGGCAAAATCGTGTCCCCGCACGTCGTGGATGAACTTTTGCAGATGGACAAACTGGCGCTGGCGGGCACGCGCCGCGAATTGACCGTCATGTTCTCGGACATCCGCGGGTTTACGGAGCTGACCGATGTGAACCGGGACAATACCGAAGCCTACATCAAAGAGCACAATCTCACCGGAGTGGAAGCGGATGCGGCGCGCGAGCAATCGGCCGCCGAAACCCTCCAGACGGTCAACCGCTATCTGTCCGTGGTGGCGGAACAAGTGATCGCCAACGAAGGCCTGGTGGACAAATTCATCGGCGATTGCGTGATGGCTTTCTGGGGCGCACCGGTCAGGAACCCGAAACACGCCCTCTGTGCCGTCAAAGCCGCCCTGGGCGCCCAGCGTGCGGTTTATGATTTGAACCGGGAGCGCGAGGAGGAAAACGCCCGCATTGACGCGGAAAACCTGGTGCGGGTGGCCGACGGCCAACCCAAATTACCCCGCCGCCCCACCTTGGCGGTCGGCACCGGCCTTAACACGGGGACCGTGACGGTGGGGCTGATGGGTTGGGAGAACCACTTGGTAAATTACACGGTTTTTGGCCGCGAAGTGAACATCGCCAGCCGCCTCGAAGGCGTGTCCGGACGCAGCCGCGTCATCATCAGCGAAGCGACGCGGAGTCAAATCATGGAGGTGGATCCCGAATTGGGCGCCACCTGCGTGCGACTCGACCCCGTCCATGTGAAAGGCATCCGCGATGACGTCGAAATTTTCGAGGTGCCTTGGCGCACCGGAAAATACGCGCCCGCCCCCACCCCACCGCCACCAGTGGTACCCCCGCCGCCACCGCCCACCAAGCTCCGTTGAGCCGGGGGGGGCGGGGCGTCCGACTTAATTGATCGTCAGCACCACGTAATTGCGTTTGCCCTTGCGCAGAAGCAGGTGCTTGCCGAACAGCAGATCGGCACTGGTGACCAAGCGGGCGGGATTGGCTTCCCGCACATTGTTCAAATAAGCCCCGCCCCCTTCGATATCCTTGCGGGCCTGGCCCTTGGAAGCCGCCAAACCGGACAGCACCAACAGCTCCACGAAGGCCGTTCCGTCGCCCGCCAGGGCTTCGCGGCCAATTTCCCGGGAGGGAGCCTCGCCAACGATGTCGGCAAAGGTGGCTTCGGACACCCCTTCCAAGCCGCCGCCGAAAAGAATCTCGCTGGCGCGGATGGCTTCGGTGGTCGCCGCGGGACCGTGGATCAAATCCGTGACGGCCCGGGCCAGGGCTTTGTGGGCTTCCCGCGCCCCGGGGTTTTCGGCGTGTTTGGCCGCCAGAGTGGCGATTTCGGCCTGATCGAGAAAGGTAAAGTAATTGAGGTAGCGAACCACGTCGCGATCGTCCGTCCGCACCCAGAACTGGTAAAAGCGGTAAACACTGGTGCGTTTGGGATCCAACCAGATGGCGCCGGCGACGGTCTTGCCAAATTTCGTACCGTCGGCGTTGGTGATCAGCGGCAGGGTGAGGCCGAAGACTTGGGCGCCCAACTTTTTGCGACAGAGTTCAATGCCGGCGGTGATGTTGCCCCATTGATCGCTGCCGCCAATTTGGAGTTCGCAGTTTAATTCGCGGCGCAAATGGTAAAAGTCAAAGGCTTGGAGGAGCATGTAGCTGAACTCCGTGTAGCTGATGCCGGCCTCGCGGTCCTCCATGCGGGCGCGCACGCTTTCCTTTTGCACCATCATGTTCACCGAGAAGTGCTTGCCGATATCGCGCAGGAAATCGAGGAAACTGACCGGGGCGGTCCAGGCCGCGTTGTCCACCAAGCGGGCGGGGTTGACGGTCGTTTCGAAGTCGAGCAGACGGCGCAACTGTTCTTTGACGCTGGCGATATTGGCGGCCAACACCTCGCGGGTGAGCAATTGCCGCTCGGCACTCTTGCCGCTGGGATCACCGATGGAACCCGTCGCCCCGCCCGCCACGGCGATGGGATGGTGGCCGAGCAGTTGAAACCGACGCAAAGCGAGGAGCGGCACCAAGTTGCCCACGTGCAGGCTGTCGGCGGTCGGATCGAAACCGCAGTACAGGGTCATGGGGGCGGCGGCGAAGCGCTTCAACAACTCTTCCTGGTCGGTGCAATCGGCCACCAAACCCCGGGCGGCGAGTTCTGCGTAAATGTTCATTCGGGCCGAAAACCTAAGGGAACCGGAGGGAAAGAGAAATAAAAAAGGGCGGGAAGCAGCGCCTGCGCGCCGCCTCCCGCCCAAGGAATCCGGGCCACGAAGTCGTGGCCGGACCGTTCACTCCCGCTTAGCGGGGAGCGAGGCGGAAGAACACGTCGTTCTTGGATTTGTCCACCGTGACGGTGACGGGGCTGTTGGCGCCGCCGGTGTAATCAGCCCAGGCGGCGTTCAGGGAGTTGGTCTTGGCTTGGAGCTTGTAGGCGCCGGACCAATTGAAGGACAGGCTGGGCAGACCGCCCGCGCCGCCGGTGGCGCTGGTGGTGAAGTTGAGGGTCGGCCGGACGACCATTTGGGAGCCGGTCACCACGAGGGAACCGGAGCCGGTGATAGCGGTGGTGGAAGCCGAGGTGTAGGTGCCATTGGGCTGCTCCACCCCGTTGATGACCAAACGCTTCACTGAAGCGCTGCCAGAGTAAGTCAACTGGAGCGGATTCTGCGTGGTGCTCAGGCGGACGGTGGTGTTCGGGCTAACCGCCTGGGCGGCGCTGATGATCAGCGTCCCGCTGCCGGTGACCGTGGTGTCACCGCTGTAGGTGTTGACGCCGTTAATCGTCTGGGTGCCCGAACCGGCCATGTTCAAGGCCAAAACGCCACCCGGAGTGGTGCCGTTGTTGTCCTGGAAGGCGACATCCGTGCTGAAATTGTCGGAGCCATAGGGTCCGAAATTGAAGGTGGACACCGTGCCGGGCATGGTGTTGTAGATCACGCCGCCGCCCGTGTGCGTCACCGCGCCCACGGTCTGGCTGGTGCCGTTGAGGTCGAGGAAGTAGGGGCTGTAAACCCGCATCGGCCCGGTCACCCCGGCGGTCTGCGAGGGAATGCCCAAGGTGCCCCAATGGCCGTGGCCGTCGTTCCCCATGCGGATGCTGGCGTTGCCCAGACGGGTGGAACCGGAATAGGTGTTCGTCCCCGCGAGAGTCAGCACGTAGTTGCCGGAGCCATAGTGCAGGTCGAGGATGCCCATTTGGTAACCCTTGTCATTGTAACTGCCGGCGCCCGTGATGTGCAGCGGACCACCGTCATTGATCGAGCCGGAGAAAGTGTGGTCCTGGCCATCGCCGTAGATCACCAAGGCGGATTGGACGTTGGAGGAGCCGTTGACGATCAAGCCCGTGCCGTCCGGCGGCGGGATGATGGTGTTGCCGTTATTGCGGCTCCAGCCGTTGAGGTCCAAGGTGCCCCCGGTCAGGTGCAAGTGGTGGACCGCGCCGCTGCTGAAGCCGGGGCAGCCGATTTGACCTTTGGGCATGTCGGTGACCCCGGGGCCGCCGAAGACGCCGCCATTGGAGCCCGGGCCCGCATCGATAACGCCGATGCGGAGAGTGGCGCCGGTGTCCAGCGCTTCCAAGCTGTCGATGCCCCAACTCGCGGCCCCGAGGCTCTGCGCGCCGGCAGCCCAAGCCTGCAGCACCACCGTGCCCTTGTGGATGTAGGTGCCGCCAGTGTAGGTGTTGCCGCTGGCCCCGTCGCCTTGCAACGTAACCGTCCCGGTGCCGGCGAAGGTCTGGCCGGAAGTGCCGGCAATGTTCGCGGCGATCACGGCGTCCGCGTTGGCGTTGATGCCCGCGCCGGCGTCGCTCATATTCAGGGTGTTACCGTTGCCGGCGATGGTGTAGCCGGCGGTGTTAAACGTCAGGTTGAACAGGCTGATCGGCTCCGCGAGCGAGACGTTTTTCTGCGCGGAAGCACCGAACACCGCTTCGCGGCCGGCGAACCAAGGCAGCGAGGAGGGAAGGGAGGTGTCGGGCGAAGTGGAGCTCCAGTTGTTTTCCGTCGTGCTCCAGTTGGCGCTGGACGCACCGTTCCAAATCCAAGGGGAAACGTCGATCGTGCCGGTGCTCGCACCGGCGATCGGGGCGGTGCCCGCACCATAAACACCGTCCGGCAGACGGACGCCGTTGACGTAGAGGCTGCGCACGTTGACGCTGCCGGAGTAACCCAAGGTCAGGCTGCCCGCCGTGGTGGTGAGCTTGAAACTGGTATTGTGGCTCACCGCTTGGGCGGCCGTGAAGGCGAACGACCCGGAGCCGGTGAGCGTGGTGTCCCCGCTGTAGGTGTTGGCGCCGGTCATCCCCTGGGTGCCGCTACCGGACATGTTCAAGGCCAGGATGCCGCCCGGATTCACGCCGTCGTTATCTTGGAAGGTGAAATCGCTGGAAAAGCTATCGGAACCGAAAGGGCCGAAGTTGAAGGTGGAAACCGTCCCGGGTCGGCTGTTGTAGATCTTGCCGTAACCGCTGCTGCCACCCGTGTGCGTGGCGCCGCCGACCTGTTGGCTGGTGCCGTTGAGGTCGAGGAAGTAGGGGTAGTAAACCCGGAGCGGGCCGGTCACGCCACCGATCTGCGAGGGAATGCCCAAGGTGCCCCAACTGCCGTTGCCGTCGTTACCCATCCGGATGCTGGCGTTACCCAAGCGGGTGGAGCCGGAATAGGTGTTGGTGCCCGCGAGGGTCCACACATAGTTGCCGGCGCCATAATGCAGGTCGATGATGCCGATCTGATAGCCCTTGTCGTTGTAGCTCCCCGACCCGGTGATATGGAGCGGGCCGCCGTCGTTAATAGAGCCGGCAAAGGTGTGATCCTGCCCGTCGCCGTAGATCACCAACGCGGATTGAATGTTGGAGGAATTGTTGATGATCAGACCCGTGCCATCCGGGCAGGGCATGATGCTGTTGCCATTGTTACGGCTCCAGCCGTTCAGGTCCAAGGTGCCGCCGGTGAGGTGCAAGTGATTTGTCTGGCCCGCGCCGGTGTTACTGACCCCGGGAGTGCCAAGCAGGCCTTTGGGCATGTCCGTGACGCCAGGGCCGCCGAAAACGCCGCCGTTGGAGCCGGGACCATTGTCGATGATGCCGATGCGGAGAGTC